>CAVOCV010000119.1:0-5182 GCA_963694325.1 Candidatus Thalassarchaeaceae archaeon | reverse complement strand
TTGGGCGGCTGTGATGCGCGGGTCCTTGGCCCACGGTCGCGCGATCTCCCATGCTTCCCACCAGGTGCAGGGCTCGCCTTCCGCTTGCCAATGGGTGTCGCCGCCCCAGCAGGGGGCGATGGTACCAAAGGGGTCTCCTCCGGCTCGAAACGCCTCCAGATGTGGGCCGCCGTTCGCCTCCAAGCATTCGGTGGCCTCGGCGATCTGGAGTTTGATGGCATTCTTGACCATCGAGTTCAGTTTCTCACGCTTGACATCGGTGTGGGCGCGCCCCTCCGCTTTCCATAGACAGTTGGACCAGTTCTCTGCGAGTTGGCGCAGCATCTCATCGACCATCGGCCGCATCAAGGTTCGAAGCCAATCATTCAGGAGTTGAAGAGAGTCGACCTCCATCTCTCCTTTTGATTCAGATTCCACCCATCTGGTCACACCCGACTGCATGATCGGTTGGGCTCGTTCCATCCAGATGGCTGTGGCGGCTTCCTCGACGATGTGGCCGAGCAGCATCTCGGGGTGCATCGGCACGCGGATGCCGAGCCTTCGCGTGAGGAACCAATCGCGCTTGCATCGCTCCCAGGTGACCAGCGAGGATGCCGAGAGCCGTCTTCGACTGCGCGCGTGAACGCCCGTGGCTTGGGGAATGACCGGCATGGAATCAACCCGCGTAGAAATATTCGCCGCGAGATTTCTGTTCGCGGTCTTTTCGGCTGTTTTGCTTATTGATGCGGGGTCGGTAGGAGTCGTGGTCTCGGCGGAAGGTGATGTCGACCTGCTCGAGGAATCGGTTCATGCCCTTGCGCAGCGGCAGCGGTCCGACGGCGATGCCCTCGCTGCCGCCCTCGCCTTCGAAGACGAGCAAGGAGTCACTGACAATGTCGATGAAGTAGATATCGTGGTCGATGACCATCGCTGCCTTCTCGTTGACTTCCATCGTCTTGCGAATCGCTTTTGCCGCCTCCATGCGGGCGTTTACGTCGAGATGTGCGCTGGGTTCGTCCAAGAGATAGAGGTCGGCTTCCTTGCCCAAACAGATGGCGATGCTGACGGCTTGCAATTCGCCACCGGAGAGACGGCGGGCATCCTGTTCGAGCAGCTTGTCGACCTGGAGGGGACGGATGACCGTGGTGTGGAATTCACCTTTGCGCCACTTCATGCCGAGTTCGCTGTCGAGCCAATGCTCGACGCGACCTGCGAATTCCGGCTTGACGTGTTGCGGCTTGTAGGAGACCTTGGCCTCCATCGTGCACCAGCCGGCATCGATCTCCATCTCGCCGGCGATCATCTTGACCATCGTCGTCTTGCCCGTGGCATTGGGTCCGACCACGCCGACCACTTCGGAACTGTGGACCTTGCCGGTGTCGGTTTTGAGGTGGAAATCGCCGAGAGTTTTCTCCATATCACCCCATTCGAGGATGGGGTCGCCGATCTCCTCGCCGCGCTGGCGTCCGCGCAGGAAGGTGATGGGCTTGTCGCGGATGCGGATGTTTTCCTGCTCGAGGAATCCATCGAGATAGGCGTTGATGGCCGTGCGGGCGGGCCGCGGTGGGGTGAAGATGCCATAGGCGGCGCGCTCTCCATAGACGACGTGGATGAGGTCGCACAACACGTCGAGGATGGCCAGGTCGTGCTCGATGACGATGACGCGCTTACCAGATTCTGAGAGTTCTTGGATGATCTTGACCACTCGCATGCGCTCGTAGATGTCGAGATAGGAGGAGGGTTCGTCGAAGAAGTAGACGTCTGCATCCTTCAGCAGGGTGGCGGCGATGGCCACGCGCTGCAACTCGCCGCCGCTGAGTTCGGGGAGTTTTCGCTCAAAGAGATGGTCGATGCCGAGCGCGATGGTGACCTCTTCGATGACACCGCGTTGGTCGATGCGCTCGAGTAACTCTGAGACCGCGCCTTGGAATGCGCGGGGAATCTTGTCGACGTATTGCGGTTTGACGGCGATGCGGACTTTGTCCTCAGCCACCTGGCCCATGAAATCGCGGAGTTCGCCACGTGGAAATGCCTCGATGACGTCCTCCCACGGCTGTTCTCCGGCCAACCAATCGCCGAGATTCGGACGGAGTACGCCCGACAGGAGATTGATCGCGGTGGACTTCCCCATGCCGTTCGCGCCGAGAATGCCGACGACCTGCTCCTCTCTCGGTGCGGGCAATCGGAACAGACGGAAGCCGTTCTCGGAGTACCGATGGGTCATGTCCGTCTTCAGTTCCTCAGGAAGATTCGTGATGATGATCGCATCGAAAGGACACTTGTTGATGCAGATGCCACAGCCGATGCACAGCGGTTCAGAGATCAACGGCTTGCCATTGCCCTCGTTCATCACGATGCACTCGATGCCGTTGCGATTGGGCGGACAAAATGCCTCGCACTCGGCATTGCACTTCTTCGGTTGACACCGATCTTCCAGCAGGACGGCCACTCGCATCTTCTCACCCCTCGTTCTGTTCGCCTCTGCTGTCGTTCTTAATCGGTTGCGTGGCTCACCATAGGTGAGCCCGCGGTTTCAGGGTCTCAGAAGCTGAGGAATCGGTGGCGCAGGTAGACTCCCGCGGCCAGGGTCAATTTCTCGGCCTTGCTCAGTTTGACGCGGCTGGTGAAAACGTCACCGCCGCTCTTTTCGATTCGCTTCAGGATGCTGGAGTAGAAGGCCATCATCGCGGCCGGGCTGTAGCGCGACTGCTTGGGCAGGAGCGGCAGGAGTTTGAACGCCTTGTCGCGATAGGACCGGACTCGCTTGCAGTATTCCGCCACGAATGGCTTCCATCCAGGGTGGTCCAACAGGGCCCGTCCGGACTTCATGTCGTCCTCGGTGATGCCAAAGCGCTCCAAGTCATCCATCGGCAGGTAGATGCGGTCGCGTTCCGCATCCTCGGCGACGTCGCGAATGATATTCGTCAGTTGCATGAAAATGCCCCACGCCTCGGCGAACTCGCGCGCAGCGGGACCAGATTCATGCCCGTAGATGTCGATGCAGACAAGGCCCACGGTGCTGGCGACGCGGTAGCAGTAGGAGTACAATTCTTCGAAGGTCTCGTAGCGGTTGGTGTAGAGGTCATCCTCCATGCCCGAGATCATGTCGTCCATGTATTCCCGGGGCACGCCATAGGTGGAGATCGTGTGCTTCAGCGCCAGGAAGATCGGGTCGGTGCTCGCCATGCAATTGTAGGCCGTGCTCAACTTCTTGCGGAAGAAAAAGAGTTGTGACAATTTGTCCTCGAATTCCGAGCGCTCGATGACGGGCTTGGCCACGGCGATGTCGAGGAGTTGGCGACGGTAGGCGATCGCTTCGGGGTCATTGGGGCCCAAGGCGCCGGGGAAGATGTCCTCGTAATCGCCGTCGGCGATGTCGTCTGCGCGGCGGCAAAAGGCGTAGTAAGCGCAGATCGACTTGCGTTGCTCATCGGGGAGATACTTGAACGAGTGGTAGAAATTTCCGGCCTCTCTTCGCGTCAATTCCTCGCAATAGGCATAGGCGGTGTCGAGCATTTCCTGGGGGACGTTTTCCTCTTCCCAGACCGGTGCTTCGATGTGGGCGAAGGGATTGTTCAATTCGCCTCCACGGCCGATGACACCCATGAAGTGGGCCGATTCTGTGGCCAGTTCGAGGGCGGTGATGCTGGCGGCGCGCACGGCCTCTCGGGTGAGGACGACAGCGGCTCGCAATCGCTCGAGTCGAGGGTTGACCGTCGTGCCTTCCTCGCCCTTGCGAATCGGGGTCTCATCGAGGAGAATGAACTCGTCGGCAAGGTCCGTTGCGCGGCTGGAGACGTGTTCGGACATGTGCGACGATAAGAGGGGGGGACCGTGCCTTATTGAATCCACCTGCGAAACGGGCGATAGGTCCCCTACGGGGACCGGAGTCGATTCAAGAGTCTTTGACTCCTGCCTTTGAACGGAACGGCGAAGAGCGTGCGGCGTGAGATGCGTTTGATCTCGGGTCGGAGGACCTTGATTCGATGCTCGCTGTCGAGGACGTTTCCTTGGCGGCAGAGCTGCAGGGTGCGCTGGCCGATCAGCACCGGCAGCATGCAGGCAGCGCGCAGCCGAAAGTGGCGGTGGGGCAGCATCTCGATGTATTCCACCGCCGCATCGAGGTGGCCGACGGTGATGTCCAGCCAATGGTTGTAGAGCGGTCGGAATGTCTCAAAGTTGGTCGGGTCGAGCAGATCCTCGGGCTGGAGTCCAATCTCGGCCAATGCCGATTCGGGGATGTAGCAGCGGCCGAGGGCGAGGTCCGCGGGGATGTCGCGCAGAATGTTGATCAATTGCAGCGCTTTTCCGAACCGCACGGCGAGTGCGAACAGGCGTTCACGGTCTTCCGCACCGAGCGTGAAGCAATGGTCGAGGGATACATGGGTCCAGAATTCCCCCACACTGCCCGCGACCCGGTAGGCATAATCATCCAATTCTGCATCGCTCTGCAGGCAGGTGATCACGCCCGCCTCTCCCGAGGAGAAGCGTTCCAAATCCAGACGTTGTCCGCCGATGATGATGTCGAGACAGCGCCGGATGTGGGCTTGATCCGTCGCGCTGAAATCGCCTATAGAGGATGTGATTGAATTCACATTTCTCAACAGGTCCGCCTCGGATGGATCGGCTTGAAGCGAGGCCAGTCCCTCAAGGTCCAGGGGGCCTGAATCCAGGCCCTGAATCCGTTCATTATAGGCGGAGAGAGCCCGCAACAGAACCGCGCCGTCACCAACCGTTGAATCCGCGATCGTGTCCGAGAGTCGTGCGAATAGATAGAGCGTGCCGATTTGGCTGCGAATTCTCTTCGGCAGCACCTTCAGGGTGAGATAGAAGGAGCGGGAGTTCGCCTTGAGCAGTCGCCGGTTATCGCGGTCCATCGCGTGGCCTCTGGCGTTGGGTCAGACTGTTCGTTCTTGACCCTGATGGTGGCCCTGTCCGAGGCAACCTTTTCTAAGGCAAGTCAGGCCCCTCCGCCAGAAGGGGTGGAACCATGGATTGTCAGGCCTGCGCAGAAGAGATTCCAGATGACTCCCTTTTCTGCCCAGAATGTGGGGCTCGACAGGACCCCTCAAAGTCCGGTGCGGTCGGTGGAAGGAATTTCGGTGTCGTCAGCCCACAGGCCATTCAAGCCTCCAAAGAAATGCAGAGTTCGGATGCCGCGGGTGCCACCGCAAATCTCGACGCATCCCTCCTCAATCAGATC
>CAVOCV010000118.1:0-5225 GCA_963694325.1 Candidatus Thalassarchaeaceae archaeon | reverse complement strand
AATCGATCACAACCTCGTTCGATTCTGCGAAGCTGTCGCGCAACATCTCGGCGAGGATGCCCGGTCCACCCTCGGCGCGAAGGGCCCTTCCACCGGCGATCAGATTGTCGCGTGAAATGTCCAATTCGCTGGCCCTGAGGTGTGCTCGAATCGAATCCGAACAACTCGTCGCGACATGACCCCGGGCTTGGAGCCACTCGACGATGGTGGTCTTGCCACTGGCATTGCGACCGGTCAGACCGAACCACATCGAGCCCCGGTCATCTGCTGACGTCCATGAGACTTCCTAACCCCAGAAGCGCCGCGTCCTCGCGTATTGGATCTCCGCATCGTGAATCGCCTTGAGCAGGGCATCCCGCTCTCCTTCGGGGGGATGGGCGCGCAGAATCCGTGTGGCCGTGTCCTCTCCGACGCCTCGGGCCATCATGCAGAGGATGGCATCGAGGCCCCTATTCTGCACCATCTCGGCGTTTCGAAGCATGCGGTTGCGGACTTTCTCATCTTCGCTCGCAACCCATTGTTTGAGTTCATCAGAGAGGCCTTCCCGGGCGACTGCACGCATGGTTGCGCTGCAGATTGAGCACACGGGATCGAGCTCTGGATAGCGGGCGACGCGGAATCGGGTCGCCGTTTTGCAGCGAAGACAAATCGTCAGGGCGCGCTCGTTCATCAGCCTCATCTCAAGTCGGCGTCGGACCTCGACATTCGACCAATCCGGCAATTGCATGTCACGCTCTGAACGCGGGGAGAGTCCAAGCGCGCCGGGGCTGCGCTGAGCGACTTCAATCTCGCCGTTCTGGATGGCGCGCAACAGGTCGACCGTGCCGTCGAGGTCCATCCGTTCACTGAACAATTTGTCGAGCGCTTCCTCCATCACCGGCGTGCCGCGATATCGCGCCGCGATGCCGCGCAGGTTGACCTTTCGAGGATCGACACCCGTCCGAAGTACCCCCATCACCTTGCACACCTGTACCAAACGCCAGCGGAGTTGGCGGCCGTTGGGAATCGTCACCCGCAGGATCGAGGGCAATCCATTCGCCGGTGTCTCGGTCAACCATTCGACCACGTGTGTGGCGCGCAGACCGGGCACCTGCAGGCTGATGCGATAGGGGTCGACGATGACACGACCCATGCGTCCCTCGAGGGTCGAGGCCATGGCCTGGAGGAAATGGGCCAGTGTCTGGTTGATCTTTGAGCCATTGCAGGAGTGGACGATGATCGCATCGCGGCGGGTCTCGACATCGATGTGCCGCTCATCGGGGAGATGACCGCTGGCATCGACATGCTCGACGATGGTTCCCATCAGACGGGACAGAGCATCCGGGGCCAGGGGATAGGATTCGATTTCCCAGGTTTCATCGGACTCAGCATCCGTCGCAAGGTCGCGAATGATTCTGCGCAGTGCGCCGACCTCACGTGCCACCTCGGGTGGCACAGGGGGCAATTCTCCGCTCCACACCGGGGCGGAGCCTCCCGAGGAGGCCGGTGCGACCAGCAATTCGGATTTCTCTGGGTCGGCCTCGACGATCTCCCAGGTCCGGCCGACGATGACGAATCGTCGAGGCGCTCCATCGGTCTCTTGACCGGAATCATCCAAGGAGAGGACGAAGGCTTCGTCGACCGAACCGATCGCGCGCCGTGAAACTGCATCGCGGACGGTGTAGCGCTGTTCATCGGGTATCATCGAGAGATGGTCGAGCATGTAGCTGCGCGTGCGCGCCGCCGCCGAGGTCCAACCCCCGGCCAGATGTTTGGGAACGAGGGTGCGCATATGTCGTCGCCAACCCTCCAATCGTTCTCCGGGAAGCGTGGCGATCTCCTCCTTGGTCGGCCGTTCTGCAGGGACGTGTTCATCGGCGAGACTGCGCCAGAGTGAAGGGGCCCAAATCAGCGGGTCGGAGGTTTTGGGGTCCTCGACGAATCGAATCAGCCACCGATCATCCAGAACGCGGGCCAGTGCCCGGGTGTCCGCTTCGGTCCATGCCGAGAAAATCGAGGTACGCTGAAAAATCGCCGTCGTCGCTGCCAGTGGCACGATGCCTTCTGCCAGCGTCATCATGACCATCTGATTGGCCGCGACCGTGCGCGGCATCGTCCGCCATTCCACCCCTTCGATCTGTCCGGCGATCGCCCGTCGTGCGATGACGGCCGACTCGGCGATCTCATCGGATTCCCAGGCCACCAGATCGCCTCGACCGGTGCCGCCGAGGACGTGCTCGGCCCGGCCAACACGTTGCAGAAGGCGGTCGACAGCCCGCGGAGACTGGACTTGGTGGACGTGGCGGATGGCGCCGACATCGATGCCGAGTTCAAGGCTGCTCGTGCAGACCAAGGCATGGATATCGCCGGCTTGGAGTCGATTCTCCATCTCCTCGCGCACCTCGGTCGCCAACGAGCCGTGATGGATGCCGATGTCGAGGGTATCGTCGAATGTCGACAGCCGACTAGCGACCGATTCCGCAGCGTTGCGACTGTTGACGAAGATCAGCGAAGGCGCATCCGCCTTGAGCCGGCCCGCGAGCATGCGCAGACTGGCCATCGCCCGGGGGGAGGTGTTGTGTTCCAGCGCCAGCGCCTCGTCTGCCCCCTCCGGCTGGGAACAGGTGATGCGGACTTCGGTGATGCGTGGAGCCAGGGCGATGATCGGTGCTCCGCTCTCGGGTGAGAGCCAACCGGCGACCTCGGTGGGATTGCCGACCGTGGCCGATAGACCGACGCGTTGGATGGTGTGCCCAGCCATCTCTTCGACCCGAGCCAGACCCACCAGCAATTGCGCCCCACGTTCGCTTGAAGCCAATTCGTGAACCTCGTCCACAACGACTGCGCGAACACCGCACAGGTGAGAGCGCAACCGACTTCCCGTCATCATGATCTGCAGGGTTTCCGGTGTCGTGACCAACAGATGGGGCGGACGCTTGGATTGCTTGGTGCGTTCGGATTGGGTGGTATCACCGTGGCGCAGCCCGACCTCGAGCCCGACCGTGTTCGCCAGCGATTGCAATCGCCGATCGATGTCCCTATTCAAGGCCCTCAACGGCGTCACATAGAGGATGGACATGCGTTGCCAACCCTCGGAGAAGGCACGGGAGAGCAGCGGCAGGACGACGGCTTCGGTTTTACCCGACCCGGTGGGCGCCACCAGAAGTCGATGTCCACCGGCGAGCAAGGGCTCAATCGCCACCTCTTGGATGGGCGTCGGTGTCCAACCCGCTGATTCGACATGCGTGCGCAATGGCTCACAGAGGGCCGTCCAGATGGGACTCACTCCCCGTCTTCCTCGCCGTTGTCGTCCCAATCGCCTTCTTCGTCGTCTTCGAAGAGTTCATCCTCGTACAGGCTCGTCGAGCCGGAGAGGGAGGTTCGCCAGGTGATGGTGGCGACGATGGGTAGCAGGAACATGGCGAAGATCACGCCGATGACGGTCAGGGGGTTCTGGCGCCAGCTGTCGATCCAGCCCAGTCCCCAACTGTAGTCCACGGAGACGCTTGCGGACATCGAGTTGCCCTCTTCGTCCACCTCGACAACCTCGTTCTCGGTGTCGACGATCACGGTGATGCGGTCGGCGCCTTCGGCGGCGACCCATGTGGTGGCGATGCGGTGTTCGGTATTGGCGGGCAGGCCGGTGATTCGAGCGGTGTGGAATACCTCGCCATCAGCGTGGAATTCAACGGTGAAGCTCGATTCGGTCGCACCGCCGGTGTTGGCGATGATGGCGACCACTTCGATCTCTGTACCCGAACTCAGGGTCTCCTCGCTCAGGGTCACACTCTTGACAATCAGTTCCGCCACCGTCGCGCCGAGGCGGACCCAGGCGAGGTCGTGGTCTCCATCGTCTTCCTGCCGTTCGCGCACAGGGTCGCTCTCGGTATTGGCCGACATCGGGAATTCATTGCCAGCCGCGTCGTGTCCCGTCACCCAGAAGCCGACCCGGTAACCGGATCGCGGGGTGACGATGCCATCGGAGGTGAGATCGACTTCACCGATCCAGAATAGACCGGTCTCGTTGAGTTGCATGGCCAGCGGGCTGCGGCCCGCTGCGATTGTTCTCGCATCATCGCGCATCACCCAGTTGACCCATTGCGGGCTCTGGCCGAAGGCTGCACAGCGATCCGCATCCTCGCGCAGCACGCACTCTTCCCAACCGGAGAAGTGTACGGGAATCGCTGTCAGATCCGTCGCCGAGGAGATGTCGATCACATCGATCGGCGAAAGGCGGTGATGGACGCGCGGTGGGGTGTGGTCGACCTGCAATTGAAGGGTGGTCGCGACCGTGTCACGGGTCATGTCTTCACCTCGACCGGGCACGTTTCGCACGCCGGTGAGGAAGGTGCGGGTCTCCGCACTCTGCAGGGCAGATGCAGCGGATAGAGGCACCTCGATGCTGAATCCACCGTCCTCGGTCAGGCTGCCATCCGACCAGTACTGGACGCCGTCGAAGACCTCGACGGTGATGCCCAGATCGTTCGGTGCAGGCACCGAACTGCCCTCGTAGACGACCCGTCCAGACCAGCGAAGCCGGTCGTCGGGTCGAACAGGCGTCGCATCATCCAGCGGACCGACCCGCGGCAATGCCACATCTTCCACGACGTAGGTATTCGGGTCCAATACGAGATCATTCTCGACGCTGAACGTGTGCTCGATGAATTCGATGCGTGTCGGCTCCAGCGAACCCAATTCCTTGTACACGAGCGCGAGGTCAGACACATCTTCATCCGGCCAATCCCAAGAGAAGCGGAAGTCAAACGTCGTCGTGATCCACGGCAGACCCGTGTCGTTGGTCGTCACAGTCGCCGCACTGCTCGGCAGAAGGTCGATGTACGGGCCTTCGGATGTCCACGTGTTTGTGCGGCCAGAGAAGGAGATGACCTGCTGGTCTCGCGTGGGGTCGGGACCCTCGAAATCAAAGATCAGCGAGATGTATTCAAAGTCGATCAAGCCATTCGCATCGACCAGTCCAACGCTGATCGACTGGTCGGTGCCGCTGAACACGTCACCACCATCGGCATGTCCTTGCCAAACCACGCCGGTGAAGACCGAGGCCATGTCGCGGCGGGTTCGATAGGTCGTGAGATCATACTCAAATCCTGGACCATAAGTCCCGGTCAGAGCATTGCCCGCCGGGTCGCTGCCGCTCACGAAGAAGGAGACGCGCGCCATGTTGGGATTACGCGAATCATCGATGGCGCCGAAGAAGACCTTCTCGACATCCATCGTGTCATTGGTCA
>CAVOCV010000117.1:0-5256 GCA_963694325.1 Candidatus Thalassarchaeaceae archaeon | reverse complement strand
CCTCCAACCACAGACATCGTCGGCTTCTGGGCGAGTCGTGCCGCGACCTCGAGGATAATCTCAATCTGACGTTCGGCATCGATGTTGTCAAAGGCGGGTATGTGGATGAACATCGCCGGCAAGTTCAGTCCTTTCGATTCGATCGAATACAGGGTGCGGAAGTAGGTCTCGTTGCACACGAAACGTCCCGCATCCTCGCTGATCACCACCGCCGATGTGTCGCCATAAGCAATCTCGAATGAGGGTCGGTGGGCGGTGGAGTGCAACAGGGAAAGGCCGGTGGGCTCGACCGGGGATTCACGCAATTGTCGGCCCGAATTGTCAGCGATCCGGAAATCGCATTCATTGACGGCGCACATCTCCAGATGAATGCGGTCAGCTGTTTCCTTGAGACCGAGGTGAATCACCGCATCGATGCCATCGAAATGAGAGAGTGAGTCACTGCTCCCCGCCTCGTCGACGCTCAGAATGCTGCCCTCAAAATGAAGTTGTACAGATGTCGATTGGAGGCCGAAGGGTTCCGCCGGTTCAATTTCGACCGAGTGGGTGGTTCCGATCAACGCCTCGGCGATTTCCTGGGATGGATTGACAGCATGTTCTCCGAACGGAACGAAGCCAGTCAGCCAGATTTTGGCTTCCATCGCGTGGGGTCCCGGGGCATTCCGACATAGCATTATGGTAAGGTGAAGTGCAGGTCAATACCATGGACGATAATTCGCTGGAACATCTCGCCACGCGCGATTCCCAAGCGCGTTTTGAAGACCAAAGCGGCAGGGCTGGCGCGGATGGCTCGCTCATCCTCGCAGATGCGTTGACCTATGCGGCCGGCGCGACCGCCTTCATCACGGCGGGCATCGATGTGCTCAATTCGGGTTGGACGGTGGCAGCGATCGTTCTCATCACCGCAGGAACAGGACTCTGGCTCTGTTCCCAATCTCTCAACAATTTCCGCCGCCTTCTCCCCGTGTGGGTACGCGCCATCCTCGGGATGAGGATCATGCCCGAAACCTTCGAAGAACAGACCATCGGTGCCCGTCGTCGACGCATGTGGACGATGGTGATCGCGGCATTTCTCTCGGCCGTCATCGCCATTCAATTCAGCCAAGAAACAGCGGTCATGACCCGTTCGGGCGTGCCCTTTCACATCGTGCTCTGGGCAATCGTCTTCCTCGATGTGCTGGTCGCATTTCAGTGGCATCGACTGATTCTGCGCTCCGGTTGCGTCGCGCGCCCCGGCGGATGGGCACGCTGAGGCCCGTCAGAGGCACAGGATTGAACAGGTCGACGTCACACGCAGGCCCAATGTCGGGCGATGAAGAGGACCTCATCGTCTCCTTGCCCGCCATCGAACGGCGGCGGGAAGGACTCGGCCTGTGGCGTCGCACCAAGTCATCCGCAGGAGCGATTCGCCTCATCTGGTCCGAGCTGACGGCCGGTGTGGGCGCGTGGGGGGCACTGAAACCGCTGCTCGCGGGTGTGCTCGCCGCCTTTCCCTTCCTCTTCCTTGGACAGCATTTCAATCGTCAGCATCAGAAGGGATTCGACTGGATGCTCTTGCAGGTGCCCTTGCTCCTGACCATCGTGTTGTGGCCGGTCTTGTGGATCTGGTCGATCGGTGATGCCTACCGCGTCGCCATGCTCGATGTGACCGATGCTGAAAATCAGCGACGCGTGCTCGCTGCGCTCGACTGATCACCAGTCTTCCGGAATTTCAAGCGGAGAGTAGAGTTGGCCCGCACCGCGTGCGTCGGCCAATTGTGAGCGCACCAAATGTTCCCACTGTCGCAACTGCATCAAGGCGTCTGTGAAGGCCATCTCGGTCGCCGTCATCGACGTCCGAAGGATGGTGTCGAGAATGTCCATGCGATCCTCATCCAGATGGTCGAGCAGGGTCTCGAGGCCAGGACCCTCGGCGCCTTCTTCCACCTCGTGACCGAGCAGGGGCCACGGCTCTGCGAGAATCTGAGGCAGTTGCTCACCTTGGCCGGCAGCCTGTTTTTCAAGAGCTTCGCAAAGGTTTCGGGTGTACTTTGAGAGGACGAGGGATACCTCGATCAGCGGCATGTCATATTGGCGCAGGAAATTCACGAGTTGTTCCTGAAGGAAGACCATCTTCTCGGTCGGGTCCGCCTCTTTGGAGGGGATCTCGATGCGAGCGGGGTCCTCTTCCATGTGTTCGGGCGCGCGCCGGTGCGCTGTCAACTCACCGGTCAAATCTGGCCGATCTCGCGGGCGTAATCGACCTGCTCTTGGGTCCAACCGCCAGCGATCAGTTCCTCGTCGCCGTAGGCCGCGTCATCCGCGGTTGTTTCGCCCGCTTCGGCTGTGGGAGGTGGGACGTTCTCCGTCGGGGGAGGCACATTCTCCGTGGGAGGTGGAACATTTCCCATCGGCGGTGGCATGTCCTCGAAGCCGGGTGGAGGGGCGATGTCGGTCTCTTCCTCATCTTCGAGTATATCGGCCTGGTCATGGTCCTCTTCGAGTCCGGCCAGCTTCTCGCGACGGTAGAGTGCGAGCATCGCCACGCCGAAGCACAGTGAAGCCACGGCGATGATGTAGAGGATGAAGAGGCCGGTCGAATCCTCGATCTGCTGGCTCAAGGCTTCGCCATCTCGCGCGGTGTGGGGTTTGATGTCGAGTGGTTCGATGGATACCCAATCGATGTCGACATGGCCATCGCGGGCGACCAACTGGAAGCGGTGGACCTCGCTCTTCTCGACCACTTCGGTGGGGAGTTCGAGTACGGCGGACCACGGTGCATCGGCATCGATCTGAACGAGCGTCGATACATCGCGAACCTCGACCCATTCATCGGTGGAGATCTCCTTGAGCAGGAAGAACTGGACCTCACCGGCATGGGTGGCTTGATTCACGCCAGCGATGTTGAGCGTCGCGATTTCGCCGCCGACGGGGGAGGGGTCGACCCAACCGATGACCGTCTGTTCTCCACGCAGATCGACATCGGGTCCGATGCGGATCATGCGCCATTGGACCAGCGGGATGGCCTCGGTGTTGTTTTCGGCGAGATATGGATTGCCTGCACGGTCTGAACCCGTGACCCAGACATCGACAATATAGCCGGGGAGCAGTTCGATCGACCCACCATCCGTGAGGTCGATGACGCCGTCCCAACCCCAGTCGAGTCCAACGGGTGCGCCATACTGGAAGGGTTGGTTACCACGCGAAATTTCGCTGGTGCCGGCACGGATGAGCCAGTGAATCTCGGCTGGGCGTTGCAGGTCGAAGCCGTGTTCGTCGGCGACGTGAAGGCTGACAGGGAGTGCGGCGGCCTGGTCGAGTCGAATGTCGCCAATCGGACCGATGGATCGAATCTCGGGCGGTGCCCCGTCGACGATCAGTTGGATGCGGGGTCTCTGAGGGGTCGTGTCATCGGCAAGACCGGGAAGATTCTCCAATCTCGCATACATGTCCAGGCCACCACTGCGAACGTTCGGCACGAGGATGTCAAGGGTGAAATCGCCCCCTTCACGGGGTGCTGCGGACCAGGACCGCTCCAGATCACCGATCACGATGTCAAAGGCACCTTCGGGTGCAGGTGTTGCATCCTCGCTGAAGAGGATGCGGCCGGAGACGCGCACGACCTGTCCTGCAGCGATCAGTTCCGGGTCATCTCCAGGCCGGTACAGGTTGCGGCCGGTCGCAAGGTCCGTCGCGGTGAAGTGGCCGAGTACCATGTCGAATCTCAAGTCGTTGTCCAAACTCCACTCATCATAACCGAGGCCACCGCGGTCGTCATGGCAGGGTATATCCGAATCGATATCACACGGCCAATCCGCAACCTCGACAACGGGGACGAAGGTGGTCTCACCATCGGTGTCGAACTCCTCGGGGAAGAGCCAGGTCAACTGGAATTGGATGTCGAGGTAGAGCACGCTATCGTTCAGCGGTTCGGTGGAGACCGTGCTGTAGAGGTTGGAGACGGCCACGGCGGTGCTGCCGGATTCCAATGCCATCTCGTGGCCCAGTTCGGGGCGGGTGAAATTGGCCCAGATCGATGCGCGCTCATCGTCGAGGTCACCGATCAGCGAGAGGTGGACTGATTGAATGTCCATCCAGCCATTCCCATCACCGATGAGCAGTCGTGCGACGTAGGTCGTCCCGGGGTGGAGTGGGGATTCATCGTCATGGCCGAGCAGGCTCGAGTTGGCCGATTCAACCATGGGTGCGAATTCCTGACGGATGGAATAGGTCGACAGATCTGCCGCCCAGTTCGGCAGCACTGCGCCCATGTCCCCACAGGTGGCGGGCATGCCCGGACAGACCGGTCCGCCACCTCGGGCCAGCGCGTTGTTCTGCTGATCCTCGCCGCTGACGTAGAATGAGACCGTCTCCCCATGGCTGTTGGCACTGTCATCGATGATGCCATTGAAGATGTTCAAGCCGCCGGGGAGCATTTCAGGTGAACGCAATACTGCGGAGCGATATTCATCCCCCTCTGGGAGCCGGTTGTAGTTCAGGTCGTCCACGGCTTCGACCCAAAAATGCATGGTGATCTGCGTCGGTGGGTCGACGGCATCCTCGACCGTGATGCTGATGGATTGAGAACCCGCGTGCATTTCGACCCCGTCGGTGGGACTGGCGTCGATGACCAGCGGACTGTTGCCGTCGAGGACGATTCGCATGCTGTTGAATCCGGGATTGATGAAGGTCGACCCGTTCAGGAGATTGACCGCGCGAATCTGGAATAGCATGCCGCCCTGACTGGACTGCAGCGGGGTCTCAAGGGTCATGTAATACTGGCCGTGGGCAGGATTTGCCTCGGTCAGGAAGAGGACTTCCTCATCCATCAGAACGCCATCTTGAGTGAGATTTTGGCCAATCAACTGCAGGTCAAACTGACCCGCTTGTGGGGAGAAGGACGTGCCCTCGAAGGCGATCGATCCCGAGAAGGTCAGATTCGTTCCACCGCGCATCCAATCATAGGGCAGCAGCTGGCGCCCCGATTCATCGACTGCTGTGAGGTCCAAGAGTTGAATGTCGTTCTCGACCTTCAGGTTGAGGCCTTCTGACTCGAAGCCGTTGACGACCAGGCCGAGGTCATCCCGGACGGTGATGTTGATCTCGGTCGAACTCTCATCATTCCAGGCCCAACTCGCTTGGATGGGCATGCGAACGCTGACCACATCATTGGCATCGGTCACCGACGAGCAATTCCCTGCATCGAAGCGGACCAGACCACCCGGGTCGTACTGGGTGGAACAGGTATCACCCGCCGTCCACCTGAGCAGTGGATCG
>CAVOCV010000116.1:0-5256 GCA_963694325.1 Candidatus Thalassarchaeaceae archaeon | reverse complement strand
GAATCAGAGGATTTCAGTGCCGGATCATGGATTGAAACGCTAAGTAATCAAGGAATGTTGAGAGTAAGTCCAGAATGCAGTTATGGACCGAGTGGGATTCAAGGGACCATCGGTATGGCTAACCCACCTAGTGATGACATGGAAGATATGTGGTCGGGGTCCAAGCCTCCTGGTATATGGGATTATTACGGAATGTTGGGATTTATACAGATACCACATCCAAACGAATACGTCCTTCAAGTGTTCTTCATAGATGGCTCTTTTTTTGAGAAAAGTCATGAAATCATATCCACAATATCAATTGAATTCCCCGAGGATGCCTTTGATAAGGATAGCTCTATTGATACTGAATCACTTATTCAAACTGAGTGGGCTCACATTTACAGGGAATTATTTGTGAAACATTTCGATGCGGCATCACTTGCAGGTAATTATTGGCCAACCTGTCCTTGCGATAAATGTTCATCATCTAATCATGAGGGTATATGCTCAACACCCATGGAATGATATTACAGTACACAAGGGCTCGCAGTCCGTTATTTACGTCCGTACCCTCTGGTTAGGGCCGCAGTCCTTTGAACATCGCATCGACGATGGCGTCGAGGTCGAATTGGGGATTCCAATTCCATTCCGCGCGGGCGATGTCGTCCTCGACCTCATCGGGCCAGGAATCCGCGTAGGATTGTCGCTCGTCCGGGGTGAAGGTGCAGGTGAAATCGGGGAGGTGACGCTGGATGCTGGTGACGAGTTCTGTAACGTTGAAAGAACAGCCTTCGATGTTGTAACCACCGCGCGCTTCTTGGAGCGATTCTCGGGGCGCATCCATCAGTTCGAGTGTGGCGCGAATCGCGTCGTCCATGTACATCATCGGCAGGCGGGTATCAGCACGGACGAAGCAATCGTAGTGGCCATCCTTGATGGCGGCGTGGAAGATCTCGACCGCATAGTCGGTCGTGCCGCCGCCGGGGGGTGCCTTGTAGGAGATCAGGCCGGGATATCGTACGCCTCTGATATCGATGCCACTGGAGATCGCCATCTGTTCGCCGGCGACCTTGGTGCGCCCATAGACCGTCGTGGGATTGAGTGGTGTGACCTGGGGGGCGATGGGTGGACAATCCGGTCCGAACACGGCGATGGATGAGGGAGAGTAGACGCGGCAATCGTAGGCGCGTGCGACGGAGATGACGTTCTCCAGTCCACCGACGTTGATCTTCCAGCAGAGGTCCGGCATCTTCTCGCCGGTGGCGGAGAGAAGGGCGGCGAGGTGATAGATGGTGCCGATGTCATTCTCTTCGACGAGGGTGCGCATCGCGGGTAGGTCGGTGACATCGAGTGCTTGGCAACGATCTGTTGCGCGCAGGTCGGTCGGCACGACGGCATCCACACCGAAGCGATCCTCGAGCGCCTCGACCAGTTCGGTGCCAATCTGCCCGAGCGCGCCCGTGACGAGGATGCGCGAGCCCATGTCGCTCGCTCACCTCTAGACGCTACTTGAAGATGGAGGCGTCCGCGTGAAGAGCGCTTGATCTGGTGGGTCAGAGACAACGTTCATAGGCGACGCCCAACGCGTGCAAATCCCGTTGATTGCGGTGAAGTACGTCGTAGTGTCCGGTGGAGTCCTGTCAGGAATCGGCAAGGGCGTGACAGCGTCAAGCCTTGGCGTACTGATGAAGTCGATGGGATTGCGCGTTACAGCGATCAAGATCGACCCTTACCTCAATAGCGATGCGGGCACGATGAGCCCGTTCGAGCACGGCGAGGTTTTCGTGCTGGATGATGGTGGCGAGGTCGATCTCGACCTCGGCAATTACGAGCGCTTCCTCGATATCCAATTGGGTCGTGACAACAACATCACCACCGGCAAGGTCTACTCCAGTGTGATCGAGCGCGAGCGTCGCGGCGATTACCTCGGCAAGACCGTTCAGGTCGTCCCCCACATCACCAATGAGATTCAAGACCGCATCGAGCAGGTCGCCGCCCAGTGCAGCGATGGTTCTGGAAAGACACCCGATGTCTGCGTCATCGAATTGGGTGGCACGGTCGGTGATATCGAGAGCGCACCCTTTGTCGAGGCATTGCGCCAATTCCAGTTCCGTGTCGGCCGCGACAATATCTGCTTCTTCCACGTCTCTTTGGTGCCTGTCATCGGCGTGGTCGGCGAGCAGAAGACCAAGCCGACCCAGCACACGGTGAAGGAACTCCGCGCGGCGGGGCTGCGACCCGATTTCCTCGTCTGCCGATCGAGTGAACCGCTGTTGGCCGAAGTCAAAGAGAAGCTCGCGTCCTTCTGTCATGTCGACATCGACAATGTCTACTCCGCCCACGATGTGTCCAACATCTATCACGTCGCGTTGATGATGAATGAGCAGGGTGTCAGTCAGAAACTCTCGACAAGGCTTGGCCTCCACCTGCCCGAGGACAGGCCGCTGCTGGAGGATTGGCGGGCGATGGCGGAGCGGGTCGACAATCTCGACAAGACGCTGACCATCGCGATGGTCGGCAAATACACCGGTCTGTCCGACTCCTATCTCAGCGTCATCAAGGCACTGCAACACGCCGGCTTCCAATCGGGCGCCAAGATGACCATCGACTGGGTCGAAGCGGAATACCTCGAGCCTCACATGGAGACGGAGAGCCCCGCGAAGCATGCCCAGTACTGGAAGATGGTCGAAGAGGCCGATGGCGTCCTGGTGCCTGGAGGCTTCGGCAACCGCGGCGTCGAGGGCAAGATGTGCGCCGCGCGCTACTGCCGCCAGACCGGCAAGCCCTACCTCGGCATCTGCCTCGGTCTGCAGGTCGCCGTCATCGACTTCGCCCGAGATGTCCTCGGCAAGGCCGGGGCAAATAGCACCGAATTCGACGAGGCAACACCCCACCCCGCGGTCATCTTCATGCCCGAGGGAAGCCGCACCCATATGGGGGGCACCATGCGCCTGGGCAGTCGACAGACCAACCTCATGACCCAAGACTGCGAGGCCTTCCGACTCTACGGTGGGGTCATGGAAATTCACGAGCGCCACCGTCACCGCTACGAGGTCAACCCTGAGATGGTGGCCGAACTCGAGAGCGCGGGCATGCGCTTCGTCGGCAGAGATACCGAGGGCGAGCGCATGGAGATCATCGAACTCGCCGACCATCCCTACTTCTTCGCCACCCAATATCACCCGGAGTTCCAATCCCGGCCGAACAGGCCTTCACCACCGTTCGTCGGACTCATCGAGGCCGCACTGAAGGGACAATGATTCACTCGAATTGGGGCTCGGGTTCGGGCAGTGGATCACACTCACAGGTTTTCAGCACGATGGCCTGCATGAACAGATGTTCTCCTTCTTCACCGTGCATGGAATGCACGCCGCCCTGAGGGCGCCAACCCTCGGCAAGTTTTACGTTGACTTTTGAGACCAGTCCTTTGTGAGCAATCGAAGGGAAATTGATCACACCGAGTGACTTGTCTTGCATGTGGTTTGCAGATATAATTTCGTATCGCATGAAGCCAACAGATGTTTGCAGGGTACTTGAACCCTCTAATCTGTGGTCACTTTGAGGAGGCGTGTGGTCCGGTAACCTTGCAGCGCTTTCAGGTACTTCTTTTCAGCGAACTGCGCATCAAGTTCAGCATCACCCGAATCGATTCTGAGGGTGTTCAACGTCAGTAATTTGGCCGGGGTGACGACGCCGAGAACCGCATCGATGCCGGCGGCTTGGATGACGGCGGGGGAGAGCTGGAGATTTCCTCGACCGATCAAGAATCCCTGGCCGCCCATCGGCGACAAGAGCATGGTGATCTCTTTGTCGTGATGCTGGATGATGTTCAGCAGTGCTTCCTCGTCAAGGTCAGTGCCGATCTGCTCAGTTCCGATCGTCGCATCGATGCCGAGGAGCGTGGGTTCGAATCCCAGGCCTTCGCCGATGGTTCGGAGGGTGCCACCCGACCCCCAGATGATGAGTCTCTCGGTATCTTCCACGAAGACCTCTCGGATGTGATCGGCCAGCGCTTCGAGCACGTCTTCCTCGGCGCTGGCTTCGACACGCATCTTGGCGCCCTGCATCCAGCGCGGACTGGCGGGCATCATCGCCTCACCATACATCCGCACCGACCATTGACCCTCGCTGTAGAGTGCTTCGTCGAGGTCCATGACCTCGGTCTTTGCGAGCAGCAATTCCCCCCCAAGCCATGCCTTCAGGACTTCCGCCGCGGCCTTGGGCGAGGCGGCGAAGCAGCCGCTGTGCATCTTGACCCCGCCGGGGACGCCGATCAACGGCAGGTCGGGGTCGGCCAGCGCCTCGACGATGTCGCGGGTCGTGCCGTCGCCGCCCGCATAGAGAATCAATTCGACACCCGACTGACAGAGGCTTTGAATCGCTTCCTTCGTACTGTGACCAGAGGTGATTTCAGGTGTTTGATATGCGATTGTATGTGAGAGTGAAAGCCAATCGGAACCCATCCGTCCCGAACAGGTGATCCATTCCACATCGATGTCGT
This sequence comes from Candidatus Thalassarchaeaceae archaeon, assembly GCA_963694325.1. Taxonomy (GTDB): domain Archaea; phylum Thermoplasmatota; class Poseidoniia; order Poseidoniales; family Thalassarchaeaceae; genus MGIIb-P. The sequence continues at coordinate 773 of CAVOCV010000116.1, read as the reverse complement.
CCAGGTGGGCGAGACATTCGGCCATGCGCGGGCCACTACGGTCTTCTGCGCCCGCGGCTCGGGCCTCGGCCGCGCGTCCATCGCTGCCCTTGAAGCCGAGGCGACCACCGAGCCCCGCATCGGGATTGACGAGCACACCGATGCGTCGGGGCATGGGTGTTCCAGTGGCGAGGGCTGCATCAACCCTGCCCTATGGGCAGCGGTCACCATGAGGCCAACGCATTCAAGGGTAGAACGGGATGTGGCGAAGCCATGGCGGATGGGGACATCGACACGATGGAGAACATCTTCGCCAAGGAGGTCGAAGCCCTCCAGGCCGCCCGCGAACATATCGTCGTCGAGCCGGTTCCCGAAGAGGCAGAATCGGTTGCCGATGCCTTCGCCATCGCCACCACACCGGACCCGGAGCCCGAACCGCTGAGCATCCTCTCTCCCGAACCTGTCTTCCCCTCCGATGTGCCCCATGGCGAACCGATCGCGCCACTCGCAGCCGACCCACTCCTCGCACCGTTGGGACCGCCAGCAGTCGACCCTCTCCTCGCACCGTTGGGCCCACCCGCTGCACCTCCCATGGATGCGGCACCACCCGGTCCGCCGCCCACAAGTCAACCGCCTTCCGCACCACCTTCCGGGGTCTTCGGCGCACCGCCGGGCGCACCGCCGGGCCCACCACCCGCTGCTGCGCCAGGTCCGCCCGCTGCACCACCGATGGATGCGACACCTCCGGGACCGCCCGCCGGCCCTCCTGCGGCACCTCCAGGTCCGCCCGCTGC
>CAVOCV010000115.1:0-5320 GCA_963694325.1 Candidatus Thalassarchaeaceae archaeon | reverse complement strand
CTGTCGTCGACATAGAAAGTTGCCGAGGTATCCGAGCCCATCTCGACATGGTGGACCTGTACACCGGTGCTGCGTTGAATCTGTCGGGCGAGTTCGGCGGAGGCGAGCTTCTTGGCCGGACTCTGTCCGCGCTCATCATCGACGGGGACGACGACGATTTGCTCGCCGAAAGAGAATATTTCGTGGGTCATTTTGTTCGATGGGAAGGTGCGAACCTCGATCACCGGACGGGCGAGATCGGATTCCATACCGCTGGGTGCGCGGACGACCATTTTGAGTTCGAGCACCTCTGAAATCGAGCCCTTTTCGATGTGGATGACGGTGTCGAGCACCTGACTGATCATGCCGAGTTCGACCTTGCCGATCAGGCGTTGAACCGCTTCGAGTGCACTGTTGGCGTGGGTGACGCCGAGCAGGCCGACGCCGGCGAGGCGAACGTCTGCGAAGATTTCGAAATCTCGGGTTCGCCGGACCTCGTCAAAGATGACGAAATCGGGGCGGACCAGGAAAATGATTTCGGCGGTCTTCTCAAGATCGCCTTCGAGGGGTGCATATTGGGTGACGCGTTGCGGTACCTGCAGGTCACGCGGCGCTTCCATCGTCTTGACCATCGCGCCGATCTCCTCGTCGAGGAAGGCTGCGATGGCCTGCGCGAAAGTGGTCTTGCCCGAGCCGGGGCGGCCGACGACGAATACACCGCGATGATGGTCTGACAATCGCTTGATCAGGCGAGGGTCGAGTTCGTAATCGGCGAGGGTGAGGTGGGCCACAGGTCGGACCACGGTGATTTCCCAAGCATCGGCGAACGGGGGCCAAGCACAGGTGATTCGGAGGTCGCCAGCCTGTATGATTCGACATCCATCGCGCTCGATTTCAACGAAGCAATCGCTGCGGTGGGTATGCTGGTTGATCACATCGACCAATTCATCGCCCAGTGCCTCCAGCGTCGGCTTATCCCACGCTGGAACCTCCAGGTCATCCAAGCGCAATTCGGTGATGTGTCCGGCTTTGACCCGCGGTGGGCAGTCCGCCTTGAGGAATAGGGTTGAGACCGACTTGTCGGTCAACAATGCCTCGAGGGCATCGGGCAGTGGGGGGTGGTCGCCAAATGTCGCCATTCAAATCACGCCTTGGCCGGCTCGAGTTGGTACCACTGCCAGACCAGATAACCCGTCACCATCAACGAGGTGAGGAAGGCTCCAGAACTGGGGAATCCGAACATGGATTGATACATCCAATGTTGTCCGACGAAGAGTCCGACAACGACGAGCATCGACCACACTTTCATGCCACTGATCTCGAATCCATACGCCAGGTCTTCCCAGTTGCGCAGCGCCCAGAAGAGTGCAGCAGTCAATCCGATCAAGGTGAGGTGACCGACCCACCATGCAGCGGCGCTGCCGAGGGCAGCCTCGAACAGTTCGTAGACATCGTCGAGGACGAACTCCGCGATGTTGATCATGAACGGCCGAGCGGAGGTCGCTTCTTGAATCATCCCATGTCCGCAGCGCGTAGCGCAGCCCCGACAAGACGCATGCCGATGACGCCGACCTCACCCGAGTTCAGTTGTTGGACGTCGGTGAGCGAGGCACCCGCGGCCAAGTCTCGGCTCGCTGCGGAGAAGGCGCGCAATTCAGCGGTCAGACTGGGCTCACCGAGTGGCAATTCCACGCGCTCGCGGGGTGCGGCATCGAATCCACCCCACTCACGGCCGTGGGCATTGTCCGGGTGGTGGTGCATCCACAGGCCGGAATGATCCAGGTAATCGATGTGCAGGGAGGCATCTCGGCCGATGATTCGCAATTCACGCACCTTACCGCGGATGCGGCTGCGCCAAGAGACGGTGATGTGGGCGGAAATGTCGTTTTCGAAGGTCAGGTGGATGGTGGCATGGTCCTCGATGCCTGGGATGTCACTTGCCAGAGCCGTCGCCGCGATCGACAATGGTTCGCTATCCCCCAATAGGTCACGGCAAATGTCGATATCGTGGATGGCCAAGGCGGCGATGACGCCGATGTCAGGCCGGGGTTCACGCACCGAGAGGCGTTCGGATTCTATGTGTCGCACCGGCCCGAGGGTGCCGGCTGCAATCAGTTCCGCCGCCTTGCGGATGGCGGCGTGATGGCGGAACAGGTGACCGACGCAGAGCAGTCGGCCGTGGGCCTTGCCCGCATCGACCACCGAGCGGGCCTCGGCCTCATTCATGGCGAGTGGTTTCTCGACCAATACATCCACACCTTGTTCCATCAAAGCGATGGCGAGTGGGGCATGCTGTGGTGTCGGTGTGGCGATCGTTGCTGCATCGATGCCGAAGGTCTCGCGGAGTGAGGTGACGTCGGTGTGCCAATCACAGCCGAACTCCTCGGCCATCTCTCGGGCTCGATTCTCATCGACATCGCAGACAATCAAGCGGCTGACCGCGCCCTCACTGCGAAGAGCGGCCCAGGTGCGAACGTGGTTGCGCCCCCAATACCCGGTGCCGACCACCGCAACGGTCCATCCCATGGCGCGGCGGACCCGCGATGTCCTCATGATGCTGCCGCCGGGCGGGGTGGACTTGATGTGGGGCGCATGAACACGCGATGACATGGGTGTCCGGCTGCTCGTCGCACTGCGCGACCTCGACCCGCCCGCGGGGGGTGCGGAGATGTCCCTCGCAACCCTGCTGAAAGGCGTCGCTGCACCGGGACCCTATGCAGAGGATGCGCCCGATTACATCCCCCTCATGCCAACCCCTGAACAGGGCGAGGAAGAGGCCTGGTCGGTGTCCGTCTTCCAGAGCTCGGACCGTGGCGATGTTACCGGCTTGACCGGTGACAGCCTATTGCAGCGAACCGTGGCTTCTCTCCCTGTCGAAAGCCTCTGGTCTGGTCTGGCTTGGCGGTTGCGGAACAAGGTCACTGGGAGGCCGAACCTCGGCTTCCATCGCCGGCATTTGCGCAAGCGGAATCGCGCCTTCGAACGATGGTTGGCCCCCCACCTCGCCGAGGCAAAACAAAGTGGAGACACCTTGCTCGGCATCACACAATTGCACTGGTCGGCCGGGGCAGCAGAGGCCTTTCGAATGGCCGGAATTCCACACATGACCTTCGTGCGCGATGAATTGCAATTCGATCATCCCGACCTCTATCGCCCTTCTCTAGAGAGAGCGGTCGCCGTCTGTGGCGCAGGTCATGGTCTACTGCGACAGATCGAATCCGTGTTCAAACTCCGCCGTGCAGCCCACGTCCCTCTGCCCGTGGATTATGCCGGTCGCTTCGGCGCCCCACTACCCGACCGGCAAGAACGAGAGGATGGTGACGCCCCACACATCGCCATCGTCGGCGTCACCCCTGAGAAGGGGTTGCGGTTGTACCGCCGTCTTTTGCCGCACCTCGCAGAGGTCTGGCCCGAGGCACGCATCGACATTTACGGCGGCGGCGCCCACGTCGAATCCCTCTCTCACTTCCCCAACGTCACCTGCCATGGTCACACCCCCGTCGAAGCGGTCTTCACCCACTGCGACATCCACCTGCTGACTGTGGAGAGCACGGGTTCTTGGGGCCGCGTCATCAACGAGGCAGGCCTATTCGGGATCCCCAGTGTATCTGTGGACATCGGTGCCCAGCCCGAAGCGGTTGGCCAGGGTGGCGTCATCGTCAACGACAAGACGGACCTCACCGAATGGACGGCTGCGCTACGAACCTGCCATGAAAATCGAAAGGCGCTCGGTGAAGCGGCTCGCGAACACGCCAAAGTCATCGATCACAGGCGCGCAGTCGCCATGTTCCGCAGCACCATTCGCGACGTGCTCAAACTCTGAGGGTGGTCTGATGGCATATACTGAAGTCACCGAGGAAGAGGCGGCCCAACTCTTGGCCTCGGCCGGAGTGGCTCCGATGGGTACCATGGAATCGCTCGATGGTGGTTGGGCCAATTCGAACTATCTCCTCACACTCGAAGATGGTATGCAACTCGTTCTGAAAGTGTGGGATGAGAGACCTCCAGAGGAAGTTGAACAGTTGATTACCCATACCTGTTGGCTCGCGGATCATGGTGTCCTGACACCCGTGCCGTTGCAACTTGAAGGTGGTGAACGGATGTTGGTCAAGAATAATCTGGCGTGGATGGTGATGCCTTTCATCGCAGGTGGCTGGCTACCCTCGGACCCTTCATCGCTATACGAACTCGGCAAGGCGCAGGCGCATCTGCATGAGGTGCCGGTTCACGAGAGTATTCCCACTGATTTTGCGATTGGGTATGTGCTCTGGGAGCGGCTTGTCAACGAAGCGAAGAAGGCCGATTCAATGACGCCATTTATCCAGATGTTGGAGGATGAGATGCCGCGCCTCCAACACAGTATTCCCGCCGACCTCCCCCGCGGGGTCATCCATGGAGACCTGTATCCGGACAACGTCATCGGGAGAGAGGGAGAGGTTCTCGCACTGCTCGATTTTGAAGAGATCTGTGTTGAATCGTTCGCCATGGATTTGGTGACGACCTTTGTTGGATTCGGCTGGAAGGACGGGCAGCCCATCCCTGAATTGTGGGATGCCCTGCTCGAAGGGTATGAGTCGGTTCGGCCGTTGACCGAGGTGGAGCGTGCCGCGCTTCCCGACCTGCACCGTTTCTCGGTCCTCGCGGTTGCAGCCTGGCGTTATTGGCAATTCGTCATCAATGTCCCCGGAACTGAACACACCGACCGATACGTCGAGATGGTCGACCGGTTGGACAAGCCGTTGCCATTCTAAGGCTACAATTTTCGTGCGGGATTGCCCGCATAGGTGCCCGGTTTGGTGATGTCTTTGGTGACAACACTGCCCGCACCGATGACGACATCATCACAGATGGTGACCGGCATGATGGTCGCATTCGTGCCGATGCTGACGCGATCGCCGACCGTTGTCGCTTTCCATTGACTCTGGTCCCCGCCCGCTGGACCCCCGTCGGTGAATGGATCGTTGATGAACATCGCACCGTGACTGATGAAGCAATCCGCGCCAATGGTCACGAGTTCGCAGATGAAAGCATGGCTCTGCACGCGGGTTCGCGCCCCGATGCTGACCTGCTTCTGAATCTCGACGAAGGGGCCAACGAAGACGCCATCACCCAAGGTGCAACCATAGATATTGATTGGGTTGACGAGGGTCACACCCTCGCCGAATTCGACATCGACCACGCCGCTCTCGAGGATTCGTGGCTCGCCCATGGAATGGATGAGGTCGAATCGTCCGCTTCAATCGGTCGGTGGCGCAGACCTCAAGAATCAGATGCATTCGGTTCGGCCCGATGCAAGCCCCTCCTGTCGAGATCGAACGGCGGTTCAGAATCCTCGATCCTT
>CAVOCV010000114.1:0-5347 GCA_963694325.1 Candidatus Thalassarchaeaceae archaeon | reverse complement strand
TGGCATTTCTCCGCAATCGAGTTGAAAGATCTCGGGATTTCCCTACTCGCTTTCTCTCTCGGATTGTCATTCATGTTCCATGGAGGCATGCTCGGGGGCATGCTCGGCGCCGGCCCGAGCCTGTTGTTCACCATTCCACTCTACTTCATGCTCGGCATGATCGCCTTCGGGCCGGCATTTATCATTCACGAACTGGCGCACAAATTCGTCGCCCGCCACTATGGCTGCTGGGCAGAATTCAGGGCCGACCCGGCCGGATTGCGCACCGGTGTACTGATCGCTTTCTTCATCGGTTTCTTGTTCATGGCGCCGGGCGCCGTAATGGTCGCGGGCAATGTGAATCGAGGCCAGAATGGACGAATCGCGCTGGCCGGACCCTTGTCGAATTTGACCCTCTGGCTGTTGATGCTGCCCGCATTCGTGCTGATTCCTCCTGACTCTTGGTTGGGCTTCATCGTGATGCTATGGATGATTGCAAATGCGATCCTCGGTGCCTTCAACATGCTGCCCTTCGGGCCGCTGGATGGGAAGAAGATCAAGGCGTGGTCCGAGCCGGTGTTCTGGACATTCCTCGGTATTTTCGTGATGATCGCCTTTGTGACAATCTTCAACGCAGAATTACTCACAAGCTTGGTTTGATCACAGGTAGCTGTTGAGAACGGGCTGATGGTCCAGGTGCAGGAACATCAAGGTGCCATACCAAGTCATCATGTCGATGGAATCGACCAGGTTCTCTGTACCTGTCCCGTAATCATTTTCCATCCAATATTCCATCTCTTCAAGGGTATCACACGTCTGATGGTAGCAATCGTAACCATCGACGAGGCCCCCGAATCCAACCGTCACGGTATCGATTTCTTGGAATGAAGCATGATCACTTCGAGCAGTCGTCGCTTCGTTGACGATGACACCCGGTTCACCCTTCGCCGCCCAGTCCGCTTTCAATTCACCATTGAGCACAGCCAACTGTTCTTCGACACCCAACGCATCACCGGCCAACCATTCTGCCAGATAGACCATCTCGGGCTGATTGATGATATTTTCATCGGTGTCGGGGCCAATGTAGACGCGGAAGGGCCAATTTTCTGAACTGGCAGGGTACGACCCCCCGCCGTTGTTATCGGTACGGTCAGAAGGCGTTCCATTGCCTGGCCAATTCACTCCACCCATGTCGATATTGATGTAATTGGTAATCGTGATGTCATCTGGCAAGTCATGAACCCAAGCGATACTTCCGCGCTTGCCACCTTCCTCACTGCTCCAAAAGCAGAATACAATACCGCGTCGGGTTGGAATGTCGAACAAGGCCTGTGCCATATTCAGGTTGACAGATGTTCCCACCGTGTTGTCGTAGGCACCGACCCGCGTTCCATATCCACGAGGCGTCCCCGACGAGGGGTCGTTGACGACAACCATCGGCGCGATATCAAAGTGAGATCCGATCACCATCCATTCATCTGGATATTCATACCCTTCCTTGTACGCACAGATGTTGTATGCTTCAGGATTACTCTCAGTATACTGAAATCGGTGATGACGAACATCATCGTATCCGAATGACTCGAGTGTGGATTTGACCCAATTCGCTGCGTCTTCGTAAGCAGGATTGCCCTGTCCAGCCCAGCGATCCAAGTAGCCCTTGGCCAGGTCTACATCCAATGGAGACAAACTCTCGTCAGTGATGTATGACAGCGTATCGTAGGTTCGCTTTCCAGCGACCAATCCAGTACTGTGTGCACCGCCTTGCTCGATATCGACATTTGCGGCCATCGGACGGACGATCGGTGCGGTGCGCACGGCGACCTTCCCGCCCGTGTTCGTCGTATTGGACAGCTGGGGCAAGCCACCATCGCGCTCGGCATCGATGATTTCGACACCACGGGTGGCAGGCATTCCCAGGTCGATCCAGGTTTGCCAAGAGATACCACCTCCACGAATCGGAAAGTGATCACGTCCCTTCTCTCCCATGAGGACAACGAAGGTATCCGCCCGCGGCGGGATGAGAATTGTCAACTCATCCTCCTCATCCGCACCGAGATCGAGGATGGTACCATTCTGGATATATCCTGTATCAGGCTGGAGCACGAGATAGGGAATCAGCACCCGCATCGCCTTGTCGGCGTGGAAGTGAACGCTTTGGAATATGCCACCCGTCAATGGCTCGGGTGAGATGTCCAGATCGCTGCTGGACAAGCCCACATCATCATCTCCACCGAAGCAACCTTGGAAGCTGGCGCCGAAGAGGAGAACCACCAGTAGGAATGAGACACGGGTCCGCTGCATCGGCCCTTGCGAACCTCGGTGCGCTGTTGAACCCACCGCTCGTACGCGCGTAAGCCGCGAAGCGGCTTCAAGCATAGAAGACCGAGCAGCACGTCAGGCTACCATCAGCCGCCCGGATGTGTTCCATGTCGACCGGTCTGAGGGAGAATCCCGCTTCTTCCAACAGCCTCGCAGTCTCCGGATAATCAGCTGAAATGATGACCCTTCCTCGGTCGAATCCGATCAGATTGGCCGCGTATGATTCCTCGTTCGGCACCCAGATTACCTCGACATCCGCTTCGATCAGAGGATGGAGCTGAGCAGGGGTCAGATGACCTTCCGCAGTCACCAGCGTACCGGGCCGAGGAGATGAACAAATGGTCGTCAGATGAAGCGTACTCGTGGGAATTTCAAATTCCATCACACCGAATCCATGGCGCGCACTAACCTCCCGCAGAAAAGCCGCGCCCGCCTTATTCGTCCGCGTCGAGAGTCCAACCAGAAATCGGTCGTCGAAGAAGATCACATCCCCTCCATCCATCTTCGCACCCTCGGGCATATCGTAAATGTCGAGATGCGCAGCGAGGAGTTCCCGGACGGCCACCTGCTCACCCTCACGGCTCGGATGCCCCATGTGGGGGATGACGGCCGCGCCGTTGACGACGACTGCGGTATCCTCGACGAAGGTACAGTCGGGATGCTCGGAAAGGCCAGGGAGGATTTCGACCTCGACCCCATGTTCGCGCAGAGCGGCGATGTAATCAGCATGGGCAACTCGACTCGCATCCAGATCGGTCGGCCCCGTGCCGAAGAACTGGGCGAGGGCGTTGGTAAAATTCGGTGAGATTTCTCGGGCGATGGCGCGTGAGCGATTGCGTCGAGACCAATCAACCATCATACAGAGGCACGCGGTAGTTGTCACATATACCTTCGGAATCCGGAAGAATTTCGCCGGTTTCCGGTATTCCGGAAAGCGAACCAAGGTTTACTTCCCCACACCGGAAAAAACCGTGTTGACCATTCTGAGAGTAGTTGGTGCAGGGGGCAGGATTTGAACCGCCGGTCCGAACGGCCGACCAGATTGATACCAATCAGTTCGAACCTGACTCAAATCCTGAGCTTATTGGTGCAGGGGGCAGGATTTGAACCTGCGAACCACTGAGGACTGGGACCTCATCCCAGCGCCGTTGACCAAGCTTGGCAACCCCTGCAAGGGCAAGCCGGCGACCGACCGCTTTCTTATCAAATCGAGGGTGAATGAAGGTGGCCGCCTTCCTCAAGTAGGAACGGCGCCCCGGCAGGCTCGATGTTAGCGGAGAAAGTCCCTCTCGGCCGCATGTTCATCGACGATGAGATGCGCGAAGCTGCCCTTCGCGTACTCGATTCGGGCTGGTGGATCAAGGGGGCTGAAGCCGAAGGATTCGGTCAGGAATGGGCCGACTATTGCGGCGCCCTCGCCGGTGCACCTTGCTCGAATGGCTCGGTCGCGCTGATCGCCGCCCTGCGGTTGTTGGATGTCGGCCCGGGCGACGAGGTCATCGTCCCCAGTCACACGTTCATCGCCAGCGCGACATGCATCGATCAGGTCGGCGCAACGCCAGTTTTCGTCGACATCGAACCCGATTTCTACACCCTCGACCCCGACGCGGTCGCCGCCGCCATCACCCCGAAGACTGCGGCCATCATCGGCGTCCATCTCTATGGCCAACCCTTCTCAGCGCGTGTGTTCGAAATTGCGGAATCCAACGATATCCCAATCATCGAGGATTCCGCCCAGGCCCACGGTGCGGAGTTGAATGGACAGCGCATCGGCGGCATCGGCGACCTTGCGACGTTCTCCTTCTTCCCCTCCAAGAACATGGCCGTGGGCGGCGACGGAGGCGCGATCCTCACGAGCCGCGAGGACCTTTCAACCCGCATTTCACAGGCCATCGATCACGGGCGTCAGGACAAATATCGCCACGACTTCCTGGGCTCGAATTTTCGTCTATCAGAGATTCAGTGCGCCATCGGCAGGGTGCAGTTGAAACATCTCGATGGTTGGGTGGCGCGCCGAAATGAGATCGCAGCGCGTTATACCGGGGCCTTCGCAGGGTTGAGCAATCTGACAATTCCCAGCGTCCGAGAAGGTTGTGTCCACGGCTGGCATCAGTATGTGGTGAGGGTCAGCGATCGAGATTCCTTCATGGCTCATCTGGATGCTTGCAATATCGGCAGCGGCGTCCACTATCCAATTCCCTGCCACCTTCAGCCTCTGTATGCATCCCACCCGCAGCACGCGGCGGGCGCATTGCCGGTGACTGAGGCGGTATGCGCCGATATCGTCAGCATTCCCGTGATGCCGCTGTTGACCGATGACGAGGTCGACCGCGTCATCGCCGCCGTGACCTCGTGGACCGCCTAGATCTCATCCCGAAGATCGATCCACGGCTCGCGCGCGAGCGCACCATTGCCGAACCGGTTGTCGAGCGTGACCTCTGGGCCCAACCAATCGGGCCGAGGATAGGGGTGGTCAAAGGATGGCAGTTCAATCTCAGCCATCACGAGACCGTGGTTTTCACCTTCGAAGATATCGACCTCCCACGTCAACTCATCATCGATGGGAATCCGATGGCGATGCTTGAGTACGTGCGGAAAGCGAAAGGAACTGACCAATCCCTCCACCCGGTGTGTGGGAACCTCCCATTCCCATTCTATCCTAGCCCCATTCTTCAGTGGGCCTTTGACCGTCACAAATGCACAGTCCCCTACCAACCGAATGCGGGGTGTAAACTTGGCCTCAAACAAGTCCTCAACACCTTGAATCTCATCAGCGGACAACCCGCTGACCAGAATCAATTCTTCAAAGCAGAGACTTGAATCTCGAATTTCGATCTTCCAGTGGGGCAGGTAGCATTGAAGCATCCGTGAGGGCGCGCCGAGAGGCGGCAGGACCGAAGGATCGAGGATTCTGAACCGTCGTTCGATCTCGACAGGAGGGGCTTGCATCGGGCCGAACCGAATGCATCTGATTCTTGAGGTCTGCGCCACCGACCGATTGAAGCGGACGATTCGACCTCATCCATTCCATGGGCGAGCCACGAAT
>CAVOCV010000113.1:0-5363 GCA_963694325.1 Candidatus Thalassarchaeaceae archaeon | reverse complement strand
TACAGCTCTTCGTCACGCAGACGAAGTTTATTTTCTCATTTCCACACGCTCGACACGTCGGCGCCTCACTCACTCGAGCTCGATTTGGGGGAGTGGCACGGCGCGGACCCAGCCGAAGAGGTCGGGCTTCTCCTGGGTCTGGATGCCGGTCAATGCATCGTAGATCTCGCGGGTGACCGGCCCAACCTCGTTATTGCAGTACATCGTGCAGGTATCGCCTTGGCAGATAGCGCCGATGGGGCTGATGACTGCGGCTGTCCCGGCACAGAAGCATTCGTCCGCTTCGAGCACGAACTTGATGGGCACCTTCTCCTCGATGACCTCGTAGCCCTTGTGACGGGCGAGATCGATGATGGAAGCTCGGGTGATGCCGGGCAGGATGGTTCCTGTCAGTTCCGGTGTGTAGATGGTGCCATCCTTGACACAGAAGAAGTTGGCCGCGCCGACCTCCTCGATGTAACGGTGTTCGGTCGCGTCCAGATAGATGATTTCAGCAAACCCTTCTGATTTTGCGCCCTTGGAGGGCATCATGCCGGGCGCGTAGTTGCCGATTGCCTTGACCCCGCCACTGCCACCGGGGCAGGCGCGGTGGAATTCATCGCTGACCTTCAGCGAGATGGGGTGCATGCCGCCTTTGAAGTAGGGTCCGACTGGGCAGACGTAGATCATGAAGGTGTACTCGGGTGAGGGTGCCACGCCGAGGATGGGACCGGTGCCCCATAGCACGGGGCGAATGTAGAGCGCGCCCTTGCCCGTGGGTGGCACCCAGCGGGCATTGGCCGCGACGACCTGTTCGACGGCGGCGATGAACATCTCTTCGGGCACCGGTGGCATGCCGAGTCGTGCAGCGCCCGCCTGCAGGCGGGCAGCATTGCGCTCAGGCCGGAACAGAACGATCCCCCCATTGACGCTGCGCTGGGCCTTCATGCCCTCGAACAGGCCTTGGCCGTAGTTGAGAACCCCCGCGGCGGGCGAAATCGTGATGTCGCCATAGGGCTCCATCTCTCCATCTTGCCATTCCTCGCCCAGTTTGCACGTGGCGACATACATCGTATCGGTCGGTGTGAAAGAGAAAGTGAGCGAGTCCCAGTCCAATTCTCCAGCCATTTCCTGACCCCTACAAGGGCTGAACCATGGGGGTGGTTCTCAACCCTTGCGCAGGATTCGGCTCTCACAGTGGATTCGGGGCGTCATCCCCCATAGAGTTGAAAGACGCCCGCTGTGAACATCGGTTCGATGGTCGCCGAGGAGGGTTGCATCGTCGCGGGTTCCTACCAGTCGATGGGACGCGAGACGGTGGTCGAACTCTGGTTGCGCGCACGCGAGGGTCATTCCACCCTGTTGCTGGTGCATGGGTTGCGCCCGTTCCTTGAGATCGCAGTACCGGGCCGGGCCGACACGGTTCCGAATGATTTGGAACAGCGATTGGAAGCGGTTCGCGGCATGAGGGATGTGACACTGCTTCACGAACCGGTCGAGAAGTGGACCGATCTCGGGATGAAATCGCACTGGAAGGTCGAGGTACTCCAACCCTATGTCGTGCCGAAATTGAGAGAGGTGCTGAAGAAGAGTTGGGAGGTCAGCAGCGCGGACATCATCTTCCCGCAGCGCCTCTTGTTGGACTTGGACCTCGGGCCCCACATCGCGTGGACCGGCGAGATTCTGCCCGCCGATGGGGATGCGATTCGAGACGCCGGCGGGCGCGGGCTCTATCCCACCGATCAGGTGGCGCGCTGTCACATCGATGACCTGTCCGCAGTCGAGCCTTTTGCCGCGCCATTCGTGACCTTTTCATTCGATCTGGAGACGAGTATCACCGGTGGACAGATTCTCTGTGCGGCGGCGGTCGTCCAGAGAGGCGGGTCGAGCAAGACCCACACCTTCGATGGCGAAGAGCGGGATATTCTGGAGGGCTTGACCCGCTTGGTGCGCGAGTCCGACCCCGACATCATCACTGGGTACAATATCGACAATTTCGATCTACCCAAGATTCGCGAACGGATGGAGGCGCTAGAGGACCGCAGAGATGTGTTCAGCCGGGCCGCCTTGGCGGGCTGGTCTCGCATTCCCGTGACCGAGGATGCGTGCAAGAACCGCAAGCCGATTCTTGCGGAACGGGCTGTGAATCGGGTCTGGCGCATGGCGGGTCGTTGTGTGATGGATGCCTGGTGGCAGGCGCGCATGACGCTGAAGCCGAAGCGTGAGACGCTCCGCTTTGTGTCGGAATTGTTGTTCCCGGACCGCGAGGACCTGCGCAAGATGGATGTCGATGCTTCTCGGATGGATGAGGAGTGGGCCGCGCGCCCGGATGTGGTTCTCGAATACTGTGCCAAGGATGCGCTGCTGCCCATCGAGATTCTCGATGCGATCGGTGCGACCGTACGCAAAGAGGCCTTGGCCGCGGTCGCCAAGGTGCCGCTGGAGACCGCGGTCGGCGGGTCGACCAGTCAATGGCTGGACAGTCTGGTGATCCGCCTCGCCGACCGGGAGAATGTCGCCGTGCCGATGACCCGACGCGGCGGTCGGTCCGATGCCATCACCGGCGGCTATGTGCACGAGGTCGAGGCGGGCCGCTATCCATGGGTTGCCGTGCTCGATTTCAAGTCGATGTACCCCTCCATCATGATCACCAACAATATCTGTCACACGACCCGCATCGACAAGGTCGAGGCGGATGTGGCCTTCAATGAATCACCGATCGGCACGAAATTCCTCAAACGCAGTGAGCGAGAGGGCCTCGTGCCGAGATTGCTGCAGGACCTGATGGACCAGCGCGACCACCACAAGGCTGAGATGAAGCGCGAGGGCTCGGACGTTCAATTCCACGATCAGATGCAATATGCTGTGAAAATCCTGATGAATTCCTTCTACGGGGTCTTCGCCTCGGCCTTCTACCGCTTCACCCACCCCGACATCGGGTCGGCCATCACCGCTTGGGCGCGCTCCAACATCAAGCAGATCATTCAGGCATTGGAGGATGAGGGCACCCCGGTCGTCTATTCGGACACGGATTCTGTCTTCGTCTCCGCACCTGAGGAGGGCCGAGAGGCCCTCGTGGCCTTTGGCCACGGATTGGCCCAACGATTCACCAAGGAGGGTGCGGAATTGGAGTTTGAGAAGGGCTTGTCAGTGTTCTTCTCACACGGCGCGAAGAAGCGTTATGTCGGCCGGGTGGTCTGGCCGGAGGAAGAATTGCTGATCCGAGGCTATGAGGTGCGCCGCACCGATTCCTTCGATCTATTGAACCGCACGATGATGGGTACCTTCGAGCGCATTCTCGACGATGAGGAAGAGGATGCGGTCCAACACGTCCTCGGCCTGATCAAGCAGGTCAAGGCCGGCGACGTCGATGTCTCGGACCTGGTCATCAGTCGGTCCTGCAAGGGCAAGTTGCGCAAGGATGGAACCGTCGATTTCTCGGTATACTCAAATCCAGATGGATTGCCCTATGTGCAGGCCGCTCGCAAACGCATCGAGCGCGGCCTGCAGTTCACACCGGGCATGAAGGTGTCCTACATCATCACAGAATCGAGAAATAGGCCGTTGACCGTCGAACCCTGGCTGGTTTCAGAGACGGGCGATGACCCGCCTGTTCCTGACTGGAATTTCTATGCTGAACGGCTTGCCCGGGCCATGGGGCGTATCACCGAAGCGTATGGTTGGAAAGCGGACGATTTACTCAAGGGAAACCGCCAGGCAAGTCTGTTCTCTTTCTGACGCCATAGGCGTCCATCGCATCGAATGATTGATGATGGTCGAGTCCATCCTTCAGGTCGATGCGCCACACGTTCGCCGTCCTCGGCCTCCTGCTCTTCATGGGTGCAGCCCTCTCCGGATGTCTGGGTTCTGTGTCCAGCAATGAGAAGCCGTCGATCTCGATGTCAATCTCACCTTCGGGCACGGTCAAGGTCGGCGATGAGGTGACCTTCGATGCGACCGGATCCTCTGATGACGGGGGTTCTTTGACCTATGACTGGGACTTTGGCGATGGCCAGACCTCGACGGCGATGACCGTGAAACACACCTTCACCACCGAGGGGACATTCACCGTCGAACTCTGCATCAGCGATGGGGATCTGGAAACCTGCGAGGAGCGTCAATTGACCGTCGCCTCCGCAGATGCCGTTCTGCCGACCGCATCCATCACCTCCTACAAGGATGACGACTGCACCGGTGATGGGCCGGGCTCAGGCACCCACATTCTCGCGTGGATCTGCGAGGAGGAGAAGGATTCCAGCGATACCGTGATCACGGCGACGACGACCATCCAACTCGATGGGTCTCCCTCCTCCGCAGGCGATTCGAGCGAGTACCTCACGGGATACTCCTGGGACCTGAATGTCAATGTGGACAGCGATTCGGATGGCGATGCTGCCAACGATGAGGACCTGACCGGCGAGACGGCGGAGTGGACCAATGTCGGACCTGGTGAGTATAGTATTCGCTTGACGGTGACGGATAGTCAGGGATTCACCGACACGGATGACATGGATATCTACATCAATTACCACGGCATTTGGGCCGAGTTCACCATCGATGGAAACAACTCAAACAACGCTGTAGAAGTCGAGTTCGGTTATCCGGTCGGCTATGACTCGGATACGGGCAACACGATGCGTTATGTCAAGATTCAGTTGACCTATCCGCAGGAGGACGATGACTGGGTGGTCGGCGGCGGCCAGTCTTCGAATCGCCTCGATGTCTATGCGTACAACGCGACCGGGGAGGAGGTCGCGAACTCCACCTACTTGGGGGATGATGACCGCACGGCGGGCGATTGTAGCGATCAGGATCGTTGCGTCGAACTGCGCCTCGGACCGCAACATTTCCGCAATTATCTCGAGGGCGATTGGACCGTGGATATGGTGAATGAGAAGTTCCAAGACACCACGGTGAAATCATTCGCGATTCTGCTCGAATACAAGTGAGCGCGAATCCAGTGCCCTTTCCGTTGGGGATTGGTTCATATATGGATGTCCGGTCGGCGGGACGCTCAAAGGAGTGATTATCTCATGGGATCGCAGTGGGAAGACAAGAGTAAGCCGCACTTGAACATCGTATTCGTTGGTCACGTCGACCACGGGAAATCGACCACTGTCGGTCGACTCCTGCTCGACACAGGCCACATTGAACAGCACGTCATCGATGGCAACGAAAAGTTGGCAGCCGAGATGGGCAAGGCCGGATTCGGTCTCGCCTACGTGATGGATGGCCTGAAGGAAGAGCGCGAGCGTGGCATCACCATCGACGTCGCGCACAAGGAACTCTTCACGCCCCGTTACTACTTCACGATCATCGACGCGCCGGGTCACCGTGACTTCGTCAAGAACATGATCACGGGTACCAGCCAGGCCGACGCCGCA
>CAVOCV010000112.1:0-5364 GCA_963694325.1 Candidatus Thalassarchaeaceae archaeon | reverse complement strand
TACCTACCAGGAAGGGGGCGCGGGCGGCGCACCGGGTGTCGCCGCGGACTGGGCTACCTTGCAGACGGCTCAGAACACCGAAACGACCCTCCTCAACACCGGCTTTTCACTGGATGCGTACAATGGCCACCTGCTGGCCGGACAGGCGCATACCATCTCGATTGTCGTGCAGGATGCGAACGGGGTGGAGACCCTCGACGACATCGCCGTATTCCTCGCCGGCATGACCGAACAACCGCTCGGCGAGTTCCACTACGATCCACGTCAAAACGTGCTGACGACCGTGGCCGGCAGCCATGTGGTGCCGATATCGGCGACAACGACTGTGTTGTCGGAGGATACGACCCGCATCGACCTCACGTTCTCGATGGATTGGGACACGCCTCGCGCGGATCAGGTCTACGTTCCCGGTCTGACTGTCACCGATGATACCCAAACCGTGGCGAACGTCAACAATCTGAATGACCTTGCTTGGCAGATTGACAATATCCTCGAAGCGATAGCCACCGACCTGACGGACCTGACCCCGCCTGTATCCGATGGCAATGCAAGCCAACTGAACGTACGCCAAGGAGATGAGATCGCCATCGATGGCAGAGTCTACTACATGGCAACCGGCATCGCGGTCGAGTCGCCCCCGGAGAACCTCTCCGTCCTCGCACAGATTCTCTATGGCAGCACCGTCGTCGACCAGATCGTCGCCGTCCAACCCGGTGGCGGATTCAGTGCTGCCCTCGTCTTGCCTTCGCGCGCGCCGTTGAGCCCCAGCATGCCGATCGAACTCTCCGTAATCAATGTGCCCGGGGCCGGTGATTCGGTACCCAATTCGGATTCGATGCTGGTGGTCGACAGCGATGCACCCATCGTGACCTTCGACACCTATCGCTTCCCCATCACCTCCTTGACATTCCTGGAGAGTGATGGGCTCAACTCGGTTCGTGTCGACCTCATCATCGTCGATGAAGGTGGCATGGGAGAGGGTCCGCTCGATGTGCATTGGGAATTCCTTCGCAATGGCCTGCCCCGCCTTGGCGTGGGTGGGTCGAGCACGCTCGAATTCTTCACACTCGAGGGCTCGAATCACATCTATTCCAGCACCTTGGACATGCGACCTTCCGATGGTCTTCGACTGCTAGAAGGGGACCAGGTCACAATCTGGTTCACCGGCACCGACCTTGCGGGCAATGCCCTTGAAGGCCAAGGCACCGAAGGCACACCGCGCGTGCCGACCCTGGCCATCATCGAATTCGTCCCCGTCAACACCGGTTGGACTGTGACACCTTCCAGTCCGGAGATCGGCGAGATGGTGACGATTGAAGCCCTCTTCGCCAACGAAGGCCTGCGGGCCGGGACGATGAACATCAGTCTGGTCGAGCGCATCGAAGGAGATTGGCAGATTCACGATACGGTCGTCGTCTCACTCAATCCGGGTTCGACCCAGGGTCTTGCGACCTTCGAGTGGGAGGCTTGGAGGGCTGGACCGGCAGACCTGAGTATCTTCATCGATGGAGATGAATCCAACCCGATTCCTGTCAAGGCATTCACCGTCACCGAACCCGCGGACGACTCTGCCCTCGGCGGGACGACCACCTTGCTCATCGCCGTGGTCGGCATTCTGGCCTTGGCCGTCGTCGGTCTGCTGCTTGTCATCCTCATGCGCCGCCCGACCGAATCTTACGATGATGAGTTCGATGAGGACTGGGATGACGAATCCACCTATGGCGGCCCCTCAGGTATTCGCTTGGACCACGAGGACAGCACCCTGTGGAATACTGTCGCGCGCCATGGCATCCACGACAAAGAGGCCTTCCTTGAACACGCCCAATCCTATGACCGGGATGGCGATGGATTCCTCGATGCGGTTGAACTCGGCCGCGCCGCTGTCGACTTCCTCGCCCTGATCGCCCAACCCACGGTATCAGCGGCCGCCCAATACCCGCTCGACTACAATGACGAGACAGTCGCCCATGTGATCGCGAGTCACGGCATCCTCGATGCGAGTTCCTTCTTGGCCTTCGCCGCGACCTATGACGAGGATGCCAACGGCTACCTGAATCACAGCGAGATCAGCCGAGCCGCCGCCGATTTCGTCGCCAGTGGCCGCAATGTACCCGCGCCCGCGCCAACCGCACCCGACCCCCGCGCCCTCGCGATTGGCGAGGTTCTCGCAGCCTTGCCGACGTGGGAGGAGTCCACTGTCAGCTCCTGGCTGGACAAGGGTTGGACCGCAGCCCAAATCATCGCCGAATACGGAACACCGGTCGCGCCGCCAGCCCCAAGTGGATTTGGGGATTCATTCGTCTCAGAACCCGTGCCAGAACCCGAGCCCGAGCCCGAGCCCGAGCCCGAGATTGTTGAAGTCATCATCGAAACCGCTGGAGAACCCCTGCCCTCCCAGGCCGCACTCAAGCGGATGAAGAAGGGCGAACTCGTCGACCTTGCAAGCGACAGAGGCGTCGATTCAACCGGCACGAAATCGGACATCATCGCCCGTCTTTTGGGCTGAAAACGGCCTGTGGCAGCATTTGAAACTGTTTCGAAACGGCCCCCGAAACCGAACAAAATCGATGCCCTTATAGACCGGTTTCGCAAGATGTGGCCTCTGAGGGAGCAATCCCTCATATGGGATGGGAACCATGAACACAGGTGAGAACCGCAGATTGATGATTGCGAGAGAGATGGCCAGTCTGCAAGGTGAGGTCGATGATCTTCGCAAGCTTGTGAATACCTTGTTGACCATCATCATGGAGGAAGCGGACGGAGTCCAGTCAGGAGCGGCTCCAGTCCTCGCGGGCACCCCCCGCGCGGGCATTTCCATGTGACTCGTGGGAAGAAGAACTGAATGAATTTAGGAGAGGCTTGGAACACTGCAGCAGAAACCACCGGCGTCGATGGTATCGGCACCGAGTTGGGACTCGGGTTCGGCTTGTTCCTTGCCACTTTCGAAGTGATTTGGTGGGCCGGCATTGCCTTCATCGTCAAACGAAGAATCCTGCAGTCCGACCACACGGATGATTGATGACCTCGACGCCTGTGGCCTCGCTCATGGATACCGGTTCGAAGGTTTTCGCAGGCGTTTCGGTCTGCATGGCCATCATCGTCGTCCTCGCTTTCGTCATCGATTCCAAATATGAGCCGGGGGAAGACAATGAGATCCTCGACATCTGTGTCGAACACGGCGGTGGCAAACACAACCACGTCACGTTGAAAATTGTGATCCGTGGCACGGTGCTCCAAGTCCCCGCCGAGACCGGGGTCAGTTCCGATTGCATGCGTGGCATCCACACCCATGATACCGATGAGACTGCGGGCCTACACATCGAGGCCCCGGTCGCCATGGAGGCTCGATTGGAACATTTCTTCGAGATCTGGGACCAACCGTTGACCGAGACCGCCCTGGTCGATGCGACGGTCCAAGAGGGTGAATCTGTCACCCTCAAGGTCGATGGCGTACTGGTGGAAGACTTCCAGAATCACGTGCTAGAAGATGGGCAATTCCTCGAGCTCAGACTCGAGTAATCATCCCTTGATGACGCAGAAGGGCTTGAGCCGAGCGACCGGCCTTGCCAGTCCCGCCTGGGCCGTGATGCGAATGACCTCGTCGACGTCCTTGTAGGCCGCCGGAGCCTCTTCACTCAGCACGTTCGGGGTATTCGCATGGACCGTGATGCCCTGCTGGTGCAGTTCCTCGAGGAGTTGCGGCCCATCGATGCTCTTTCTGGCGGCGCTGCGCGACAGTTGACGGCCCGCACCATGACAGGATGAGGCGAAGGCCTGATTCGATCCCGAACGTGGGCCTGCGAGCACATAGGAGGCTGTACCCATGTCCCCTGGTACGAGCACAGGTTGACCGATCCCAGAGAATCGTGAATCCAGTTCAGCGTGGTCTCCCCCAAAGGCACGGGTCGCCCCCTTGCGGTGGACACAGCAGGTGCAGGATGTGCCGTGGACGACGTGATTCTCGACCTTGGCGATATTGTGGCAGACATCGTAGATCACCGAGAGATCGCCATCCGTCCCAAGATGTGCGCGCAACGTATCCCGCAGACGCTGGGTCAATGCGCTGCGATTGGCGAAGGCGTAGTTGCCCGCCGCCTGCATGGCTTCGAAGTAGGCTTGACCTTCCTTGGAGTGGAAGGGAGCGGCCGCCAATTGTCGATCTGGAAGTCGAATATCCCATTTCTGGGCATGCCATTCGTTGCCATCCCGCCTGTAGCACTGCTCCATGATCTCGACATGGTCCGAACAGACCTGATGGCCGAGGCCCCTCGACCCCGTGTGAATCATCGCCGTCACCTGTCCGGCACGCAGCCCAAAGGCCTGTGCGGCTTCAACGTCCAAGATTTCGTCGACGACTTGGAGTTCGAGAAAATGGTTCCCTGAACCCAGGGTTCCGAGTGCGAGTGAGCCCCGCTTCAACGCCCGTTCCGAGAGTTCGCGGTCATCGCCTTCGAGCAAGCCGTGTGATTCCATTGCCAAAAGGTCCGCGTCATGGCCAAGGCCCATTTCGATGGCGGCTTTTCCACCCTCGGCAAGAATCGCTTCCATCTGGGTCGCGGACAGGTCGACCCCGCCCTTTGCACTCGGTCCGGCCGGGATGCGACCCTTGAGACGGCGGCCCAATTTCTTCATATCCTTCAAATCCGAAATTTCGAGATCGAGCGCGCACAGTCGAACGCCGCAGTTGATGTCGAATCCAACCCCGCCAGGGCTGATGACGCCACCGTTTTCGATGTCGGTCGCGACCACGCCGCCGATCGGGAATCCATAGCCGAAATGGAAGTCTGCCATGGCCCATGCCTCGCCGACCACGCCGGGCAGGGCCGCCGTGTTCGCCAGTTGGGATGGGGAGTTATCGGTGCTCGCTGCGAGATGTTTCGCATCCGCGACCAGCATCGCATCGGTTCGCATCGCACCGTGTCGGGCGATGCGGTGCAGGCCGGGACCGGCCGGTTCGAGATGCTTGCGCCATGTGTCGGACACGGCCGTGCCTCACGGCTGTGTTTGAAGTCGCTTTCGGCGATGGCACCCTACGGGTGCCTTCATGAACGGTCTCGGTCTCGATGCTCCATAGAGGTGTGACCATGGCCTTCGGCGACATCGACATCCCCTATTTTCACGACGAGGGATTCGTGCGCAAGCGCTGCCGGGTCACAGACCTGTGGTTCTGGACCCGTGATGCATCGCGGGTCACCAGCGGCGACACGACCGAGGATGAATACACCTTCATCGGTGCGCCGATTATCGATGGGTTCCCGATGCGGGGCAAGGCCCTCAAGGATGCGATGAGAGAGGCATTCCTCGGGTATTTCGAGGCCAATGAGCACACCCGGATCGCACCTTATCCCGTCATCGCTCGCTGGC
>CAVOCV010000111.1:0-5397 GCA_963694325.1 Candidatus Thalassarchaeaceae archaeon | reverse complement strand
TCCATCGAAGCCTCGGCCATGACGTCGTCTTCCATCCACCCGCCGCCCCACCAGGCGTTCGGGCTCCACTGCCAGTAGGCGTTCTGATCGATCTCGACCAACGTCTGTTCCCACAGGGCGTCCTTCAGATCTTCGAGCAGCGTATCGCAACCCGAGTAGGTTTCCAGTGTTGGACTGGTGCGCATGCGCTCGCCGAGGTTGAGGCGGGGCCATTGGTCCTCGCCGGGCATCTCCCAAATGTCGTCGGGCACAGCATCGTTAACATCGTCAACCATGGTGGACAGACAGCCCGGCAAAAGCAGCAGGGCGAGGGCAAAAATCGCGATTCGAGCATTCTTTGTCATGTTTCTCCGTCTCCTTCGTGTCCTATTAGTGCAGTTGGTTCACCGTTTGTACATCAGATCGCCGATTCGGTCTGGGCGGTGAGCAGGGCGATGCCGCCCTGGGTGAGGGCCCACGTGGCCTTTCGGCCCCTGCCCTCGCGCGCGACCAAGGCGCGCTCGTCGAGTCTTGAGAGGTGGTAGGACATCAGCTGCCGGGTCGCCTCCAAACGGCCTCGAAGATCGGTCGCTGACAAACCGAGTTGATCGGACTGTGAAAGGGTCGTGAGAATGGCGCGCTGCATGCCCGTGACGGGGTGTTGCAGCGTGGCGATTCTCGTCGGGTCGATGCCGGTCACGGCGAAGCGGCGCCGACTGCCGTCGGACCAGGAGATCAGGCGCGCCTCATTCTCCAAGCCATGCAAGTGGTGACTGGTGACGCCATTGGCCAAGCCGAGCGCATCGCGCAAGGCGGAGAAGTGGATGCCGGGGTGGGCCTCGACATAACCGAGAATCCGCCCGCGCGAGAGTGTGGCGCGCTCGCCCTTGATGATCATCGCGAGGAAGGGGCCGAGCGCGGCCAGCAGCACACCGGTGCGAATGCCTTCGTGGACGGCGAGTCCAGTCGCCAAACTACCGAGCAGGCAAACGGTGAAGATGACCATGATCAGCACGGCGAACACTGCGGTCGGCAACGGAGCCCGCATGTCCTGCGCCACATCATCGGCGGGGGGTTCGGGTGCCGAATTCTCTTCAGGGGATGCTGCTCCCTGATCAGAGTCTTCGGATTCCTCGGAGCTCAGTCCATCCTCCTGAATGGGCTCCTCGAAGATGACCTCCTCGTCCTCGGCGGTGTACTCCGCCCAAGCGGCGGGACCCAGCCCAACCGTTCCACAGAGCCCGAGCACGGCGAGCACGAGGAGGAGACGATAGCCCAAGATGCGTTCCATCTGACCCGCAAGGGCCCTGCCGGGGTATAATACGCGGTTGGTTCAGCGATTGGACGAAGTCAAACCGCATGAGGTAATCCTAAGCACAATCGAAGAATCGCAGACCACATGGAGGGCAAAGCGGTTGCGCTCGCGGTCCTGCTCCTCCTCGGGGGCGGATTGCTCGGCGGGGTTGCCTTGTTCGGTTTTGAGGACGGGAATGAGGGTCCTGTGGAGGATGATTGGTTCGACCCGCTCATCCAAGGCGATGGCCACGATCACCACAACGCCAGCCAGCACAATTTCAGCACGGACAACATCGACTATGTCGATTACAACTCGCTGACCACACCCGGCAATGCTGAGGTGCAGGTCGTCACCGCACCGGATGGTCGCACCTATGCCTATCAAGCCGGGTGGAATGAGATGCACATCACGGATGTGACCGACCCCTACAATACCGTGGTTGTCGGTCGATATTACGACCCGAATACCCAAGTTCTCGACATCAAATATCTCGAATACGATGGACGTGAATACATCATCCTGCAGAATCAGTTGGTCGACACGAACTATGCTGACCCCAACATTGGCACATGGGATGACCCGATGCAAGTCAGTGTGAATCTGGTCGACGTCACGGACAAAACCGACCCGCAATGGGTCGATTCATGGTATGATACGGACCACCCGAGTGGACCGCACAATCTCTTCACCCACATGATCGATGGCGAGTGGTACATCTTTGTCGCCAATCCTGAGTATGAGGCCTGCGACATCGGCACGGGAGAGGCCTGTGGTGGCATCACCATCGCCCACCTCAACTTCGCCGGCTTCCAAGGCCTGCCGCGCATCGTCAAATTGGGCGAGGCCGAGGTTGCTTGGGAGACCACCCGGGGCGGTTGGATCTACATCCACGACATGACTGTGCAACAGTGGCCGGGAGAGGACGTGAACGACCCTCGACACGATCGCACCTTCATCTACGGCGCCTACTGGGAGGCCGGATTGCGCATCTTCGATGTCTCCGACGTGCCCCATCCAGTGAACAGTCCGGAGAATTACCTCTTCTTCGGATCCTTGTGCTATGCGACACACAATCCTGTGACCTGCAATTGGCGCGCACCCGAGGTCGGCCATTGGGATGACTTCGCCGACCTCGATGAGGATGGAGAACTCGACAGCCAGACCACAGGCAATGTCAACGGCGGTCGCGCCTCTTACATCCACTATGTCGAGCCATTTCCCGTCATGGTCGATATCGAACACGTCGGCGCACCCGCCGGCAAGCGTCACCTGACGACCCTTGCGACCGAGGTGCTGACCACCAGCCACGGCACGGGCTTGGCCTACCTGCTCGACACGACGGCGTACACCATGAACAATGGACAATTTCACTTCGAACCCACGCTCTATTCAACCTGGGAGGTGCCCAATGGGGAGAATCACTGCTACGGCGGAGATTGTCCAATCAATCCCGACCCGGCGGAATGGTTGATGTTCAGCCCGCACAATTTCGACTCCGTCTGGTTCCCGACCACCAGCGTTGACCTGCCCGACAATAGTCACGGCGGCGATTGGGATGGACGGCTCTACATGGGCAATTACCACACCGGCCTGTGGGTGCTCGACATCGAGACGCTCGTCGCGCGCGGCATCACGGATCATGCCGATGGATTCGTCACCGAGGATGAGCGCAACGCGACCCACCGCGCCGCCGTGGTCGGCTATTACGTGCCGCACGGCAGCGAGGAAGGCGAGGAACAGACCCAGGAATACTACGACCGCGGCGCCACGCCCACCGTCTGGACCGCGGAGTACCACGATGGGTTCATCTACATCTCGGATCTCTCCGGATTGTATGTGGTTCAACTCGACATCGATGTACCCTACGAGGGCATGATTCTGCCACTCGGCTGAAGCACAGGCCGGCACAGGGTTGATGGGGGCCGGCGCCTGTCCGCGCAATAGCGCGGACGAGGTGAGGACGGATGGCCAAGAAGAAGACGACCGATGAGGACGACGATGTCATCATCGAATCCGACATCGAGGCCGCCCTCGCCAAGGCCGCGGAAACCGTCTGCAAATCCTGCATGCAGATTCAGAGAAGCGAGAATGTGCTGATCGTCACCGACCCGCACACAGCCGAGATCGGCCAAGCCCTCTACGAGGCCGCAGCCAACATCTCTGACCGCGTTCTTCTGGTCATGATGCCCGTCACCCATCGCCATGGTGACGAGCCACCAGCACCCGTCTCCGAACTCATGCGCAAGCAGGATGTCGTCCTCGCACCGACCCGATACTCATTGACCCACACGCGGGCGCGCATGCAGGCCTGCAGAGAGGGAACCCGCATCGCGACCATGCCCGGCATCACGCTGCAGATGTTCACGGAAGGCGGCATGACGACGGATTTCAAGACCATGCAATCCGCCATCGCTCAACTCGGCAAATCCCTCAAACGCCAGCGCAAGGTCCACGTCACCACCGCCGCGGGCACCGACGTCACCTTCGAGATCGGTGGCCGTTGGGAATTGGGAGACAACGGCATCTGCAACCGCCCCGGTCAGGTCACGAACCTGCCCGCAGGCAAGATCCTCGGCATGCCCAAGGAGGGCACCATGGAGGGCAGGATCGTCATCGACGGCACCTGGGACGCACACATCATCGAGGAGAAGCTCACCCTCGACATCGAGGCCGGTATCATCACCAAGATATCCGGTGGGCACAGCGACGATGTCAAGGCGGTCTTCGTCGAGGCCAGCCGCAAACTCAAGCCGCATCAACAATCCAACGTCTGGACCGTCGCGGAATTCGGTTTTGGCATGAATCCGCGATCCCGCCTCATCGGCAATGTGCTCGAGGATGAGAAGGTCCAGGGCACCTGTTACTTCGCCTTCGGCGACAATACGAGCCTCGGCGGCAACGCCGTCTGTGGCATCCACGTCACCGCAGTGCTGTGTGAGCCGACCGTCACGGTCGGTGAGGTCGAACTGCTCGACGAAGGCGACATCCGCATCTAATCGTGCTCGACCCAGCCACCACTCGCGGGGTCGCGGTGGGCCTTGTGTTCACCGACCACCAATCACTAATGGCGAACCCACTGTCCTGTATCTTGATCACGCCAATACCAAATCTCGCTGCCTTCGGGATGCTCAATCCACTCATAGCCGTCGTCGCCCCACACGCCCTGCGAATTGACATCAACCCGGCCTGGCTGTTCAGATACTGTGTGAACTGGGCGAGACATGGAAGTCGTAAGTGCTGAGTATTCATCATCATCCTCAGCAAAATCTTGCTCATCGTCCCAGTCATCGTCCTCTTCGAAAGCAAAAGCTTCCATATTGCCGAATACGAAGCCCCCTACAAAAATCACCGGGGCACTGGCAAGGGTCAGGTAGAACGCATCGGCTAACCACCATCTATCATCTCCAGGTCCCATCTCGCTGTTGAGATCTGGCAACATCACAAACCATACAATAGGTCCGACGAAGATTGCAATAGCCGCTAATGAATTGAGCAGTTTGAGCACCCATCCCGGAATATAACCCATCACGCCAATGCACGCGAGGACAAAAGTGAATGCAAGCAGTCCCAATCCTCCGAGGATTATCGAATGCCCTGTGGAGCCAGCAGACTCCACATCACACGCCTCAATTTCCATCGCCTTTTTAGTGGTTTTACAATTGATGGCATCATTTTCGAGGTATGGGTTTTCCAAAATCAAGAAGGTCGAGTCATCTTCATAATCAAGACATTGATCGTCTTCAAAGCATATCTCACCTATTTGCACGAGGGTAGCCTCATGCAAGCCAATTTCCATCTCAGTGGTGTGATCCAGTGTATACGTATCAAATTCATCGTCGATGACTACTATGTCTGTGGATGAGTGCGTCGTCCATGACGTGCTGTCCAGCATCTCGACTGCAAGAAAAGCACCAAGGGAGCAGATGACGACTCCAATAGCGAATGGCTTGATGTTGCTGTATTCCACATTCACCCGTGGAACCGGTTGGCTTTGATACCTTTTCCTCTCACTTATTTTTAGATAATAGTCGCCCCAGTGTTCTCAGAATTATTGTTTGCCTCACAATAATCGCCAGGAGACCCCTTATGATTACGGGTAATCGCCTCGGTAGCGTCTAAAA
>CAVOCV010000110.1:0-5426 GCA_963694325.1 Candidatus Thalassarchaeaceae archaeon | reverse complement strand
CTGTACGGCGAGATGCTGGCCGGCAGTGTCCGTAATCAGATCATGCCCGGCACCGAACTCTTCGTCGTCGTCACCGCCCACGATGCGGCGGGCAATGTATTCCTCGATGATTTGGTGATGGCCTCGGTCATGCCCATCGATGATTTGCTCGATGATGTAGCACCGGCGCGCATGGACCGACCGATTCTGTCGGATGTGGCGAATGATGACGGCCGAGCCCTGTGGATGGAATTCACGCCATCTGGGGCGGATGATGTTGCTTGGTACGCCGTCTATGTCGAGGCTGAGACCTTCACCGATGCCTGTGGATTGCAGCCCGCCATGCTGCTACCCATCGATGCGGAGCAGCCCGTATTGCTGACGCGCTATGCGACCGGGCGCTTCCTCGAGCCCGGCGAGGCCGCAACCGTCGGCATCGTCGCTGTCGATGGGTCAGCCAACGCACTCTGTGGAGATGTGTCGACCTCCAACCTCGCCCCGGTGAACGATGGCGAACCCCCGCCCAGTGGACCCCCTGTGGTCGGCTTGAAGGCGGAGTGGATCGACAATGGAACCGGTCTCAAATTGACGTGGGCACGAACCGATGGCGCCCGCGGCGGCTTGTCGATTCACCTGTCCTCCTCGCGATTCGCTGTTGCCGGTGAGGCCGAATTGATCGCGACCGGCATTGAAGGAGATTTCTTCATCATCGAAGACATCGATTCGAGTCAGACCTGGTGGCTGGCCCTGACCAATGACCATTCAGATGGTCAAATCATCGAGGTAGAGCCGATCGAGATCCAACCCTTCGGCGTCGATTCCACGACTTCGGACGATGGCTTCGAGAGCATCGACCTGATCATCGGCGGCACCGTCGCCCTGCTGATTCTGGTCGCCCTCTCCGCATTCTTCGTGATGCGAAAGGGTCGGCG
Organism: Candidatus Thalassarchaeaceae archaeon; assembly: GCA_963694325.1. Lineage (GTDB taxonomy): Archaea > Thermoplasmatota > Poseidoniia > Poseidoniales > Thalassarchaeaceae > MGIIb-P. The sequence goes on along the minus strand of CAVOCV010000110.1, from coordinate 4,515 downwards.
TGATGAGAGCCTCTTGCTCGACCACGCGGGCTTGGTCGCCGATTCAATGGACCAGTCCAATGAGATGTGGAAGGCCGAAGAAGACCCGCTTCCCGAATTGAATCCGGAGGTTGCGACGCTTCCGACAATGGAGTCCGAACTGCCATCGATGGCGGCCTCGACCGAAAATGACCCGTTCAACTTGGACGATCTGATCTGATCAGGGCAGGTCGCACTCTTCGGCAGAGCCGGAAGACCAGTCGTAGATGCCCTTGCCCGTCTTCTTGCCGAGCCTGCCCGAAGCGATTAGCTCCTCCAACAGCGGATGGGGTGTGTAAGCCGCATCATCGAAAGAAGTCTTGAGATTGAGAAGGATATCACGGCGCACGTCCAGGCCCACCAGATCAGAGAGGGCCAGCGGACCCATCGGGTGCTTGTAGCCCAACATCATCGCCGTATCGATGTCTTTGGCGCTGGCGACCCCATCCGCAAGCATGCGAATCGCCTCGTTGCCGAGCACCACACCCAGTCGACTGGTGGCGAATCCGGGCACGTCCTTGACCAAAATCGTCGTCTTGCCCATCGCTGCCCCCGCCTTCTCTGCGAATTCAATCGTCTCGGGAGAACAAGAGGAATGCTGCACAAGTTCGAGCAGCTTCATGATGGGAACGGGATTGAAGAAATGCATGCCGATGACCTTGTCGGGGCGGCCGGAGGCTTGGGCGATCTCTGCAATTGAGAGTGACGACGTATTGGTCCCGAGGACACAATCCGCTGGGCACAACTGTCCGAGTTGAGCGAAAACTGAATGCTTCAGGTCAGGAATCTCTGGTACAGCCTCAATCACCAGATCGCAGTCCTTGACCGCATCTTCCATCGAGGAGAACGGGGTCAACAATGCCTGCCATTCTACCTTCTGTTCGGGCGTGGTCTTGCCGCGCGCAATTCCCTTGTCCCAAAACGCATCGATCGCCGCAATGCCCCGTTCAAGTCCTTCGGGAAAGGCATCGAAGAGGCCGGTTTGCCAACCCGCCTGCGCGCAGACCTGGGCGATGCCCGCGCCCATGGTGCCGGCGCCGATGACAGCGACGCGCATCTCTAGGCCTCCTTGCCATAGGCGGCGAGTGCCGCCTGAAACAGCCGCTGCCGCGGCACATCATGCTCGATGAAGGCGTAGAACGGTGCCAAATCCTTCAGCAATTCAATCGAAGCCGCATAGGCTCCGTAGCGGAAGGGACAAGCTTCCTCGGTGTTGGGGATGATGATGCCCAATTTCTCAAGGCCCTTCCGTGAATCCTCATTCCAGATTGAATAGGTATGTTTGATGAAGTGAAGATAAGCGCTCAATCGACGTACATCGGCGCGCGCTTCCGGTGTCAGACTCTCGATGAGTAGCGTATCGGGATAGCGGATCGCATAGAGGAAGAGCAGCACCTCGCGCTCGGTCTCCGCGCTCCATGCCCGCGCTTCGAATCCCATGAAATTGTCAATCATATCCAGTGTACTCGATGAATACGGCCGGGAAATCCGGTAGAGCATCTCCTCGTATTGCTCCGCCCGTTCCTCGTCCGCATGATGATGGCTGTGAAACAGTTCTGGCACCCGTGCAAAGAACGGCTTCAACCGTTCCCTGTCGATGTTGAGCAGCCCGTAGGCCAGCATCGTCATCGGGTTCACTCGCCCTTCCATTCGCGGTACTGAATCCACTCTTGAGTCAAGTAATCCTCGATGAGCTTCTTCTCGTCCGCATCGGTCGGCAAGACGCTGTCCAGATAGGCGGCCCAATCGTCATCGTCGCCCTCGAATGACTCGCCGTGGACATCGTATCGGATGCCGTGGTGGTGTCCAACGCCTCGGTTGAATTTGTCCGAGCAGATGTAGAGTTCAGGCTCACCTTCAGCGCGCGGCTTGGAGATGCGGACCATCTCGTCCTTGAGTTCCTGGAAATAGTGGCCGCGGCTCTCCTCGTTGAGGTGCTCGCGGTCCGCCTCGACCGCGCTCTCGCGCTCGTCGTAGCGACCCTTGACGCCGTAGACATAGGCCCATTGTGCGGAGGTCGATTCGTCGGTACCGAACAGGTCGAGTCCGGTGCTGACCCACTTGTTGATGTATTTCTGAAGGAAGGCCATCGGGATCAAACCCTGCTTGACGACCCTGCGCAGTCCATTGGCGCCGGTGCCCAGATGGAAGGACTCCTCCTTCAGCATCGGTCCCATGCTCGCGGCCAGCGGCTTGAACGAGGAGGTCGAGAGCATCTTCAACTGGAATTTGCCATCGCGGTCGATGAAGTGGGTGAAGCAGAAGAAATCGAGCCAATGGTCGATCGGTGCATTGAACGAGCCGAGAATGCGAGCCCGGTCCTCCTCGCCGCGAATCGGATTGCCGAGGCTGTTGCGCTCGAGCAACTTCATCGCCTCGCGAACCCCGTGCTCACCGAAGTAGGTGCATAGCACGTAGGCCATCTGCCAGCCGTGACGCTGCTCTTCGCACATGATGCGGAGGGCGCTTTTCTTGTCATACTCGGTCGGTGCGGTATCCAACAGGTGGTGCTGCTGTTCCACAGAAGCGAACTCTGTATCTCCCTGAACCGTGACCATCGAAATGATCGCGTCCCGGATGTTTTGCTGGGGCACCTGCATGCGGCGATCCCACTTGGGCAGGCCTTCGAAATCACCAAACTCGATCGTGTCGCCCGCGGTGTCCCAGTCGAACTTGATGTCGAATGTGTAGTCACCCAGCCACGAAGGGTCGAACCCGATGCGGGTCTGCCATTCTTGGAACTCTGAGATCCATGCCTCGAAGTTCGGCGTGTATGTCTCCACGGTCTCTGTGGTACTCATGTCACCTCCGAAGGAGGTGTGGTTCATGAATCCGACGCCGGCGATGCGAAGCGCTCAGTTGCCGGTGAATCGCGGGGTGCGGCGCTCGACATAGGAGGCGATGCCCTCCTTTGCGTCGGCGGACTGGAAGAGATCGGACTGGAGTTCACGCTCGAGGGCGAGGTGGTATTCCATGGGCATCTCCATGCCGGACTGGATGCTTCGCTTGATGTTGCCAATCGCCTTGGATGCGGCGAGCGGCAGCGTGAACTGACCGGCGTAATCCATCACGTCGGTGCGGAATTCATCCAAGCTCCCGGAGTCGTAGACCTCGTGAATGAGATCCATCTCCGCCGCTTCTTCGAAGGAGAATTTGCGACCCGTGACCATGATTTCCATGGCCTTGGACTTCCCAACCAAACGGGAGAGGCGAGCCGTGCCACCGGTGCCGGCGAGCACACCGAGGCTGACCTCGGGAAGTCCGACGCTGCCGTTGTCCTTGCGGGCGATGCGGATGTCCGCAGCCATCGCGATCTCCAGGCCGCCACCGACGGTGTGGCCGTTGAGGGCTGCGATGACCAACTTCGGGGTCTGCTCCAAGCGGGACAGGGTCTCGTTGGCGTGCAGGCAGAAGAAGTACTTGTAGCGCGGACTCAAGGTGTTGAGGTAGTTGATCGAGGCACCGGCGGAGAAGAATTTGTCACCGTGTCCAGTCAGAAGAATGACGGACACGTCACCATCAAATCGCGCGTTGAGAATCGCGTCGTCGATGTCCTCCCACATCTCTCGGGTGTAGGTATTGACGGGAGTCTTGCCCTCTGTGAGGGGTTTTCCATCGGAGTCCGAGCTCAGCTCGATGATGGCGATGCCGTTGTCGGTCACCCCGTAGTTGACGAGGTTGTTGGGCATGGCTTCCATGGTGGGCCAGTTGGTCATGGCCTGCGCGACCCGCGCAGGGCATATCAATTCAATGGCGGTACTCAGAGGTGTTTTTCTGACGAGATGAACTGTCGTCGCCCATCGATGACGTGGAGGATTTCGGAGTGGACCGCGGCGCGGTTATTGCCGAGGAATTCAACCCCGGGCAGATAGCCGCTGCACACACCCGAGGCGACGAAGATGGCATCCTCAGAGGCGCACAGATCATCTCGGCCCCAGACCCGGTCGACATCGGCCCCGACCATCTCGGCTGCGCGGCGCGCATGGTCCTCGTTCGTCGTCACCAATTTCCCTTCGAAATGGCCGCCGAGTGCACGCAATGCCGTGGCGGTGATGACGCCTTCCGGCGCGGCACCAATACCCATCAGCATGTCGATATCGGAATTGGGATCGGCCGCGTTGAGTGCGGCTGCGATGTCACCATCGCCGATCAGTGGCACAACGACGCCGAGTCCGCGAAGTTCCGCGATGAGTTCGGTGTGGCGGGGCCGGTCCATGACGACGACCTTCAGTTCGGACGCCGTCTTGTCGAGGGCGGCGCAGGCCTGTTCGATATTCCAGTCGACACTGGCCTCCAGACTCAGTTCGCCTTCGAGCAATTGTCCTCCGGCGATCTTGTCCATGTAGCAGTCGGGCGCGTGAAGGAGGGCGCCGCGCGGCGCAGCCGCGAGCACTGCGATCGCATTCGGGAGGTCGAGCGCACAGTGGTTGGTGCATTCCAAGGGATCCACAGCGATGTCGATCTGTGGCGCACCGGCGACGCCTTGCAGATTGCCGA
>CAVOCV010000109.1:0-5478 GCA_963694325.1 Candidatus Thalassarchaeaceae archaeon | reverse complement strand
GGGATTGGAACGCTCAAACCGGCGTCGGGAAAGTCACTGCTGTTCAGGACTTTGAGCACGTTGCTGCCCATTGAAATCGTCACATCCGTGTCGCGAAGGAATCCGGGCGGCATGATGTGGACCCAAGCATCGGCGGCGGGCTTGGCACCGACCGGGACCGAAAGCAGAATCATCGTCGGACCCATTCCCGCCAATGCGCCTCCACTCCTCACCAATCCCAGCGGCGCATCGAAGGACCAGAATTCGTTCGTGCCGGAGACGTTTCCGATGTCCAGAGATGCATCGTCCAGCGCCCGCCACGTGAATTGACTGTATGAGATGGACCCGACGGTCGGCGTCGTGGTATTGTCGGTGGTCGAGAGATTCAACTGGAATTGGATCTCCGCGAACGGAGGCAACATCTGGCCCTGGATGTTCAGGGGTTGCCAACCAAACCAGTTTGTGGAGTCGACCGTGTGCCTGAAGGCACCTTCAATCGACGTGTTGACCGGCTGCACGGATGCCAAGGTCAGGTTCGCTGAGAGGTGGAGGGTGCCGACCTGCCCGATAATGGGGCTGAGGAATGTGCCGGCGGCACTGTAGACGGGCGCAGCACCGCCCGAACCGTTCAATTCGAGCTGGCCATTGGCCGCCACGACCGTCTCATCGAGGGTGGAGATTGGGCCGAGCGCGCTCATGGGGATGGAGCGATTGTCCCAGGTTTTGGTCGGTGAGATACTCAGATTCAGTGCGACGTCGGAGACGCGCATGTCAGGCATGTGGGAGAATGAGGAGGATTCATTCAGTGAAGGGTGCATCTCGATGCTCGAGGCGCCGGTTGAGAAGGTGGTGAGGTGCGAAGCAGATGCTGAATGGTTGGGGCTTGGCTCGAGGGCTGGTAACTCGATGGGGGCGAGGAATGGGGACATGCTGCTGAGGAGGAGCAGTACGGTCAGAACGAGCGGCCTCGTCAAGTTGCGTTCGACCATTGATTTTGACGGTAGGGTGTGAGCCTATACCCATTGCGACTGCGTGCGCGGGGACGGATTCGAGTCGCCTCAGGCCTGGGCGAGGTTGCGCAGAACGGTCGGCAGGATGCCGCCGTTGCGATAGTACTCGACCTCGACCGGCGTGTCGAGGCGAACCACCGCATCGAAGGTGATCACCGTGCCATCCGCGCGGGTCGCCGTGACACAAATATCGCTCAACGGCACCAGATCGGCGGTGGCGGGGATGTCGAATGATTCCGTGCCATCCAATCCCAGACTGTCAGCATTCTCACCGGCGGGGAAGGTCAGCGGCAGGACGCCCATGCCGACCAGATTGGAGCGGTGGATGCGCTCAAAAGAGGTCGCGATGACAGCTTTGACACCGAGGAGCAATGTGCCCTTCGCCGCCCAATCCCGGCTGCTTCCCGTCCCGTATTGTTCGCCCGCGAGCACGACCAAAGGCGTGCCTTCCGCCTGATATTTCATCGAGGCCTCGTAGATGGATTCGACCGCGCCGGTGGGGAAGTGGGTCGTCAAGCCGCCCTCGGTTCCCGGTGCGATCTGATTGCGAATGCGCACATTGGCGAAGGTGCCGCGTATCATGACCTCGTGGTTGCCGCGCCGACTGCCGAAGGAATTGAAATCGCGCGGCGATACCCCTTTGCCGACCAGATAACGACCCGCTGCACCCGAGTGGGGGAAGGCCCCGGCCGGGCTGATGTGGTCGGTGGTGATCGAGTCGCCGAGCTTGAGCAGGACGCGCGCGTCCTCGATGGTTGAAATCGGGGCCGGTTCGGGCGTGATGCCCTCAAAGAACGAGGGCAGGCGGATGTAGGTGCTGTCCGGCGCCCACGGATAGAGATCTGTTGGCGCCGATGGAATCGCATCCCAGCGGGGTTCATTCATGACGGTGGAATAGCGCTCGTTGAACATCTCCGGTGTGATCGCCGCCGCCATCACCTCGCGAATCTCCGTATCCGTCGGCCAAATGTCGGCCAACATGACCGGCGAGCCATCGGACCCATGGCCGATCGGATCGGTCTCAAAGTCGATGTCGAGGGTGCCCGCAATCGCATAGGCGACAACCAGCGGGGGGGAGGCCAAGTAGGAGGCCTTGACCTTCTGATGGACGCGACCTTCGAAATTCCGATTCCCAGAGATGACCGAACCGACGATGAGATCACTATCGTCGATGGCGGATTCGATCTCGGGGGCCAATGGCCCAGAGTTGCCGATGCAGGTGGTGCAGCCATAGCCGACATTGTGGAATCCCAACTCGTTCAGGGGTGCGGTCAAACCCGCCGCATCGTAATACTCCGTGACCACGCGCGAGCCGGGCGCGAGCGAAGGCTTGGTCCACGGCGCCAACTTCAATCCGCGCTGGACCGCATTACGCGCGAGGATGCCGGCCCCGAGCATGACCGAAGGATTCGAGGTATTGGTGCAGGAGGTGATCGCCGAAATGACGACATCGCCATGTTTCAGGGCATAGGTCTCACCGTCGCTGCCGACGATTTCGACCTGCGTATCGGTCTGGCTGACCCCGTGGCCTGAATGGCCGACCGGCGCGGTTAGGCTCTCGCGCCAATGCGACTTCATCGCCGACAGGTCGACGCGGTCTTGGGGCCGCTTCGGACCGGCCATGGCCGGCTCAACACTCGCAAGATCCAAGCCCAGATTCGAGGTGAATTCAGGTGTGAGAGAATCGGCTGTGTAGAGCATTCCTTGGGCGCTGAGATAGCGCTTGACATCCTCGACATGGGCAGGGTCGCGACCGGAGAGTCGCATGTAGTCCAAGGTCGTCTCATCGACCGGGAAGAATCCGCAGGTCGCGCCATACTCGGGCGCCATGTTGGCGATCGTCGCGCGGTCCGGCAGGCTCAGCGCCGACAGGCCCGCTCCATGGAATTCGACGAAACGGTCGACACAACCGTGGGCGCGCAGCATCTCGACGATGCGCAATGTCATGTCGGTCGCCGTCACACCTGGGCGCAGCGCGCCGGTCAACTCGAAGCCGACGACCTCGGGCAGGAGCATGTAGATCGGTTGGCCCAGCATGACCGCCTCGGCCTCGATGCCACCGACACCCCAGCCGAGCACTCCGAGCCCGTTGATCATCGTCGTGTGAGAATCTGTGCCGACCAATGAATCGGGCATCCACACCCCATCCTCTTCGCGCGCGACGCTGGCAATCCATTCCAGATTCACCTGATGGACGATGCCCCGGCCGGGCGGAACAGCGCGGAAATTGTCCAGACTCTGTTGGCCCCACTTGAGGAATTGATAACGCTCCATGTTGCGCTCGTATTCGATCTCCAAATTTCGCTCGCGCGCATCGGGAAACAATCCGGATACATCGACTTGAACAGAGTGGTCGATGACCAGATCCACGGGCACTTGCGGATTGACCTTCTGTGGATTTCCACCCAAGGCGACCATCGCATCGCGGAGGGCGGCGATATCGACCACCGCGGGCACACCGGTGAAGTCCTGCAGGATCACGCGCGAGGGCATGAAGGGAATCTCGGCCGGCTGCTGGGTGGGCGACCAGGCTGCGATGCGAGCGACATCCGCATCGGTGACCAGAAATCCATCACACTTGCGCAGGGCGGCTTCGAGCAACACCCGAATCGTGCACGGCAGGCGCGCGAGTTGGCAGAGCCCCGCATCCTCCAAGGTCGACAGGGCCGCATAGCGCCCTTCGCTGCCATCGGCGCGCTCGAAAGTGCGCATCGAATCAGCCGCCATGAAGCGGCGACCCACCGCCCGTCTTTCAACGTCACTCACGAACTCATCAGTCGACAAGAGACACGCTGACGATGGTCACGGGGTAAGTCGACAATTTGTTCTGGTCGCTGCACGTGGATTCCGAAGCGCCACAACCGACCTGAGAAATCGCATCGATAACGGCGATTCCCGTCGTCGCTACACCATCGATCTCGCCTTTGTAGGCCATGCCGAAAGCGGTGTAGCTGCCATCGAGTGAATGTGCACCGGTGGAGTCGACCAGATAGAATTGGGAGCCGGCTGAATTCTCATCGCTCGAGCGCGCAGCCGCGATCACCCCGGGGTCGTGGGTCTGGCCGAATTCGGCTGGAATGACCCACTGGGTCATATCGCCCTCGCAACCACCTTCACTCACGGACCCGCCGTTGCCACAATAGCCGAAGTAAGCGCCTGCGTGACCGCCAGAGCCGTCACCGTTCTCGAAATCGCCGCCCTGAATCATGAATCCGTCAACGATGCGGTGGAAGATGTTCCCGTCGTAGCGATTCGCAGCCGCATTGGCGCGGAAGCTCTCCGCGTGCATTGGCGTCTCATTGTACAACTCGATCCAGATCTTTCCATTGTGGGTTCCACCGGAGGTATCCGTCCAGGTCATCTCCATCAAAATACTGCCTTCCAAGACCGGTTTTTCACCTTCGAGATACTCTGGCACCACCTTGAGTGCGACGAGAATCAAGCCGATGACGACGATGATGCTGACCAATCCTGTGAAGGTCGGTGCACCATCATCCCACAGAATGGCAGAGCCACCGGCGCGAATGCCGAGGCCGTCCATCTCACTGCGCAGGCTGTTGAGGGCGCGGCGTGCTGCCTTGTCGGACGAACTGAGCTTCAATGCGGCCTCGTAATGGCTGACCGCTTCTCGATAGGTTTTCTTGGATTCGGAATCGCGTGCAAGACCGGCCTTCGCATCGCCTGCGATGCGCCAGGTTTGAGCGACATCGGCTCCATCTTCACCCCAGATTTCTCGCAAGGTTTGGAGGGCTTCTTCGTGGGCGCCTTCGCCGACCTCATCCTCGGCTTGTTTCCATCCCGCCTGAATCGCCTTCGATGTCATGCCGCCGCCGAGCCCGGCCTCATTCAAAACCGCAGCGGCTCGGCGGCCCCAGTGGCTGCGACCATCATATGGCCGCTGCAGAGCGGTGTATTCGATGCACTGCGAGGCCGCAGTTAGGCGTTCAGGGGTAGCGCTTCGAGCAGCAATGCCTATTATCGGACGGACTCGGGCCACCAATACGCCTGAGGGGGGCTACGCCCCCGACCGAGGAGACAACGACACCGATGGACCGGATCGTCAACGATTTCCAACTCAACATCGCCACAGCGAATGGGACCGGTTCGCAATCGGCGAACCTGATTCTTCTGAACACCATGTTCGACATGGGTGTGCCCGTCTCCGGGAAGAATCTCTTCCCCTCCAACATCTCGGGTTTGCCGACCTGGTACATCGTTCGGGTCTCAGACAATGGCTACCAAGCCCCGGCCGACCGCACCCACATCCAGATTCTGATGAACAAGGCGACGTGGGACGAGGACATCGAGAACTGCTTGGCAGGCACCGTGATTATCCACAATACCGACGTCAAGATGGCGGTCGAACGGGATGATTGTACGGTCATCGGTGTGCCGATGACCAAAATCGCGCGCGGACTCAATCCCAAACTCGCGCGGATGATTGCCAACATGGTCTACGTCGGCGTTCTCGCAGAGGTCCTCGACTTGG
>CAVOCV010000108.1:0-5542 GCA_963694325.1 Candidatus Thalassarchaeaceae archaeon | reverse complement strand
TTGGTCGACAACGATCTGCTCGTGCCCGAGTTGAATCTGGTGCACGGTGTGCCGCTCGGCGCCAATGAATACCAACAGATGGGCGCGGTCGGTGCCAGCTTGATCTGGTCACCGACCTCCAATCTTCTGCTCTACGGCCAAACCGCGGATGTCGCCGCGGCCAAGGCCGCGGGCGTCAACATTCTGCTCGCACCGGACTGGTCTCCCTCTGGCACCAAATCTCCCCTGCACGAGATGAAGATGGCCGATTGGCTCGATGAGAACCGCATGGGTGACATCTTCACCGATTTCGAACAGGTCGAGATGGTAACGACCAACGTCGTCGACGGCATCGGCTGGACCAACGACGTCGGTCGCATCGAACCGGGCCTTGCCGCGGATCTGATGGTCGTGGATTCCTTCCACGGAAATCCCTACCGCAATCTAATCGAGGCCATCGACCCCGATATCGCTCTCACCGTGGTCGGCGGCCTGCCGATCTACGGGGATGTGGATCTGATGACAGAACTCAACGGTGATGACAAGGAGGTCATCACCTGGAATGGCATGACCAAGGCACTCGATGTCACCTTCATGGGCGTCGACGATGGCGAACAGAGTTGGGCCGATATCGAGGCTGGACTCGAGATGGCGCTCGAATTCAACAAGGCCGACATGCACGCGAATTTCGGTGCCGCCGAAGACATGGACCTCGCGGAATTCACCATCTGGGCCGATGACAAATGGCCGGGACTCGATTCGATCGGCCTCGACAGCATCTTCACCTGGGGTGACGATCGCTACTTCGACCGACTCAACGGCAGCGCCGGCTTCAATCAGGCCGGCACCATCGATCTGTACAGCGCCTACTACGACCGCGGCTTGGACGTCGAATGGACACCCGATGATCGAGACCCCACAGACCCGGGCCCTGACCCCGACCCCGACCCTGACCCTGACCCCGACCCAGACCCCGACCCAGACCCCGACCCCGATCCCGACCCCGACCCTGACCCCAATGCAGAGCCGGACCCCGAGAAGCAGGCGAAGGAGGCCGAAACCTCCGACTTGACCTTGGTCTATGCCGGCATCGCTGCCTTGGGGCTCATCACCATCGCCTCGGTGGCATTCGCCCTCGCGCTGATGCGTGAGGCAGAGGATGAGGTCGAGGAAGAATCAGGACTCGAGTGACCAGACCACGCCATCGGGCGTGTCCTGAACGGTCACACCCATGGCGGCGAGCGCATCGCGAATTTCATCGGCACTCTCCCAATCCTTGGCACCGCGGGCGATGGCGCGCCGCGCCAATAACGCCTCGACCTCATCTTTGACCGCCTGGCGAGCGGGGTCCAAACTCGGGTCGTGCACGGCCATCGCCACGTCCTTGTCCGGCAACAGTCCGAGCACGAGGCCCGCGAATTCCGACAACCAATCCACAGCATAGGCGGCAAAGGCGGCGGTGTCGGCCTCATCGATGTCTTCGGAGTTGAGAACCTGCGGGATCAATCTGGCACCATTGATCACCTTGGCCAGTGCATTTCGGCTGTTGAAATCATCATCCATGGCGATGGCTGCTTTGGTCAGCAACTTCTCCAGAAGCCCGAGCTTTGAGGTCATGAAATCCGAACTCGAAAGATCGGGTTGCGGGAGTTTGACCGGCTCGGACACGCCCGCCTTCTTCGACTGTTCCAACACGACCAGCGCATGGCCATACACAGCGACCAAACGCGATTGATGCCCCTTCGCATCCTCGAGCAATTGCTCTGTGAGGTCAATGGGAGACCGATAATGGGCATTGAGCAGGGCGTGGCGAAGCACGAGAGGGTCGTAGGTCTCCATCACATCGGTGATGGTCCAGAAATTGCCGAGTGACTTCGACATCTTCTCCCCATCAATGTTGACGAATCCATTGTGCATCCAATACTGGACGAGTGGCGACTTTCCAGTGCAGCATTCGGATTGGAAGATCTCCGCCTCGTGATGCGGGAAGCGCAGGTCGTGGCCACCACCGTGGATGTCGAACTGCTCACCGAAGTGTTTCAGGCTCATCGCACTGCACTCGATATGCCAGCCGGGCCGGCCTGCACCCCAAGGCGAATCCCAACTGGGTTCACCCGGTTTGCTCAATTTCCACAAGGCGAAATCCTTGTGGTCGCGCTTGCCTGAATCCGAGACACGGCCTCCAGCCCCTTCGCGAACCGCATCGATGGATTGGCCGGTCAACAAGCCGTACTTTTCAGGCGCGGAAGCGATCGAGAACCAGACGCCGTCCTCGGACACGTAGGCGTGTTCTTTGTCGATCAGAGTCGTGACCATCTCGATGATTTCGGGCACCACTTCGGTCACCCTTGGATAATGGTCGGCGCGCAGCACATTCAGGGCATCCATCGCGGCATAATAGTCCGCGATGTTGCGCTCGGCCACCTCGAGGAAATCGATGCCCTCCTCATTCGCTTGGTGGATGATCTTGTCATCGATATCGGTGAAGTTCTGAACGTAGTTCACCGTCCACCCGCTGGCTTCCAGCCAGCGATGGATCAAGTCGAAGGCAATGTAACAGCGCGCATGGCCCAAATGAGAGGGAGAATACGGCGTGATGCCACAGACATACATGTCGACCTCACCCGTGCGGGCGGTCTCGAATTGCCGCTTTTCACGGGTGCGCGTGTCATAGACGTGCAGCGTCATCGGGCCGTGGCTATGGACACAGGGTGATAAATCCGATGAGGCCATCCACCGCCATGAGCCCGAGAGTCATCCTCACCGGCGCCAACGGACACGTGGGCACTGCCCTGTGTCTCGAACTGCTCGAACACGGCTATCACGTCCGGGCGACGGTCCGCGATGTGAACGACCCGAAAAAGACGGCACACCTGCCCAAACACGACCGGCTCGAACTGGTCAACGCGGATCTGATGGATGCCGATTGTTGGGCTGCTGTCTTCGAGGGTGAGTGGGACGGATTGTTCCAGACCGCCGCGGTCTATCAGACCGAATCCAAGAACCCACAGGAGGAGGTCATCGACCCCTCCATCATCGGCACGCTCAACCCGCTGCGCGCCGCAGCCGCAGCCGGCATCACCCGCGTGGTCTACACCTCGAGCGTCGCCGCCATCGGCGGCCTGCCCGCCGGCCGGCCGAAGACAGAAGCTGATTGGCAGACGAATTTCTCCCTGCCCTACACCTATGCGAAGGTCGAGTCGGAGAAGCGCGCTTGGTCGCTCGCAGAAGAACTGAATCTCGATCTCCGCGTCATCAATCCAAGCATGGTCCTCGGCCCCCATTTCGCCCGCCACACCCCCTCGACTGAGGTGGTCCAAAACATGCTCAAGGGCGCCTATCCCGCCGCCCCGAAGATTACCTTCGGCATCGTCGATGTCCGCGATGTCGCCAGCGCCCACCGCATCGTTTTCGAGGCCGACACCGAAGGCCGTCACATCACCAGCACAGAGACCCTGATGATGATGGATGTCGGCCGCCGCATCAAAGCGATTCATCCGAAAGCCAAGACACCAAAATTCACGGCACCATGGCTCATCGTCTACCTCAATCTCGGCATGGATTGGTTCTTCGGACTCTTCGGCAAGAAGCGCACGATTACCCTGCCCGTGGTTCGAAACATGCGCAGCGGAGATTCCTACATGGACAACAGCAAGTTGCGAGCACTCGGCTGGAATCCGCGTCCCATCGACGAGACGCTGAAGGATACCATCGACTGGATCAACCTTGAGCATAGGTGATGCCGAATCCACCACGTGGGTGGTTCCAACTGACGGCACCTTGGTCGCACATGATGTAGCAGGTGCCGCACTCGACACAGTCCTCGACCTGGAATTTCATCTCCTCGAGTCCTTGATCGCGATAGTTGTAGCACTGGGCCGGACAGCCCCATACACACATCATGTGGCTGCAATCGTCGCACTTTTTCGTATCGACGATGATGTGGGCATGCTCGTGGTCATCGACATTGTAGGCGATGAGACCGAGGCCGTTCTTGACATCGTAGGTGAAGAGTCCGATTTGCGTTGATTCAGTCATGATGCCACCTCCTCAGAGCTTTCTCCCCAGTAGACCGAGCCGGGCGAGGCTGAATAGACCCATGCCCTTCTTGTTGGCTTTGTTGCGCTTGCGCAATTCCTTGCGCACACCGAAGAAGACCTTCTCAGCCGGTACCTTCTCCTCGCCGATTTCACGGAAGACACGGTTGGCGGTCTTGCCGATGAGTTCTGGCAGCCAGGTGAAGTTGGCCGGGTGGTTGAGGAATTTGGTCGCGGGTTCGAATCGCTCCAGGTCGCGGAATATGTAGGATGCCTTCAGCGACTTGGTGTAGGTGGCGTCGAGTGCCTTTGCCGAGACATCGCCCTTGGCGATGCAGTGCGCGATCGCTTTGCCGGCGAGTTTGCCGGAGTGGAGCGCGTTATTCATGCCCTGAATCTGCATGCCGTTGGCGAAGACGAGACCAGCGGCGTCGCCGACCACGAGCGCACCATCCCGGGTGAAGCGGTGCGGCATGCGGTGCAGTCCATACTCGGGACAGAGGTGGCCACCATACTCGATCGCCTCGCCACCTTGGATGAGTGCAGCGATGGCCGGATGGGCCTTGAAGGCCTCATACAAATCGTAGGTGTGAAGTCCCTCGGGGAGTGACTTGAGTTGCACGATGATGCCGCAGGACACGGTGTCTTCGTTGGTGTAGAAGAATCCGCCACAGCGCGGGTACAATCCCTTCGTCGCGGGATATTTTTCCCAGGCTTCCTCCGCCATCTCCCTGTAGAGGGAGAGGGCGAGTTCCATCGCCATGCCACTCGGCGGTCGCTCATCATCGCCGGGGAAGCAGTTGAAGCGCTCGTCGATGCGCTCTTTGCCGAGATGGATGACCTCCTTGATGCCGAGGAGCATGTCGTCCTTGGACTGTGCATGCAGCATGGAATCGAAGTGATAGGCGCGGGTGAGCACGGAGTTTGTGCCCTCGGCGATGACGACAACCTTGGCCGTCATCACCTCGCCATCTTGGACGATGCCAGAGATGGTGCCGTTGCGTACCTTGTCGACCAATTCCTTCGGCAGATTGTCGACCTTCCACTTCTGGGCCGCGCCTTTGCCTGAATCCTCCGAGGGGTCGGTCAGGTCACGGGCATCATAGGCGCCGTGGTCCAAGCCCTCGATGTTGAGTTGGTCAATTTTGATGCCGCCCATCACGAAGATGCCGGCCTCCTCCATCTTCTCGGCCAGCCACGCGTCTGTCTTGGCGCGCAGCACGGACCAAGAGGAACGCTCGCTGGGCTCTTCGGTACCACCGGTACCATCCCAGGAGGCGAAGCGTCCCTCGATGAACACGGCGTCCTCATTGGAGAGGAATCCGACCTTCTTGTGATTGATACAGCGCTCGATGCCGGGACAATCCATCTCCCAGTTGCCGATGTAATCAGTGAATGCGTCGAGTTCACGGCCCCACAGAATGCCGCCGGTCATGTTCTTGCCACCGATTGGCTCACCGCGCTCGACGACGAGGATGCGTTCCCCTTCGATGCCCTCCTTCAGCAATTGGAATGCGGTGGCGGCG
>CAVOCV010000107.1:0-5553 GCA_963694325.1 Candidatus Thalassarchaeaceae archaeon | reverse complement strand
GGATGTTGAACTCATCCTGGTCGTTGTCACCGTCGTTGAGCACGATCGGACGGAAATACACGACGTCACCGACGTCAATTCCGTTTCGCGTGTTCCCGGCTTGGTCCACAAACGCCTCACGAGGCTCCACCATATCGTGGAGAAGCAACTCGTATGCTGCGCGTCCGCCGGTGTCCTTGTCGTTCGTACCCTCCAGCTCTTCAACGAAGTTGATTGCAGTCAGGAGGCTGGCCAGCATCATCACGAGGGCGATAAAAAGTGTGCACCGCGCGTTATGAGACATACATCCTGCGTGGTCTTGATTTGCATTAACTCTGTTGCCGACGATGGGGGCGATGAATGGTCCATCCGAACAGAAGTTGATTGGCCCACCAAGGGCCACATCGTCAAGGAATAGGGTCGAGAAAGCGAAGGCCTCGGGCCTCGGTGAGCCAGCCAGTCACGACTATTCAGTCAACGTCCGATGAGGATGACCAGAGGCCCGTCACTCATCACCCGAACGGGCCCGCCGAGGGCCACATTGTGAAGGCCTCGGGTGGAGAATGCGAGGGGTTCGTCGTCGAGTGGGAACTCCACGCCGTCGAGGCTGACGTGGGGGCAGGATGTGAAGGCGAAGAGGCTCAATTCCGTGCCCGCATCGAGCACCAGTTCCAGGCGGTGTTCGCAGCGCCTCGCGATGTGGTCGGCGAGGTGCAATCTGACGTCGATGTCCGGGGGGGCTTCGACCAATGCCGCGAAGGCGCCCAATTGGTGGGCAATATCGCCGCCTTCGACGCCGACGACATCGATGTGAACAGCGCCTTCTTCGGCGGCGAATCGAATCGCTTTCAGAAGGTCGGATGCATGTTGATCCGGCAGGGAGACACGTTCGATTTCAACATCGATGATCGAGTCGAAATCACCGGCCGCACGGTCGACTGCAAGCCCGTTGGCCAGCGCGATGTCGGTGCCGCCATCGACGCCGAGAATCACGGTCGATGCCGCGGCCAGCGGTTGGAGAATGACGGAGTCCGGCCAGTCACCCGCCGCGCATAGCAACCACCGCCCCCCGACCATGATTCGCGATGTCGACCGGGCTTGAAAGATATCCGCAGGGGCGGTTGTCTGAAGAGGGTGGGCGCCCTCGACCCTATGGGTCGAACCACGATGTGGCTCTCCCAACGGTGTTGTTGATGCGTCGATTGAGCCTATTCCTCACTCTGCTGATGGTGCTCGCTCCATTCGCTGGGATGGTCGCACCATTGGTCGACGAAGTCGAGGTTCAGGACAGCATCACACAGACGGATGGCTGGGGCGAAGATGACCCTTGGCGGTCCTATGACGATCAGGGCATCACATGGAATGGACTGGCGCAGCGCGGCGCGGATGATTGGGTCCGAAGCAGCGTGGCGGACTTCGCCGACAGCGTCGAGGATCTCGATGTGGCAATCTCACCGGATCAGACCGTCAAGGCCTGTGGTTACAACGCGACGAGTGGTGACTTGGAGATGTTCACGCTCTCCACCGATGGGGTGACAACCCGCGCGACGGTCGATTCGGTCGGCGATGTCGGTCGGGGATGTTCGATTGTCGTGGATTATCGTGGATTTGCTCGAATCGCCTATTTGGATGTCGATGCCTCTTCACTGAAGGTCGTTCGTGAGAATGATTTCACGCCGTTCCCTGATGATGATTGGTTGGTTCGCACGCTCGTGAACGATGTCAATATCACGACCGCACCGAGGATTTCGATCTACTCGAATGGCACCATGGCCATCGCCTACCGGGATGCGGACACGGGTGGGCTCCACCTGATGCGGTTCACTGGATCCTATTGGCGCCATACTGAGATGATGGCGGCGGGCACGGCGGAGGACATTGTGTTGAATATCGATGTCAACGATGTACTGCATCTGGCTTTCCTCGACTCGGTGAATGAACGGGTCGCTGTGATTTCCCTGGATGGGGATGAACGAACCTTCTCCGTGGTCGATGAGGGCGAAGGCATCGGCCAACCGCTCGGTCATCACCTCGATGCGACGACCCGCGCCCAACTGGTCTATGGCATCGAGAACGGGACCGGCCTGCGGATTGTCCGCGACCTCGCGGGTCGGGATGATGGTCGCATCGCACCCGAGCCATTCTTCCTCCTCGATTCCAATCAGACCGGCTTCGGCACCGGCGCGGATGCGACGGGAGATTTCAACGGCGATGGCTACAGCGATCTGGTCTACAGCGTGCCCAGTGCGGCCAATGATACCGGTGAGGTTCACATCCACCACGGTTCGGTGGATGGGTACAGCAGTGCACCGGACATCTCGATTCCCGGCGCCCACCCGGGCGCCCTATTCGGCGCAGCATTGGCCGTCGTCGGCGACGCCAACGGCGATGGCTACGACGACCTATTGGTCGGCGCGCCCGACGAGAACAATGCCTCGGGCAATGCCACGGGCATGGTCCACCTGTTCACCGGATTCCCCACCGGCATTTCGACAAGCCCATTCTGGTCGGTGTCCGGCAGCGGTGACGGGGCGCAGTTCGGTGCGCGTGTGGCGGCTGCGGGAGATGTGGATGGCGATGGCTTCCGCGACCTGCTCGTCTCTGAACTCGGCTGGACAGCGACCAATGGCGGCAAGGGCCGCGTCCACCTCTTCTCTGGAAATTCCACCCTCGAGACCACCTCGGTGACCGTTGAAGGCACTGAGACGGATCTGATTCTCGGTTGGTCGATCCTCGGCCCCGGCGATGCGAATGGCGACGGATTCGATGATGTCGTCATCGGCAGTTCGGACGATGCCATCTTCGTCGTCTCCGGCCGCGGTCGTGCTCAGGTGCACCACGGCGGTGCCGGCGGCATCTCTGCAACCGCGGATCGACTGTGGTCGATGAGCAGCACATGGACGCTGTTCGGCAACACGTTGAGCGCGCTTGGCGATGTCAATGCGGATGGATTCGATGACCTCGCTGTCAGCGAGATGGGCAATGGCACCCTGTGGATCTTCTACGGTTCAACCGGAGGCTATCCGGCCAATCCGACCGCACAACTCTCCGGCAATGACAACTTCGGCCATAGTATCATCAATGCCGGGGACATCAACGATGACGGCGTGCTCGACATCATGGTCGGCACGCCCGGCTCCGGTTCATCCGGTGGCCAGGTGGGTGTCTACACCGGGACGAATGCGAGCGACCTGTACGACGGCGCGGCCGCCTTCTTCAACGTGAACGGGGACTCGAATCAACACCTCGGCCGCATCCTCTCCGCCGGCGGGGATGCGGACCGTGATGGCACCCATGAATTCCTCTACGCAAGTACGACGGCGGCCAGCGATGGCAGTGATGGGGGCTCGATTGTCCTCGTCGAGACACGGGATTGGGAACTCTCCGACCTGCCCTTTGACTTCACCGTGGATGGCCTCGACCTCGCGGTGGACGCACAGGGACGAACCCAATTGTTGCTCGATACCGACTCGGGTGTCTACCATTACGAGCGGGCCAACGAACACCTCACCTCTGCCGACCCATGGGGCTCGACCGTGCTGGGTGATCTTGCGACCGCGGCGATGGCCGTCACACCGGCAGGTCAGCCCACCGTCGTCAGTTCGGCGGGTGCCGGCCTGGATTTCGATCGCCGACACGGCGGCATCATCATCCAAATGGAACCGATCACCGCCTCCGGCTCGACCGTCGGGACCTTCGGCAGCATTGCCTCTGGCACCCCAGGCCTCTCGATGGCGGCCTTCCGGGTCGGTTATACGATTACCTTCGTCAATCAGACAGGCAACGGTGTCGACACGGACATCGTTCAAACAGGCGTCACCATGGCCCAGCCGACCCAACTTCTCATCGGTGCGAATGCGACACCGAACATCCTGTGGCGCGACGATGTGACCCAGATCATCCATCTCGCCGTTCAGAATGGGACCGAATGGGACTTCTCCAACCTCGCCGGTGGCACCGATGGGTCTCAATTCGGCGCGGTGATGGCGGACAATGGCAGCATTGGCCTGTTGGTCCGCAATGCGACGGCAGGACTGGTGACCGAATGGCATGAGGGTGCGGGGGACAACTGGACACGCACCGCTCAGGTGATCATCTCCGCCAACTTCACCGAAGCCACGGGCCAAGCCTCACTGCGGCGTTCCTCAGGTGGTTTGGAGGTGGTCTGGCAGGACAATGCCACGGTTTGGCATCATCAGACAATCGAGGATGGCAACATCACAGATTCCCCCTTGCCGGCGATGAATGCAACCCGCGACCCTGCCCATCTGTACGCGGGTGGACTGCTATTGCCCGGCGCACTCGTCAACACGACGGGCACACATGTGATCGTCGACGCGGCCGGCTCGAGGACGATTGACCTCGGCTGCGCGGATGCGGCGAAGGTGGAGATTCTGGATGGGCCGAACGGTCTGACTCGGGTGCTCTGCACGGACAGTTCCGCAACCCTGCTGGTCAACCTCTTGGAGGGTGAGCAGGTGATTCGGTTTTCGGGTGCAAATCTTGCTGGTGTCAACATGAATGACGCGCCGGTGGCGACCATCGATGCGAACGGTACCTGGCACATTCTCTACCACAGTCTGCTGAACAAGCCTGTAATCGCCCATCGGATCGCCGATGCGGACCGTGATTTCGTACCGGACCTCTTCGATGATTTGCCCGACTTTGGCGGGCAATGGACCGATGGCGATGGCGATGGCTACGGTGAGAATCCCGATGCACCGAACGTGGACAGGTGCCCGAACCTCGCCGGCTCCAGCGCCTATGGATACCATGGCTGCGCCGACGTGGATGGCGATGGGTTCGCCAATGCCGTCGATGATTGCAGCGATTCTGGCAAGTCGTGGAAGGACCGACTCGGTTGCGATGACAGCGATGGAGATGGATGGTCCGACCCGAGCGGCGATGCCGGTTGGAACGGTGACCGTCACCCGACGAATTGGATGCAGGCCATCGATACCGATGGAGATGGCCGCTACGACAATCACGGCCCGGACTGCTGCGGACAAAACACGAATTCGGATGAATTCCCACTCGACCCCCAGCAATGGGAAGACCTCGATGGCGATGGCTGGGGCGACAACTCCAGCGCGCCGACCGGTGACAAGTGCCCGGGTCTAATGGGCACGTCGATCCACGACCGCGGCGGTTGTACGGACAGCGATGGCGACGGCTGGTCAGACCCGGTCGAGCCATCGACACAGAATCCCGAGGGTTGGACCTACAACCGGACGCGCTGTTACACGGTTGGCCAGCATTGCGCCGACCTCTATCCATGGGCGCCCGAGGACGTCTCTGCGGAGAACGTCTGTGCCGCACGCTGCGACGAACAGTGGGCGGACCGTGACGGCGATGGATACGGCGACAATTCGAGCATCGATGCTTGGAATCGTGATGCATTCCCGATGGATTACACCCAATGGGTGGACAGCGATGAGGACGGCTGGGGCGACAATCAATCCGGCAACAATCCGGATGACTGCTGGACCCAATGGGGCAATTCCACCGTCGACCGAAGGGGTTGTGAGGACTTCGATGGCGATGGGCATTCCAATGTCTACACCTTTGAGACCA
>CAVOCV010000106.1:0-5575 GCA_963694325.1 Candidatus Thalassarchaeaceae archaeon | reverse complement strand
ATGCGAAGTGGACAAACCCGTCAGTATTCTTTCAACCTCAGCCGCTCGAACACCCCCTTCAAGGCGGTGCTCGCATGGTCGGATTACCCCGGTTCGACCTGGGCGACAACCCAACTTCAGAATAATCTCGACATGGTCATCACCGCCCCGGATGGCACCGTCTACAAGGGCAATGATTTCGCTGGCGGCGCATCGACCACGGGTGGGGATGCGGACGATGTCAACAACGTCGAAGTCGTCCTCATCGACAGCGCCGACATGGGCGTTTGGTTGGTGAATATCACCGATGTTTCCCACGGGGGTCAACGCAGCGATCAGACCTTCGCACTGGCCGTGCGGGGCGCGGGGGTCAACGACCTGCGCAGCGACCCGCTGCCGATCGGTGCCTCCTTCCAACTCTCGACCGCCATTCCGCAGGTCAACGATGAATGCCAGATTTCGATTCAGATTGAAAATCAGGGCGGCGGTCGAGCAGAGGGGCTGAGAATCCAGGCGATCGCTGGCGGTCAGAATCTCGGCGAGGTCGAAATCGACCTCGGTCCGGGCATGACGCGTTGGGCGACCTGGGACTGGACCCCGGTCAATGAGGGCACCCAGGCGATCACGATTCGCATCGATGCCAACAATGACTTCGAGGAGATCGACGAGGACAACAACCTGTTCGAGACGATTGTCGCCGTCAGTGCGCCGGGCGTTCGCGTCACCAGTCCAATGACGGTGAAAGACATCGTCGATTCGACCTCGACTAGCACCTCGTGGGAACTCTCCATTCGCAATACTGCACTACTGCCAACCAATGCTTCGATCTCATCGAGCAACGCGCAACGCATCACCGATGGCGCCGTGATGGATGGTTGGTTCAAATCCTTCACACAGACGACGTTCGCGCTGGATGGAGCCGAATCAGAATCGCTCACATTCACATTGGTGCACAATATCGCGCCGCCCCCTGGGCTGTATCAATTGACGATCACGGCGCACGATGAGGACAATGATCTGGACTTCCCGCTGACCTTGACGTTGGATGTTCCCGTGCTCCCTGGGGTCTCCTTCCTGATGCCGTTCTCGACCCTTCAGGTCCATCCGTCCGAGCCGACATCCTTCACCATCGATGTGCAGAATGAAGGCAATGGTTTCCAAGGCTACAATCTCTATCTCGAAGCGCCCAATTCGTGGTGGGTTGGATTGGATTCGCTGGGTTCCACAACCGCGGCTTCCTCCGGGTCGACTGGCGCGATTCCGCTCGACGGGGCGCGCACGGTCGACATGACGGTCGTGCCTCCAGACGGCGTGACACCCGCAGCGGGACTGGCCTTGGTCGCCAACCTGCGGGTCATCTCACAGGTCGACCCCTTGCAACAGTGGCTCCAACCGATTCCGATGGTGGTCATCGAACACGCAGAGGCGATCATCGAGGAGGAATCCACACCGGGTGTACTGCGACCTGATTCGACTGTCTACATCCAATTCACCATCACCAATCTCGGCAATACCGCCCTGATGCTCCAACCGAATGTCGACAACCGTCCCGGCGGATGGTCGGTCGTGCTCGGGAGTCAGGCCTTCGATGTACCCATCGGGGAGGCGATGCCGTATGTGCTCGGACTCGAGGGCAATGGCCTCGCAGTCGGCGGTCCGCTGACGCTTCGGCTCTCGACCGACGACGGTTTCGTCACCACCTGGTCGGGTGCGCTCGAGGTCGTCGAGGAGGCCCAACTCAACGTCGAATTCATCTCGGTGGCGTCGATGCTAGACGAACCGATTTCAGAGGTGCCTGCGGGTGTGCCTGGCTTCAAGGCGAGTTGGCGCATCATCAATGATGGCAGCGCGGCGTGGACGCCGACCCTCTCTCTCTCCCTGCCTGACGAAACTTGGTCCGGCATCTGTGACCCCGCGGGTCAGATTGACGGTGGTGGCACGGCCGATGTGGTGTGCATGATCACCGCCCCCTCCTATGCGATGGCCGGGTGGCAACCCGAGATCGGTTTGGTCGTCGATGCGGATGGTGTCATCGAAACCTCGAGCGTGCAGGTGCCGATCGCGGCGAATCCCGCGGTCGTGTGGCGCACCCTCTCCATCGAGGAGGCCAAAGAGGGCGAGACCTCAATGATTCATCTCGAGATTGAGAACCTCGGCAATACACGCATCGAACATCGGGTCATGGTCGATGCACCCAAGGGCTGGACGGCCTCTATTGAGGGCGATGCCATCGCGAGTCTTGCCATCGGTGCCTCCCAAGGATTCCGCATCAGCATTCTGCCGACAGACCCGGGTGCCTCCACGGTCAGCTTCAGTCTGGATGGGGCTGAGAATGTACCCGGCTCAAGCCACGAGGTACCCCTCGATGTGATCGACGATCCGAACCGGAGTTCAGAGAGTGGATTCTCGGCCAATGTCGGCATGATCGGATTGATTCTACTGATTCTCGTCGGTGGCATCGCCGCTGCAATTCTGATGATTCAATTGCGCAGAAAACCTCCCGAAACAGCCCCTGCTCCCACCGCCTTCTCCACACCCATGGTCACCGCCATCGCACCGTCGCTGACCGCGCCGATTCTCGCCGCGGAACCGCCGCCGAGCGTGCTGTGCTGGGGCTGCAATCAGGCGATCGATGGTCCCCGGTTGGCTTGCCCTTCATGTGGAGCGAGGTACCACGATGAGGGCCATGAATGTGAGGCGGCCAGCATGCAGAATTGCCGCAACTGTGAGGGTGAATCGAACCTGTTCGTGAAGGAGGCGTCCTTTTGAGGGAGTCGAAGGGTCGCCATCTCATGCGCACGCCCGCGCGCGGCCACGCCCTGTGCCTTGCCGCCCTGCTCCTGCTCGTCGTGGCGAGCCCCTATGCAGCCGCCACGGGCGGCCGGGACGCAGACGTCACCCTGACCTCGGATTCATCTTCGAAAGAAGCTGGACCCGGTGAACCGGCAGAGTACACGATCACCGTTCGCAACACCGGTGATGTCGACATCACCGTCAGCCTCGCCGCCAGTCAGGAAGCGGGCGGATGCCAAGGATACTCCAGTGCGGTCGAACAGGTCACCGCCCCCACCATCCCCGTCGGTGGCACCGAAACTGTCACCCTCACCGTCAATGTCACCGACGACCCCCAGGAACAGACCGATGAAACCTGCGACACCACGGTCACGGCGACCGCCAACAACGCCGAGGGTCCCGGCGCGCCGGTACAGACCGACGTCACCGTCACGACCACCCAATCCGAAGGTGGATCCAGTTCCCTATACGGGGTGGATTTGTCGACCAATCAGGACACTGAGAACTACGGCGGAGATGACGTGGTCGAGTGGACGGTCACGGTGAAGAACACCGGTCAAGCCCAGGGCCAACAGACGATTTCTCTCGAAATGATCGATGCAGCAGCCTGCAATTCGGATGGCTTGTCTGCGACCATCGAGCCCACAACGATGCAACTCACCGCCGATGAGGAAGACATCGCGACGGTCTCGGTCTCCGTGCCCGATGGCGAGCAGACCGAAGCCGGTTCCCATTGCTTCATCGCCCGTGGGACGGTGACCAGTGACCCGAATCAGAATGAACAGCAACAGGACAATCTGTCGCTGACACTCAACGTCCCCGAACTCCACGAGTGCGACGCCAACATCTCCCCTACCTCGATGACCCTGGCCCCCGGCGCCTCCCAGACAGGCACCATCCTGTTCTCCAACACCGGCAATAGCGATTGGACCGTCAGCTTCGGAAAGTCGGGTGCAAAGGCGAACTGGGTCACACCCGAGGTCAGTCAGCGCAACCTGCCCTACGACAATGGCAACGGCCAGGTGGCAATATCCTTCGACGTCACACCCGATGACAGTATGGAGGCCGACAGCACGGCCGAGATCCGCATCCGCGGCCTCGATGGCAATGACGAGCGATGCGAACAGACCCTCTCGGTCACAGTCGGACAGTCCTACGGCGTCGCGACCTCGCTCTCCAATGATAATCTCAACAATGTCGAGCCCGGCACGAGCCGGACCACCCAACTCACCGTGACCAATCAGGGCAATGGCGAGGACTCCTTCAGCATCGGGCATTCACCGGTGCCGGCCGGATGGGCGGTCACCCTCGAATTCTCCTCTCTCACCCTGCAGGGTAAACACGCGCCGCAGAGTGAGCGACAGCAGCAAGTGGACGTCTCGGTCTTCGTCCCCATCGATGCGCTCGCCGATGAGGAGGTCACCATCACGCTGAGCGCCTCCAGTTCGGGCGACTCCGGCGTAGATTCAGAAGAGGAACTCTCGGTCTCAGTCGCCGAGCGACACGAGCTCTCTGGCACCGTGCTCTCACTCGACCAAACCGGCCGAAGCAGCCAATTCATCCTCTTCCCTGTGACGATTTCAAACGATGGGAACGTGCGCGATTCCTTCCGCCTACGGGCCTGTGATCCCAACCAGCCCAGTTCCTGTGCCTCCCCCTCGTGGAACACGGTCTACGTCGACGATGCGGGTGCCGAACTGACCCAGATTTCGCTCGACGCTGGCGAGGATCAGCAGGTCTTCTTGCGCGTCGAGATTCAGAGTGAGGATGAGGGTGATTATCTCGCCATCGAGATGAAAATTAACATCGTAGCCGAACCCTCCAATGAATTCAGCAGGGAAGTGACGGCGCGGGTATCGAATTATGACTACTTGATGCAGTTGATTCTGGCCGAGCCACAGGGCGCACCGGACGTGACGACCACGACCCTGCCGCCCGGTGGCTCGACGACCATCACGCTGCTGTTGACCGACATCGGCACCTCACCCTACATCGAATCCGCACTCTTCACCGTTCAGGGCATGGATTCGACCATCTCGCGTGAACTGCACATCGAAGGGGTCGAGGTCGGCATCGGCACGACGCCGTATGAAATCGGTGATGACTCGACGACCTACGCCGTCGAGATCACCCTGACCGTCCTCTCCGGTGTGCCGAATGGCGAAGCCGGTGTGATCACAATCTGTGCGGCCTCGATGCGCAATACCGCAGAACCCTCCTGTGTGGATGTGGTCCTCACCGTCGAGACGGTGCACGATCTGAACATCGCCGTTGAGGATGGACCCCAGCGCAACATCACCGTACCCGAATTCGCCGACTTCCGTGTGCTCATCACCAACAATGGCAACGTCGCCGAGCAGATTGACGTCGTCTCGACCGAGGGCCTGCGCGGCTGGACCATCGACATCGATCTGACCCAATTCGAACTCGCTGCCGGCGAATCCATCGAGATTCTCGTTCGCGTGAAGCCGCCGGTCGAGTTGTCCATCGAGGACCAGTTCGAATTCACCCTCATCGTCACGCCCGAGAGCGCGCCGGTCGCGGCCCAGCCGGTCGACATGACCGTCAACGCGGTACTCGACGAGAGCATGTTCGGGCTCAGTGCCGACACCTTCCGTCTCATGACCTGGGGCGTGCTCGGACTCATCGGGGTCCTCATCGCCGCAACCATCTTCTCCAACCGCCGTCGCAGCAGTGAGCTGTGATGGTCCGCGCTCAGGGCCGAGGGCGCGCCGGATATGCTTATGATGGACCTTCGGGTCGAGCGGCCTGAAGGAACCCTACGGGTTCCTCGAGGCGATCT
>CAVOCV010000105.1:0-5619 GCA_963694325.1 Candidatus Thalassarchaeaceae archaeon | reverse complement strand
CGTCTCGCTACGACTCGCAGTCGTGCTCTCTCTCTTCCTGCTGACGGCGGTGCCCGCCCTCGCATTGTCCGGCGGTCCACCCACCGACAACGACGATGGTGACGCGGTCGCCAAAGTCGGCTGCACCTGCCACAACAACGGGGCTCCTTCAGGCACGGTTCTGATCAAGGTCAGCGGCGTTCCTCATGCCTATGATGTGGATATTTCCTACACGCTGGCCCTCGAGATGGCCGACTCCGGTGGCAACACCCTCGGTGGCTTTCTGATGACCACCGAAGGCGCCGGCACCTTCTCGTGGGATGCCGCAGAGATGATTCGGCCCGAGAAGGACAGCGGCGAGGACAAGACCGCAACCTCGACCACGGCGGGCATCTCCCACTCCGAGCCGGTCGACGGCGCCACCTGGACATTCACCTGGACCGCCCCCTCCTCAGACCTCGGTGACGTCACCTTCTGGATGGCGGGCAACATGGTTGACGGCGCTGGGGCACCTGATGATCAGGACATGTGGAATACACTCTCATTCGTCATCAATTCCCCCTCTGAGACCTCAGCGGCCGCCAACCAGTCGACACGCGTCATCTCGGTCGGCGATTACAGTCTCTTCGAGGAACACGATGACGCAGCCGCTCTCGAGCAAGCTGAGCAGGACGCCCTGTCGAAGGTCGTCATGGCGGGCGGCATCACCTGGTTCTTCACCTCGCTCGTGGCACTCATCATCGGTGGCGTCGTGCAGAAGGAAATTCTCGAGCGTCGCCTCGACACAGGTCCCGATCACCTCGACAAGCAACTCGCCTATCCTGAAGGACTGCGCCGGGGATTGCTCGCGATTGGCCTTGCGCTTCTCGGACTGCATTGGATGGCCAGTGACGCCGGTGCTTACCTGTGGACCACGGCCCTGTTCTGCAGCGCGTGGGCGGCCTATGGCGTCTATCGCACGATTCTTGCTGCGCGCACCGCGCCGACGCCCAAGGACATGATGTGAGGCCCCCTCGATGCGACTCCGGCTCTCCCGTGATGCGGAGCGCCCGATTCAAGGTCATCTGGATGAACTGGCGATGCGCGGCACGGCCGTGCTCTTCATGCTGAGTCTGTCCACCGTCGTCTGGTGGATTCTCATCGACCCGCTGTTGTCCCACTGGTTGTCGAATCTCTCTCTGGGTGCTGCTGAGGGCACGGTCTCGATCTATGACCCGCATGGATGGATGGGGACGAGGTGGTCGATGATCGGCCTGCTCGCCCTGTTGACCACACTGCCCCTCGCCGCGCAGCAAATGCTCGCCTTCACCGAGGTCGGCTTGTTGCCGAGTGAGAGAAAGTGGTTGCGAATGGTGACCATCGGGGGCGTGTCGCTCGGGCTTGCCTCGGCCGCTGCGTGGTGGGTCTGGGGATATCCCGAGGCGATCGCCCGGGCGGGTGTCTACGGCGGTGTCGCAAACATCGGCGCACAATATGATGCGAGTGCGCTCTTCGAGGTCGGTATCGGCATCTCGTGGTGGCTCTTCCTTCTCATGCTCTCGACCATCGCCCTCGCCTTGGCGAGATTCCTCTCGCTGGTGTCGACCGAGCCCTTCGACCCGTTGCGGGTGCGCGTGCACGGCACACTCGTCTTCATCTGGTGGCTGGCCGCCCCCACCGTTCTGGAGGGTGTGTGGGTCTCTCTGGCCGTGTTGCTGGTGATTCTGCCCGAATGCGTGCTGTGGACCATGCCTCGCCCGTTATTGTCGACGCGGGCACGGGCGCCGGTCGCCGTCTTTGATGGAGAGGGAGATCTCCGACGGCGCATGTTCGCCATGTGTGCCTGCGAGGATGCCTGTCCGCGAATTGCGCGTACATCGGCCCCGGCTCGGCTCGGTTGGGTCGAGGCCGATGCCCTGTGCCTGGACCCCGACGCACGCGATGCACTGCTCGACGCGGTCGTTCGCCACGAGGCGACCGACCTCGCCATCTCGGGCTGTGATGGCACCCCCCTACCGGTGGCATTCCGCCAATCGCTCGCCAGTGCGGGTTGTGCGGTGAGTGGATTGGGATGGTTGGACGATTCGAGCACCATGGAAGCGGATCTCCTGCGTTTTTCAGCGGTGGCCAAGGAATGAGACCTGCAAGGTCGCAGCGCCGTGGCCTTGAAGCATGACGCGGGCCTCACACCCTTCCATGAGCAACGCGCTCCGTGTCATTCTCGCGGTTGCGATTCTGCTCGGTGGCCAGTGGTTGGCGGAACAACCGGACATCTACGAACCTATTTTTGACGCCATCCGCGACGAGGTCATCGTCAACGATGATCCGATCATCGTGCCGATGCAGGCCGAGGAGCGCTGGCTCGTCCTGCTCATCGAATTCCCCGACGACGGTAGTGGACCGGGCGAAGATGTTGCGCGGGCAGAAGCATTGCTGTCGGGCACGAATTCTGCCAAGACCTATTTCGCTGAAATCAGCGGCGGGCAATCGACCCTCTTCGCCGACGTTCAATCGACGATTCACATGGCACGATACGATTCCACAGCCTATGGCCAAGACGACGGCGACAAGCGCGACGCGGGCACGGCCGATACCGGCGGTCCTGCGGGATTGGTCGCCGAAGCGATGGAATCGACCTTTGAGGAACTCGACATCTCCATCTATGATCTCGATGGGGACGGATGGGTCGACCGACTCCTCGTGTTGCACACCGGTGGGGCCCAGGAGGACGACGGTGGACCGGATGCGATCTGGAGCCATTATGCACCGATCAATCAGGGCATCAAGGTCGGTGATGTTTACATCGGCAGTTACACGATGGCCAGTTTCGACTCTGGACTCGGCACCGTCATCCACGAGATGTTTCACATGTTTGGCGCCGTCGATCTCTATGACGTTCACAGCGATGCACCGAGCAACGAGTGGAGCGGTGTTGGCGATTGGGACATCATGGCGTCCGGCAACTGGAACGGCAATGGCCGAACCCCCGCGCTGCCGACCTCTGCAACATTGGAATTGATCGGGGCGATCGAACCGCTCGACATCTCGATCGGGACCTCGGGTGCCGAGAATCAATCCTACGTGCTCGTGCCACACGTCTCTCCCTGGGGTACGGTTCGCATTGAGATCGCCCCGGGCGAACACATCTGGATGGAGACGCGGGTCAACAGCGGATTTGACAGGGACTTGCCCGGACATGGCGTTCTCGTCTCACAGCAGGACCGCAATCGAGGTGACCTGTCAAACAATGAGGTCAATCACGACCCCGATATCGCTTACCTGAAAATCGTCGAGGCAGACGGGGATGGTGGGCTTACACTCGGTGATGATGAGGGCGCGGCTGGGGATGTGTTCACCTCGGGTTCCTTCGGGGCGAGCGGCATCGAGATTCGTGATGGGAGAGGTCGATTGGTGCCATGGACGGTGACGGTGTCCGATGTCGACAACCTTGGGGCCAATATCACGATTTCAAGTCCGGGTCGCGGTCATGCAGAGGTGTTGCCGCCGTTGAGTCCGGTGCGCTTGCTCGGCAACGAGAGGCTGCCGGTTCAGTACACAGCCTACGAGGATTGTCTGCCGTGGGCGCAGGTGACGAGTACCGATGGGCGCATCGTATCGCTCGTCGATGCGCACCAAATCGCCGCGGGCGAGTCTGCCTCCTTCGACCTCGTCTGGTCCGAAGGGGCGAGTCCGGGCACCTCGGGTCTGATCGAGGGCACGCTGGGCTGTGGCATCAACAACCCTGCAACCGATGTTGAAATCGCATGGAGACTGGTCCTGAATCGACTGATTCCGACCCATCACGAAGACATCATCCCGGTCAATGGTCAGTCGGCGGTGGCCTTCGAATTGGACTTCGACGGCCAAGGTCTCTCCGCATACGATGTGGTGATCGAGGGGCCGCTCTCGCGCATCGCGACAACGGAATTGAGTCAGGCACTGGGCGATGGAAGCATCCTGACGATTCAGGTGAATCCGGCGGGGCTGCTGTCCCCGGGCATGCTCGCAAAAGGCAAGATCCAGCTCTACGATGAGGATGGTCTGGCCGGTGAAATCGAGATCACCTTGCAAGCCCAACCCCCCGGTGATGTCGGTGGCTGGTTGATGTGGTTGGCCGAGCCGGCGAACAATATCAAGGTCGTGAGCATCCTGCTGGCGCTCTGGGCCATCAGTGGTGTCAGCCGAAAGAAGTCCGGTCCACCCAAGGATGAGATGGTGGTCAGGCGCCCGACCGGTCGACTACGCGGTGCTGTGGAGACGCTCCCTGGAGCGGCTCAATATGACGATTATGACCCACCGTTGGTCTAGAATAGCGTCTGAATCAGGCCCTCAAGTGAAAGTGATCAGTGACGGACCGGATTCGTCCACCGCGCATCCGAGGGCGGGCGTTCGAGCGCGAGGTAGCGCCAACCACCGGTCGTCAGTGGCGGCAGCGCGCAGAGCCAATGCTTGTTGACACCCGCTGCAAGTCGGGCCGACAGGCATGCCTCGCCCCAATCTGTCGGCGCCTCGACAGGCGGCACGACCAACCATGGCGCATGGTCAGCACCGACATGACCGGCATAGACACGCCAACGCGTACCGAATTTGAAACCGGGTCGAATGGCGAGCCCCCGCACCAACAGATCGCACAGAATCTCGAACAGCACCGCATCACCACCTTCGGGACCGGGCATGGTCGGATTGACGATCCGACTGACGATTCGCGATTCGATTTCAGACACCCAGATGCCATCCGCAAGGTCGATGCCGATTCCAGCCACAGGCCAGTCCCCTCGACGCAGATCCATCCAGTGTCCACCGGCGGTTTCAGGCGCATCCGCCCAGGCGTGAGCCAACGTCCTTCGCGCCTCATTCTCCAACTCTCGAAAGGGGTCTACTAAGTCACCCTCAGGCGCATGGTGAGCGCACCTATAGGTGACGACACCATGTTCATCATCGACGATTAACAACTCGGGAATCCGACCGCCGACCTCGACATTGTGCGTCCAATCGGCGAGCGCAGCCCAGTCGATCGCATCGCTTGCGCGGAACCAGCGAATCTCGGCCGCGGGCTCGGATTCTTTCGGCTGATCCTCGCGAGACCAGCGTAGCGCATAGGAGCGTGCATCCAGCAGAACGGCATTGGCAGCACCCAAATTTTCGGCCAACACAACTTTCTCACCAGGGAAGCGAAGGGCATCGAGAACCTCGGTCTCAAACAACAGATCAGGATGGGTCTGCAACATCGCGGCCAGCCAGCCATCGTCGGGCAGCGGCAACCCGCGCAAGCGGTGGGCATTGAGCACTTCGGCCACCGTCAAACGCACGCCATCGCGCACCGGCCGACCGAAGCAACCGCGTTCCCACAATCGGTTCGCCGTGCCCCCGAGGACGACATATGCACCCTCGCCGACGACGGGCGGGGGGAGCCGACTCTGCTGGACCATGCCGGTCTGCGGAGGCGCACGCCCTTTGATTGCAACGCCTGTTCCTGCCCGGCCCGCCCGAATTGCCTAAGAGTCTCCACGGCCCACGCCCACACGGGAGGCGGACGCGTGAAAGGTGGAATGCTCGGAACATTGACTGTCGAACAGCGAGTTCTGCTCCATCTTTGGGATACCCCGTTGGGGGACAATCCCTGGGAAGGCCGGCCGGAGTTGACCCAAGCTGGGGTCTCGG
>CAVOCV010000104.1:0-5636 GCA_963694325.1 Candidatus Thalassarchaeaceae archaeon | reverse complement strand
GGTCGCCCTGCCGGGCATCGCCCTGCCGGATGCCTATTTCGAGTGTCGATACCAAACACTTCGCGCCCCGCTCGATTTTCCACTGGGTGCCGAGCAGTTGCCCGATGACGCCGAAGCGGTTCACGCCTGGTGGGAGGATGCGCAGGGCGTCGTCGTCGCGGTCGGCCGGATCCACTTGATCCCGGCCGACGAGGATGGTTCCCAGGCAGACCACGCCGGCCCGGACGCAGCGGTCTGCCCCGCTTTTGATCCCTTGAATTTGGACGGGGATGGGCTGCGCCCAGCGGTCCAAATTCGTCAGATGGGCACACGAGATTCCCATCGCCGCCAAGGGCTTGCAGCGGGACTCGTCTGTGCACTGGAAGCGGCTGCAATCAGTCACTGGGGCGCCAAGAGCGGTTGGTTACAAGCACGACTTGGTGCGATTGCGCTGTATGAGAGCGAGGATTGGATTTTATTCGGTCGCGAATATGATGTGAAAGGCATCGGCCCGCACCTGTCGATGTCGAAAAGATTCGATTTGGAGGATTTGGATTGAGTGAGGATGAGGAATTGGCCGCATGGCTTGACCAAATGTTGCAGGCGGAGCCCGACCTGCGCCCCAGTCTCGGCGTTGTGAAGGAGGCCAAACGGGGCCACCGCGTGCCACAGATCATCCTGCTCGAACAGGGGATGCCTGCCGGCTATGCGGAATTGCGCCGCGTCGGGCGGGCCATTGAATTGGCCACCGTGGTCGTCGACCCAGCCCATCGAGGCAAAGGGTTGGGGCACCAGTTGGTGCACGAAGGGTGGGCGCGCTGGCGTCAGGATCCCGTCTTGCATCGCGCTCCGCTCGGCGGGGATGTGGACCTGGTGGCTGTGAGTCGGGGCGAAGATGCACAATCACTGATTCGGGGTCCGTTGATCTCCTTCACGCGCGATGCGGCGATGGTCGCAGCTTTGGTCGGTGGCGGTTTCACTTTGATGCCGCGAAAACGGCGACCATCACGGCTGTGGCTATTCAAATCAGACATGGCCGCCCTGCCATTGTCGATTCAATTCGCACTCGGTATGGACCGTATGCTGAGGGGTCTTCGCATCCTGTTTACCTGTCCAAGGAGATTGTCACATCACCTGCGCCATGCCCGCGATTACCGTCTCTTTGTGAGAATCCCAGAAACGGCGGATTCCCCACCCCCTCGCCTGCATTCTCGCAGTGAACGCGAGAGTGGTGGCGTCGCCACTGATGTGATGGATCAATTCGACGCAGTCGCCTTCACAATGGCCGAACCACCAATCGATCCCAAACGAATCTCCGCTTGGGATGAAGGAGAATGATGGAGCACAGGAGGGGATTCGAACCCCTGTAAAATGGATTTGCAGTCCATCGCGTAACCGGGCTTTGCTACCTGTGCGCGCTCCGGCCACAAGCCAGTCCTATTCAAGCCTCACGCAGATGAATGCAGTCTGCCGAAGATGGAATCCCATTATCTTCAAGCCGCACGAGGCACGGGTCCAGGTCATTCCACTCGACTCCTTCGGGAGGAGAGGGCTATATTCGACTGTCCTACGCGGTAGAGGATGAGGTCATCGAAGAAGGGATTGCGCGCTTGACGACCTGGCTTTCGACTCAGTAGAGTTGGGTATATTCATCGCATTCCTCTGCGATACGCAGCAACTGGTTGTACTTCGCCGTTCGATCGCTGCGACAGGGCGCGCCGGTCTTGATCTGGCCCGCGCGGGTGCCGACAGCAAGGTCGGCGATTGTGTCATCACTGGTCTCTCCACTGCGGTGTGAGATGACTGTGCCGAAGGCGTGCTCCTTGGCCATCTCGATGCACTCCAAGGTCTCGGTGATCGTGCCAATCTGATTCGGTTTGATGAGAATTGCATTCGCCGCGCCGACCTCGATGCCTTCGGCGAGGCGGTCGATGTTGGTGACGAACAAATCATCGCCGACGATCTGGACTCGCCCGCCTTCGCGCTTGTTGAATCGGGTCCAACTGGCCCAGTCATCCTCGCCGAAAGCATCCTCCAGCGAGACGATGGGATAGGCATCGAGCCAGGAGGAGTAGAGTTCGCCGAGTGCCTCGCCGTCGACGACCCTGCCATCGATGTGGTAGCCGTCGGCATGGTGGAATTCCTGGGCTGCGACATCCAATGCGATGGACATCTGGTCCCCGGGCACATAGCCGGCGCGCTCGATGGCTTGGACGAGTAGGGCGAGGCCTTCCTCATTCTTCGGCAGATTCGGTGCGAAGCCGCCCTCATCACCAACACCGCCGAGCAATCCATTCTCCTTGAGAACCGACTTCAGCGCATGATAGGTCTCCGTGCCGGCGCGAAGTGCCTCTGGAAAGTGGTCAAAGCCATGCGGCACGACCATGAATTCCTGCACATCGACATTCGAAGCCGCGTGAGCGCCGCCATTGAGGATGTTCATCATCGGCACCGGCAAACTGCCGCCGGAGAGGCCGCCGACATATCGCCACAATGGCATGCGGTGGACGTTTGCGCCAGCGTGAAGACAAGCGAGGCTTGCTCCGAGTGTTGCATTCGCGCCAAGAATCGCCTTGTTCCCAGTATCATCCATCTCGAGCATGACCTCATCGATCATCCGCTGGTCATCGACCGGAAGGCCGACCAACGCCTCTTGGATGCGCTCGACCACATTGTCGACCGCACCATCGACGCCTTTGCCCATCCAGCGCGACATGTCGCCATCTCGCAACTCAACAGCCTCGTGGCTACCCGTACTCGCGCCGCTCGGAACCGCGGCGCGCCCCGCCAGTGAACCGTCCACATAGCAGTCGACCTCGACGGTCGGATTGCCACGGCTGTCCAGAATCATGCGTGCGGCAAGGCCACTGATGTAGTGCGACATGGGCATCCCTGTGAAGCAAAGCGGGAAGCCGGCGTCATGTCAATGTGACGATGGTTCACTCGTTCAACCAGCGCAGCCAACGAGAGACGCTGGACTGTACCGATGGGACCTCGTGCTCAGAGCTGCATTTGAGTTCCCAGCCGAGTTGTTCATCACTGGGTGAAATGCTGAATAATTCCGCGCGCATGACCAAACCCTGCTCCGGCTTTCCATTTTTTCGGAAATCATCGATGAAGCAATGGATGAGGTGTCTGGGATAATGGGCGATGTGTCCTTTATCGGGCACGCATAGCACGACCGATTTCTTGAGGAATAAAAGCGCTGATCCGTTGGTCGTGTCGACCTCGTGACCCTGGATCATGCAACCATCGATGGCGGCGGCCACCTCGACATTGTACCACTCCTTGTGAGAGCGATTCAAGGAGAGCGCGGAGACCGAATCGAGGAACTCCTGCAGCCGCAGGTCGGTGAAGGCCGCTCCGGTCGTCACAGGCCATGCGAACCATCGACCCCCTTTCAAGGGAACGATTGCGCAGGGGGCTGTTCTGCGGATGGAATCCTTCCGCTTTCAGGAAGTTCACTCCCCTCTGAATGACGTATTCAGCCCATCGCAGGGTTGATACCATAGATGTTGGAGCGCGCGGATATGGCGAGCGTTGACGAGACCGACCGGTCGATTCTGAGTGCCCTACGAAGTAACAGCCGACAGTCCTACGTGGAACTCGCCAAAGTCGTCGGTGTGTCCGAGCGGACCATCCGCACGCGGGTGCGTCGTCTCGAAGAAGACGGCATCATCCGTGGCTATACAATTCGTGAAACCGGTATCGGCCTCACCGCACTTGTGCGCATGAAGGTCGGCCCTGGCGCTGAGATCGGCACGCTTGCCGGTGAATTCGCCAACTGGGAAGGTGTCGAGTCCGTCTACGAGATCAGTGGTGAAGCCGATTTGGTCGCCGTGGTGCACGTCGACGACACGGTCAGCCTGCGAGAGTTGCTCGACCGCATGTGGCTCGCTGCACCCGCGGAGATCGCGAGCACGACCACAGAGCTCGTCCTCGAGCAGTACTGATCCAGGCTGCTTCAGGCAATCCACTTGACCGAGCAGCCGATGCTGTCGGTACGAGCAACGGCCGGCGTCTCTGCTGCGAGCAACGCATCGATGGCGTCTGAGAGTTCGCTCGTCGTCGCATAGGCGGGGTCCTTGGGTGAATCGTCAAGGCGCCCGCGATAGGTGATGGTGCCCGAGGCGTCGAGCAGGTAGAATTCGGGCGTGCGCTCCGCGCCCCAAGCCGAAGCGACGGTTTGGCTTGCATCATGCAGGTAGGCATACGACATCTTCTGCGCACGGTCACACATGTGATCCCAATCATCGTTGACGTATTTCACAGGGTCGTTGGAGTTGATGCCGACGAATCCGATGCCAGCTGCGCGTGCCTTGGCCGCCATCTCCTCGATACGGACCTCATTGCCGATCACATAGGGGCAATGATTGCAGGTGAACAAGACGACTGTGCCGACGTCGGTGGTCGCGCTCAAGAGGCTGAGATTATCCCCACCTTGGGTCGGATTGGCGTTGGGCAAATCGAATGGCAGTCCGGCGTCTCCGGGCTCGAGTCCTCTGGTCATGTGGCGACGGGGGGGTGGTCGGCCGCTTGAATCTCTCGCTCAGAGGTCGCCGAATCCGAATTCAAAATCCGGGATGTCCTGATCCGTCTCTTCGGCGCTTACTTCCGCTTCTGCGGGTGCTTCTGCAGGTGCCTCTTCCGGGGCTGCTTCCGGGACTTCTTCCGAGGACTCACCCGTCGTCAGAACGGCGGCTTTCTTTTCGCTGGTCTGTCCATCAAACGCCTCTTGGATGCGGCGGCGGGCGATGCGGCTGTCGGGCTCGACATTGAGCACGGCACGCCAAGCGATCTCAGCGGACTCCCAGTCCTCGTTCTCGTGGTGGATGGCCGCGATGCGTAGGAGTGCGTTCATGTGGTGTGTGTCCCGGGCCGCGGCCGTCTGGAAATCGGAGAGTGCGCTCTCGACCTGAGCGAATTCGAGGTAGAGCAGGCCACGTTGGTACCAGCCCTCAGCAGATTCCCCATCGAGGCGGATGGCCTCGTTGAGTGGTTGCTCCGCTTCTGTGAGACGTTCCTGTGCGATGAGGCATGCACCGAACTGGATGAGTGCGTGGGGGTTCGATTCGCGGCGTGAGAGAACGTCCTCGAACTCCTTCTGCGCTTCGGCCCACTCACCCAATGACATGAGAATCTCACCGCGCCGCAGGCGCGCAAGGTCGAGGTCGGGATGGCATTCGAGCAACTGGTGAACATCGTCGAGTGCAGCGTGGTGGTCCTGCTTGAGCATGCGTGTCGTGCAGCGGTTCAGACGGGCGCGCACGTGATTGACATCGACGTCGAGCACGGCATCGAACAATCGCTCGGCCTCGCCGAGGTCGCCGCGGCGTGCGGCGACGACGCCCTTGACGTAGTCGATGACCACTGAATCGCGTTCCAGAACATGCGCTTCTGAGATCAGGCGGGCCGCAGCCTCGACATCATTGCCGTCCAATGCGAGCAGTGCTTCCTCCGCGGCGATGAGGGGTTCTTCGGGCAGCAGACGACGGGCGCGTGCAAGGGATATCTGGGCTTCGGAGAGGTTGCCGAGCATGCGCTGGATTCGCGCCTTCCCAAGCCAGCCAACTCCATTCTCACGATCCGCATTGAGCGCGGCTTCGAAGGCGAGGTCGGCTTCTGCGAGGAGTTCTGCATCTCGCTCTCCGGTTCCA
>CAVOCV010000103.1:0-5700 GCA_963694325.1 Candidatus Thalassarchaeaceae archaeon | reverse complement strand
TCGTGCAATCCCAACCCGCCGCACAGGTGATGGAAACGCCCGGGGCTTATGCCCAGACCTATACCACCGAACAACCGGCCTTCCAAGAGCCCGGGCAGCAACCGCCACCCCAGTTCTGATTCAATCCATGGTCCATCGCAGCAGGGCAAGTGCACCGCCCATGCTGACCAGTTGCTCTCCGGCATCGTGGTCTTGGCTGGCTTGGATAATCTCGCCATTGGCCTCACGAATCTGCATGGCGGCCCTGGCCCAGAAATCATCGCTGCGCAGCAGGCCGGCTTCGATGACGAGCGATTCGACGGCCCCTTGCTCGACAGCGGCCTCGATGGCGTCACGACCGTAAGCGACCGCGCCCCGAGACGCGATGCGCTCGAGCGCCTGTTCGATGACCTGGACTTGCTTGGCCATGGCGAATTCGCCGAGGACGGCATCGGCGGTGCCCTCGCGCATGACCTCGTTGGCCGCGGCGCGGCCACCGATGCTGGTGCCGATGTTGAGAGTTTGATGGCCGACACCTTGGCCCTTGAGCAGGGATTCGAATTGTTCCCGGGCCATGCCCGGGCCGCAGATGATGATGGGCATCTCGGCTGAGAAAATCATCGACGTATCCTTGGCGGCGCCGGCGAGGAATGCATTGCGCACCTCCTGGGATTTCGCCTCGCGCTTGCCGCCGCCGCGCAGGGTGAACATGCTGACGTCGCGCATGCCGTGCTGGGCGATTTCGAACAGGATAATCTCGTCACTCTCGACGACAGCGATGACCGCATGGCCTCGACCGCTGTCCTTCAGCGCCTCGCTGAGGAGGGTGCGGTCCGCGTCGGTCACGCCGCCGGTCCAGGTGATTTCGATCTCATCTCGGGGCCCCACCGCATGGGTGTGATGACTGCCCTTGTCCTGGGGCGCCTCGGCGATGATCCCGTGGATGCGCAGGTTGTCGGTGAAGGGTTGGAATTCGCTGGATTCGGCATCGAGTACGATCCACATCGGTTTGCGATCCGCGGCCTTGGCCCGCCCGCCTTCCTGGGTGCCCGTACTCTGGTCTCGGCGGAACCCCGACATGCCGACGCGGCAACCGGGTCGAACCATCTGGGCCAGTGTCCACAGGTCGTCCTCGTGTTGGACGCGCAGTCGTACACCGTCTTCGATGCGTTTGATCTGCTGCATCCCTCTTGCCTCGATCTCAACTGAACATGCCGAGCAGATTGCCGTCCTCGTCCATGTCCATGCCCTCAGCTGCGGGGATGCGCGGCAGGCCGGGCATGGTCATCATCGTGCCACAGACGGCGACGATGAAGCCGGCGCCGGCATTGAGTCTGAGTTCACGGATGGGCAGGGTGAATCCACTGGGTGCGCCCAATTCATGGGGGACGTGACTGAACGAGTACTGGGTCTTGGCCATGCACACGGCAAGATTGCCGTAGCCCCAGTTCTTCAATGTCTCCAAATCCTTCAGGGCCTGGGCGGAGAAATCGATTGAAGCGGCGCCGTAGACGTTGGTCGCGACGCGCAGAATCTTCTCTTCGACTGGTGCATTGGGTGCGAACAGGGGCTCGAAGGGTCGGCCGGCTGCGAGATGGGATTGGCAGGCGCTGACCACAGCGCGGGCAAGGTCTGCGCCACCGGCGCCCCCCTCGGCATGGACGCGGCAGACGACCGCATCCATGGCGCCGGCGGCCAAGGCCTCCTCGACGAGGATGGCGATCTCCGCCTCGGTATCGGTGGTGAATACGTTGACGCTGGCGATTACTGGGAGGCCGAATCGGGACATGTTGCGAATGTGGCGGGCCATGTTGGTCTTGGCGCCGAAGCGGACCGCGTCGAGATTTTCGACGCCGATCTCCTCGGGTCGCGGGCGCTTTCCACCACCTGTGCTGAAGCCGCCACCGTGCAATTTCATGCTGCGAACCGTGACGTTCATGACCACGCAATCGGGTGCGATTCCACTGGCGGCCGCCTTGATGTGCATCATTTTCTCGGCGCCCATATCGGCGCCGAAACCGGCCTCGGTGACGACATAATCCGCCAAGCCGAGGGCGATGCGGTCGGCGATGATGCTCGAATTGCCATGGGCGATGTTGGCGAAGGGCCCGGCGTGGATGAAGGCGGGGTCCTGTTCGATGGTCTGGACGAGGTTCGGCAAGAAGGCCTGTCGAAGCAGCAGCGCCATCGGTCCCGCCGCGCCGATGTCATTCGCCTTGATGGGAAATCCGGCACGGCTCTCGGCGATGACAATCTCACCGAGGCGCTGGCGCAAATCAGCATAATCGCTCGCCAATGCCAGGATCGCCATGACCTCGCTCGCCGCCGTGATGTCGAATCGCTCTTCCCGCGCGACGCCATTTTTCGGTCCGCCGAGCCCGATGGTGATGTTGCGCAAGGACCGATCGTTCATGTCGATCACCCGAGGCCAGAGGATGTGATTGACGTCGATGTCACATTCGTTGCCGAAGTGGAGATGGTTGTCGAGCATGGCGCTGCAGAGATTGTGCGCGCTGGTGACGGCGTGCATGTCGCCTGTGAAGTGGAGATTGATGGGCTCCATTGGGAGCACCTGACTCAGTCCGCCGCCGGCCGCCCCGCCTTTGATGCCGAACACCGGTCCCATACTGGGTTCACGAATGGTGCAGGTCGCATTCTTGCCGATGCGGTTGAGTGCCTGTGTCAGGCCGATGGTCGTCACCGTCTTGCCCTCTCCAAAGGGGGTAGGATTGACGCTGGTGACGAGGATGAGCGCGCCCTTGGGCAAATCGATGCGTTCCTTGAGGGTCGGCCAACTAATTTTCGCGATGCCCCGGCCCATTAGGAGGAGTTCCTCGACGCCCATGCCGAGCTTCCAAGCGACCTCCTCGATGGGAGCGCGAGGGGCAGCATTGGCAATCTCCAGGTCGGAAGCCATGCGAAGGCTCCGGCGGTCCCGGTATTCAATCCTTGATGGCGCCAACGCACCGAAGGTGCGCGTCCATTGGGTTTGAGAAGGGGTGGGGTACACGCAGGGTTGGAGAGCGCG
This sequence comes from Candidatus Thalassarchaeaceae archaeon, assembly GCA_963694325.1. Classification (GTDB taxonomy): domain Archaea; phylum Thermoplasmatota; class Poseidoniia; order Poseidoniales; family Thalassarchaeaceae; genus MGIIb-P. The sequence goes on along the minus strand of CAVOCV010000103.1, from coordinate 2,693 downwards.
ATGCAGATTCGATATGCCGTCGCCGGGGCGCCCATCGCCCATTCGCTCTCGCCGGTTCTCGCCGCCTTAACAGCGGGCCATTTGAAGCAGGCTGAATTGTCGGTTGATCTCGGTGACATCTGCTTGTTGAACGCTGAAGATGTGACCTCTCCGATGGCCTGGGCATGGACGGACCGCAGCCGCAAGCGGCAGGGTGTGTCGAGTCGCCTCTTTGGAGACCCGTCCCAGTCCGCCAGTCGCCTGCGATTGCACCGCGTTGCGAATACTGTTCTGAACTCGGTCGATGTCGCCGACCCCGACCATGTGCCCGAGGGTGAGACCCTGCTCGCGCCCGATGAGGAACGCCTCAAGATTCGCCGCGGTGAATCCGAGGCCTGGATCTCATTGACCAGCCCACTGAAACATCAACTGCGGCCTCGCTCAGGCGTCTTGCCCATCGATGATAGTCTGGAGAATGGCGCGGTGAATCAACTCCGATGGGATGGAATGAATTGGCATTGTGCGGGCACGGACGGTTCGGGATTGATCGCCTTGGCTCGCCACTTCGGATTCGACTTCGAGGCCGAGGGTACCGAGTCCCCTCTTCTGTGCTTGGTAGGCGGCGGTGGAGCCGCTCGCGCTGCGGCCGCCGCTTGGGCTGCAGAGGGTGGCACGATCTGGGCGATGGGTGGCCGTCGGCCACTCGACAACCGCGGCCCTTGGGTCGATGTGATGATCGATGGAGAGGAGGTCGCTGAACAGGTCGGCCCTCGATTCCACGTCGACTTTGATCAGACGCTTGGAGATCCACCTTTGAACGGGGTATCCGATGCCGATATCCATCTCATCTCGGCCTACGATTCGATGGACTGCAGCCGCATCATCGAACGCACGGAAAATGGTCTGCGCCTCGATGGACGCTGGCTTCTCGTCGCCCAGCACCTCGACGCTTGGGCCCGACTGTACTGTCCGGAAGCCGCCCATTTGCTGCCCGGTCTCGGCCTGACGATGACCCGATTGATCGCCGCCGAGTCCGCCCTACGGGCGGATTGACACCGAACAGGGTCTTCTTCAAGTGGTGAACGGCGCCCTTCGGCAAGCGATGCGAACCCAGTTCCGTGCCGCAGGTCTCATCCTCATCCTCCTCCTGACCCCGCTCAGTGCAGCGATTCCCGAGGATGGAAACCATGGGGAATCATCCTCGGAGGGCACCTACGCCGTCGGTGAGGCCAACGTCTGGTGGACCGGCGAAGACGATGAGAGCCACGGTGGCATTCTCTACTATCCCGCCCGCAGCACCAATGGATCGTCTGGTCTGGCGCCGATCGACAACGCCTCCGGCCCTTTCCCACTCGTCGTCTGGTTCGGCGACGAGGATGAGGAGGTCGACAATTACGCCTGGGCCTGCGAACGGATGGCCTCGGCGGGCTACATCGTTTTCTCGTTGCCATCCGATTGGAATGCCGCTGAGACGGCGACCCAGGTCCTCGATGTGCTCCACCTCTACTTACGGCTCTGGGAGAACAATATCAATGGCAGCGATGCCTTCGATCCCGATGGCATGCGAAATGCCTTTGACCTAGCACACTGGGGTTTGGCAGGCCATGGATTGGGCGCAAAGAAGGCCGCAGTCACACAGTTGGCTCTCTCACAAATGCTGAGCCCCTATCCTGTTCAACCCCCCCGATCCCTCATCGCTTTGGGCTTCGAACAGGTCAACATCTTCGTCCCCGAAGCGTGGATTGGCGATGCACCTTCACCGGGCATGGGATTGTATCTCACGGGAACCGCGGATGAATTGACGCCCGCAGGAATCAATGTCGACCGTTGGCATGTCGAGACCAATGCCCCGTGGCATTATCTGGAAGTCGTCGGGGCCAACCACGTCCAGTATCAGGATACGATCGGTCTGTGGGAAGAGTGGAACGATGGCGATGCCACAATGAGCCAGACCGAACAGCAGGATCACGCGATGGCACAGATGTTGCCCTATCTCGACCTGATGCTCAAAGGCGAGCACGCGTCTTGGTTCGAAGCGACGGGCCGCGAGGCAGATTGGCGCAACCCCACCAATTCCAACGCCTACATCAGCGAAGATCTTGCAGGGTCGACCTTCCTTCCCATGGCCGTTCCACCGGGCGAAGGCCCGACCGAGACCGAGGGCGTGGATGGCAGAGAGCTCTCCGCGAGCACTCGCCTGACCCACCGGGATGGAACATTGCCGACGAACGTCACCGTCGTCTGTGAGGTCATCGAGGGCGGGGATTGGTGGAGTCCCGCCGATTATGGCGCCTTCGGCATATCCAGAAATGGCACTTTCACCCCGCAGGCCACCGGCGGGCCGTGGTCTGAGACCGATTGTGTCGTCCCGACCGAAGGCGTGCCGCCGGGGAATCGGACGCTGCGCATCTCGACGGATTGGAACGGCATGCCCTCCTTCCTCGACATCGATTTCATTCGGGAGAATCGAGAACCGATTCTCGCCTCACCAATGGCCACGCTCAACATCCTGCAACACGGATTGGCCAACATCTCCTATGATGCGCTGGCGACCGATCCGGATGGCACGGCGCTCAGATTCGAGATGGTGCCTCTGTCAAACACCTCTCAGATCGGCTGCTGGTTGTCGACGGATTTGGTCCACTGCTCACACACAGGTGATGCGGAATGGGAGGGGAGTGAAGTCCTCCAGATGACGGTGTATGACCTATACG
>CAVOCV010000102.1:0-5843 GCA_963694325.1 Candidatus Thalassarchaeaceae archaeon | reverse complement strand
GGCGGTCGGGCGTCACCGGCATCTCGTCGATGCGAATGCCGATGGCATCGTGAATCGCATTGCAGACCGCGGGCAGGATGGGCAGGAGCGGGCCCTCGCCTGCCTCCTTGGCCCCAAAAGGCCCCTCTGGGTCGTTGGATTCGACGATGATCGGGATGACTTCAGGCATCTCATGGACGCTCATGATTTTGAAATCGAGCAGATCGGGATTCATCAAATGGCCATCTCGGCCATACTTCATCTCCTCAGAGAGCACCTGACCCATGCCCATGTGGCAGGAGCCGATGATCTGTCCCTTGACCGCCAGCGGGTTGAGCGCCTTGCCGCAATCGTGGGCTGCCCATGCCCTGATGACCTTGGTGAATCCGGTTTCGACATCGACCTCGACCTCGGCGACATAGGCCGAGAAGGAATAGGCGGGGGCGAGACCGGCCGCGGCGCCCTTGTGAACACCACCCATCGGCGGCGTACGGTAGGCGCCCGAGGCGATCAATGCGCCTGAATCGGCCTGTGCCTTGTGCACCGCTTCCAACCACGAGACACCGATCGCCGGGTCGTGGCGGTAGTAGATGCGGCGGTCACCGATGACCAACACGTCGGGATGGTATCCCGTGATTTCCCAAGCAGCCTTCATCACCTTGTCGCGCAATTCGCCGGCGGCGCGAATCGCCGCATTCGCATTCATGAACGTGACACGGCTGGAATAGGAACCGAGGTCGACCGGCGCGGTATCGGTCTCCTTGCTGCGAATGCGAATCATGTCCAACGGCAGGGCAAGCACCTCGGACACCGCCTGGGCGATGGCCGTATCACTGCCTTGACCGATCTCGGCCGCGCCGGTGTGAACGGTCACGCCGCCATCCATGTCGCACTGGAGATGAACCGTGGCGTGCGGGAAATTCTCCGGGTCCCAGTGAATCGGCAATCCCGAACCGGAGATGAAGAATCCACAGCCCACTCCAATCCCACGCCCGAGAGGCAGGTTGCGGAATTTCTCATCCCAACCCGACATCTCGCGGACCTTTGCCAGACACTCTCTCATGCCCGTGCTCGTGATGCGGAATCCGGTGATCGTGCGGCTGTGGGGCGGCAGGAGATTGGCCAGACGGAAGGTCATCGGATCGACGTTCATCTGTTCGCAAACCGCATCGATGCCGACCTCGACCGCGCAGCGTGAATTGACCGCACCATGGCCGCGCATCGCCCCGCTCGCCGGCTTATTCGTCCAGACCCGCGCCCCGGTGTAGTGGAATCCACCGATCTCGTAGGGAGAGGTGTGGAGCACGCCGTTGTAGTAAGTCGTCACATGGCCGAAGGAAGCGAAGGCACCGCCGTCGATCAGCGCGTCGGTCTCGATGCCCGCGATGCGCCCCTCCTCATCGGCAAACACACCCATCTGGATGCGGCTCGGATGCCGACCGCGGTTGATCCAATAGACCTCTTCACGATCGAAATTGATGCGCACAGGTCGGCCGCATTTTCGCGCCAGAATGGCGGCGCACATCTCGTGGGGGAATGGGTCGGATTTGCCGCCGAAACCGCCGCCGACGAAGGTGCGATGGACGTTGATCTGGTGCATGGGGATGTCGAGGACCGAAGACAGGGCCCTGTGCAGGTAGTGCGGCACCTGTTGGGGGCTCCACAGGGTCAGACGTCCGGAAGGGTCCCAGTGAGCGACGACCGCGTGAGGCTCGGTGAAGCCGTGGTGCACGCCTGCGGTCTCCCAGTCGGCCTCGTGGCGATAGGGCGCAGCCGCCATTCCATCGAGATCACCAAACTGCTGGAACACACGTTTCTGCACGTTTGACTCGCCGACGTGATACTTACCGCGATCGTGGATCGGGTGTTCTGAATCGAGCAGTCCATCCTCCATGTCGTGGATGCTCGGTAAGACCTCGTAATCGACGGTGATGGCATGCATCGCTTGGATCGCCGTCGCTTCATCAATCGCCGCCACACAGGCGACCAAATCGCCGACGTGGCGCACCTTTTCGCGCGCCATCGCATGCTCATCTTTGGTCACGGGCAGCACGCCGAAGCTATTCTCAGAATCGGCACCGGTCGCCACGGCGAAGACGCCTTCCATGGCCTCCGCCGCGGTCGTATCGACAGACTTCACCAAGGCGTGGTGATGCGGTGAGCGGAGAATTTTACCGATCAATTCGCCGGGCAGGCGGATGTCATCGCCATACTCAGCCTGGCCGGTGACCTTCCAATTGGCATCGATCAACGGCACCGATTTTCCAATGGACGTCCCCGTCAAGTGACGGTCGTGGACATGCGGCCCACGGGGCTGCGGCATCCAACCGCCGACACTCGACGGTACGTGGTCGAGGTCCTGAAGATTCGAATGTGGACTCGCACCGCCCGAGCCGGGCACGCCGAAGTCCTGCTGGCCGGCGATGCGACCGCCATCCTTTCGCTTCTTGGAAGCGCCACCCTTGCCGGGTGCCTGTCGGTAGCCCTTGCCCATGCTTGCCACCTCACCTCGCGCTGCCCGGGGGCAGCGTCGGTTCGTCCGGGCCGACCGGATGTGGGTCGGACTTGGCATCCGTCTTATCCGGTGTATCGACGCCATCGCGACGCATCGCCGCCGCCATCTCGACGGCGTCGACGATCTGCTGATAGCCCGTACAACGGCACAGATTCCCTTCGATCGCACACTTGATCTGATCGCGGGAAGGATTGGGATTCTCATCGAGCAGCGCCGCACTCACGACGAGGAAACCCGGCGTACAGAAGCCACACTGACTCCCGCCGGCCTCGGCGAAGCACTGTTGGATCGGGTGCAGATGATGACCATCCGACAAACCCTCGACCGTGGTGATCTCAGTGCCTTCGGACTCTTGGGCAAGACAGAGACAAGACAGGCGTGGCTCACCATCGATGAGCACGGCACAACAGCCACACGTTCCCATGTCGCAGCCGCGCTTCACACCGAGCGTGCCGACCTGGTCGCGCAGCACATCGAGAAGAATCGCATTGCTCTCGACCAGATGTTCCTGCGCTGCACCGTTCACCACAGCCTGCCACGGCGCACGGCCCGCACCGGGCAGCATCGGCACGTGGATGTGAATGGACATCGGGAACGTTGCGACCCACACACGGCCGACCTTTGATGATTCGCCCGTAGGGCGGCCCCATCACTCGACGACTTCGCCCCGACGAGAGACGACCTGCCAATCCTCCAGACCGGTCTCTGGGTCGACCCAATCCGCATCACCGGGCAGCACCAGAGTACCTCCAACACCGACCAGCGTCATCGCCAAAGCCATCTGTTTTTCACGCAACTCGGTCCACGGCACGGAATCATCGCGCAGGCGGAACCAACGTTTGACCGTCCGCCACGCCGTCACAGTGCGCAGATACAGCTGCACGTGTTTGCGCGCTGTATACGGGAATAAGAACACCAAAAGCAGCCCCAGCAACCACCAGGGGACGGCCTGAATCAAGACCAACGCAAACGGCAGCAATAGTCCATACGGCGGAATCTCGATCGCGTGCACAATCTCGGAAACCGTCCACGCCACCGGCATCGCGATGGCAATCCACCACAACGGCATCAGGACGAATGAGAGCAACAATTTCGTCGACCCCAAACTCGTCTTGTCATCGATGCTGAGGTGATTGGACAGAAACCCAGCGACACGATAGGGAATCCAACTGCCAATCATTGAGATCCACCCGACGAAGCCGAGCATCCAAAACCAACACCAACTGAGGTGGAGAAGGGACTTCGCGAGTGCACCTCGACTCGGCATGTTTTGCTGACTGAAGATTTCGAAATCTGACAGGTCGAAGGCCTCCATCCGCTCATGGTGCTCAGCGACCTGCGTTCGGATGCCCTCAGCGCGCGCCGGATCCTCCTTTTGCAGCCATTGATACGCGGCGCGCACGCGCCGCGCTGCGGTAATGGATTCGGCATAGGATTGCTGCTCAATCTCCAGCCCCGCTTGCGCGCGCCGTGCCTGATGGACCAAACCCCGTGTACGCCACGTCAAATGGCGTTCTTCCCAAGATTCCATGCCGATGGTCGAACGATTCAATTCGACATCGATGATCGACGTCACAGTCTCGACCCAAGCCCGATCATCATCGCCTTGGGGTGGCAGTTCAATCGGTCGATGAATCTCCATCAAGGCGCGTTCTCGAAACTTGTGTTGATCGGTATAGTGCAGCCCGACCGGCTGCAAGGTAGGGCGGGGCAGGCCGCGCTCGTCGGCGATGCGAATCGCGCGCTGCATGATGCGCGCTGGACCGGTCTTGATTTTCACCGGCCGAGGCGAAAGATGCGCCTTGCCCTCGGGATAGATCACACAGTGATTTCCTTCGGCCAACAGCGTCGCCATCGTATTGATCAGCGCCTCGATCGCCGCCGCTCGATCATCCTCGCCCTCGCCCGCCCGCTGAACGGGCTGGGCGCCTGCAGAATCCAACATCCAGCGAAGGATGGGAATCCGCCACAGCGTGTGCTTGGCCACGAAGGTCAACTTGCCCGGCAAGCCACTGAACATCACCAGCGGGTCGATCAATGCACCCGCGTGCCACGCCACATGCAGCACACCGCGCTCGCGAGGCACCATGTCATGACCGATGACACTGAACTCGCGGAACCACACCATCGACATCTGTCGTGTCCACCATCGCAGAAAGCGATAACGCGCCGGCGCCGCGGAATCCACAGGGTCCGCCGGCCACTCCATTCCACCCGCCAACACGTCGCATCACTTATCCATCGCCCCGGCAGTCGCGGGGCGATGAACCCCAAGGCACTCGCACTGACCCTCGCCGGCTTGCTCCTGATTTCTGCGAATCTGTTCTACATTTCACCAATGGTGATGGAGAGCACAGAGACCGCCCTCAGCGAAGCCACCATCATGACCAACGAGACTTGGGAGGACCCCGATTGGCTCGCCTCCAAAGACGAGCGTTCCTACTACGCGTGGAATCTCATGAATGCCGACGCCATGGCCGCCGGCGTCACTGAAGAGATGGAATTGGAAAAGGTCGGGCCCGTCACCTACGAGATCACCAGCAAGCGGGAAGTCCTCTACCACGACGAGGACGCGGGCACCCTGACCTATAGCGAGGTCAACTCATTCGAATGGGTCGGAGGCGAATCGGGAGACACCCAACTGACCAACATCAACATCCTGTGGAATCCCCAGCGCATTGGCGCGACCAGTCTCGCCGTCGACATTGGCACCTTGTTCGCCAAGGGATACTTCACCCGCAACATGCTCGAATTCGACCTGACGCATCGAGCGCCCGCTGAACTCATCGCTGAACAGATCGAAGATGACGTGGACGACTTTTCTGAAGAATTGGGGACCCCATATTATGGCGAAAGTATGTTTTTCACAAACTTGTACCATGATTGGAACAACACTGCTGAGGCACAACAAGTGTATCTAACAACGTTAGAGGGCAACAATACGACTGAAGGCGTATCTTGGTCCCGTGCTGATTTTACTGCAGATTCCAACACTCTGCTTTATTCCGTAACTGAGCCCGGTGATGAGTTGGTTTGCATTGCAATGACATGCTCGGTCGGACTCATTCTGATTGCAGAGGGCCCAGAACCTGATTACACCGCGAGCAAGATGGTTGTGGACCCCGATAATTCAGCATCACTTGCACGTGCCACTTACTTTGGCTACGTTGCAACAGACGAGTCGGGGCAACTCGACCCACTCGCAACATGGGTGGCCGATCAGTCACTGTATCATGGGGTTCAATCGCGCTGGTCCGCCGCCCGCGGCGGCATTCCCATCGGTCAACTGAGTTACGATGAGTTGAACGATCGCCTGGAACAGATGACCGGACTGAACATCGATCACAAT
>CAVOCV010000101.1:0-5932 GCA_963694325.1 Candidatus Thalassarchaeaceae archaeon | reverse complement strand
CGTGCGGGACTCGGCGAGGTCAGACGGGTGCTCAAGCCGGGTGGAACCCTGGTGATTGTCGACCCGGCCAAGATGAACCGCGTGCACGGCTTCTTCGGCTCCTTGTGGATGCGATTCTGGGTCGGTGGCTATGCCCGATTCATCTGCCGCATGAAGGACCACCCCTGGAAATGGTTGACCAAAACCTACGTCCATTTCGGCACGACCAAAACCTACGTGCGCATGTTGGAGGAGTGTGGATTCACCCATGTCAAAGCCAAGGTCATCTTCCCCGGCATGGCGACCATCTGGACGGCCAAGGCGCCCGAGTGAGGGTCACTTCGGTGTGTGGGAAAGAGTCCAGTTATTTCGGCGCAGGCCTTCCAAGGCTGCGGGTATTCGATGCCCGCTATGAGGGGGGGGTCGCTCGGGCTCAGAGTATGAAAAGCGGTCGGGAGCAATCCACAGCGCGTCGCAAGCCACCCGTGCCGAGGATGCGCATGCAGAGTTCTGTGCTGATGTTGCCACGGCAGAAGGATTGGAAGAGTTTCTTGGTGCGCGCGCTGATCTTGAGCGGACCGTGGAGGTTTCGCTTCAGCTGGTTGTCATAGGTTGCCAGATCATTGGCGATGATGGCATCGGCTGCATACTTTCCAGAGACCATCGCTGTCCCGATTCCACCGCCATTGGAGGGCATGACCAGGCCCGCGGCATCGCCCACGGCGAGGACATTGTCGGTGACGGCGCTTCGCAGCGGGCCGGCGAGTGGAATCCAACCACCACCGTAGGACAGGAGGCGCACGCCCATGTCGTCGATGAATCGGTCGAGGGTCTTCTTGAGCGGCTCGCGCAGATGCTTGGTCATCATGCCCAGACCGATGTTGGCGACACCCTCTCCTTTGGGGATGATCCAGGCGTATCCGCCGGGCGCGATGCTGCCGACGAAGAGGTCGAAGGAGGCGGGCAGGTCGCCCGCGACCTGCGCATAGAGGGTTGGCAGTTGGTCTCCAGGCCGTTGGCCGGTGCCGCGCAATCTTGCGACGTGGGCCAGCGCGCCGGAGGCATCGATCACATGGTCGGCGGTGAATTTTCCCTCATTGGTGACATAGACATCTCGCTCGCCTCGGGTCGTGACGTTACGCAACTCGACCGATGTGCGGACCTCGGCGCCGGCCGTGACGGCACGGTCGGCAAGCCACCCATCGAACTGGACGCGGTGGGCCGTGATGCATTCGAGGTCGAAGCTATACTCTCTCATCTTGGGTGAGAAAATGCGCATCCACTCCAACTTCTGGGCCGTGATATGAGAGGGGACGTCGAAGGCGTCCTGCAGCCAAGCATCATCCTTGATGCCGCTGAACGTCTGTGCCATCTCGCCCATCAGCGGGATGCATTCGCCACATTGGGCCGGGTTGCCGACGATGTTGCGTCTCTCGATCACCAGGACATCTTTGTCCGCTTCAGCCAATCGTCTGGCCGCACTGCTGCCACCCGGTCCAGCGCCGACGATGAGCACCTCGCGGTGCTCGACGTCACGCATGTCGGGTCATCACCCCTCGGGTCAATTCGATGAGCACATCGCGAACCTCTGATGCAGCGAATTGGGTGAGGTGCTCGAGGGCCCGTTCGAGGTGATTGTGGATGAGGAGGCGACAGTAGCCGAAGGAATCGGATTGTTCGAGCAGTGCAGTGAGTTCGTCATAGCGGTCATCGCGAAATTCGTTGAGAATGTCGGCGAGTTGACGTCGTTCATCGCCGTGCAGCAAGGTGAGGGCGTGGATGATGGGGAGGGTCATTTTCCCCTCGTGCACATCGGTGCCTCGAGGTTTGCCCATGCGCTCATCCCCGGTCAAATCGAGCAGGTCGTCAACCAGTTGGAAGGCGATGCCGAGTTCCATCCCAAAGGCACGCAGTGCTTCGATTTTTTCGGCATTTGCGCCGGCGATGATGGCGGCACATTCGCATGCTCCGGCGAACGGGCCTGCGGTCTTTCCCGTGACGATCTCGTAGTAGTCCTCGGGCGTGGTCGCAAGGTCCCCGACGTGCTTGAGTTGCTTCAATTCGCCCGCGGCGATGGCCGCACAGGTCTGGGCCATCGTCGTGACGATGCGCTCCTCGTATCGACCGCCTAGTCCGAATCCCATGACGAAGAGGAAGTCGCCGCCGATGATGGCGTGGTCGAGGCCATGCTTCTCGTGCAGGGTCTGAACGCCCCGGCGCAGTTTTGCACCATCGTAGACATCGTCGTGGATCAAGGTCGCCGTGTGGATCAATTCGGTGGCCAGGGCGAAATCCATGACCTCGCCTCTGTCTTCACCACCTGCGAGGTCATGTGCGAGCAGCGTGATGACGGGGCGGATTCGTTTTCCGCCAGCGAGAAGAATCTCTCTGGCGAGGTCCATCGCGGGGGCGCTGGGGCCTTCCATCGCTTGGTCAACCAGCGCCTCGAGGGCCGCTTCAACCTCCAGTCGACACCCGATGAGGAGGGGGCTGTCGAGGACTGAATCGGCCATGTCCCCTCGAAGAGGGGTGGCTATATCAACAGGCGGCCGCCGCCACGAGCCGGGCACGATGCGTGTCCGCCCTGAGGCGGGATGAACATGGAGGCGGCAGCAGGTTCCGATTCCATCCACATCCTCTGCATTGGCACCGATGAGGATGCCGCGCCGCGTCACGTTCGCAAGTGGCTGGAGACAACCCCGATGGAGGGTTTGGATCTCATCACAGAATTCGATGGTGCCCTCGAGGAAGGACTGTTGCGACTGGAGGAGGGTGAGGTCGATCTCCTCGCCATCTCGGCCTCGGTTTGGTACGAACGGAACGCCGCCCGGGATACCCGGGTTGCCACGGCCTTGCCACGTCGAGAAGAGAACCACATTCTGGTCGCTGACGACCGCCCTGCCTACCTCCCATTCAAGTCGATTATCCTGTCTGCGAACCGTCTCCAAAGGCGCCAGTTGAGACGCTATAGACCAGACTTTCGCGTGATGAGTCCCAAGGCATTCGCCGATACGGTCGGTCGGGCTGAACCGCCCGAATCCGGCCTCGCTCTCCAAGCCTATCTCGAGGACCTTCGCGCGACGAAGGTCATCAATGGGTACGTCAGCGAACGGCACCTGTTCAGCGCCGCCGACGTCGACGCGCGCCGCCATGCGCTGATGACTGACCCCCGACAGGGTGAGTCGGTCCGATTCCTGCCCTCGCCACTGCAAGGGCTGACCTTGTTGATCGGAAGGAAGGCCTTCCCGACCACCCTTTCGGATCGCATCGGAGACTTCGAATCGGAGACGGCATGGGAATGCGAGAAGATCTTGCTCGACGGCATCGATGTCGAATTGCGCGACCGTGTTGGCATGGTGGTTCGACATCGGCAGATTCCGTCCCTTCTCAAACAGGCGGAATGGCAGAAGGATCTGCTGCGTTCAACCTCGTTGCTCGACCCGGATGGAAAGTTGGTCGATACCGGAGCACGGATTGAGGTGCTGCTGGAGGCGGTCGGTCGCAATGGCACCCGCACGCTGCTCTTGGAGCGTCTCCTGAAGAGAGGTGCGGCGAGCACCGCGGTACGACTGATGTTGGTCGAGTGGGATAGGATGCTGCAGTCCGTCACCATGGAACATGAGGAGGACGTGCGTCTCGGTGCGGCCCGTCCCGCCTTCCTCGACTTGTGAAACCGCTTTTCCAACAAGGTCTGAAGACGGCCCTTAGGGCCGATGAAGAAGCGGAACCTATACAATCGCTTGAAGACGCAAACGCCGGCGAGGACACATGCAAGTTGACGAGGAACTGCTCTTCGGCCTCTATGCGGCCCGGCTCGATGAACTGCGAGAAATGGCCGTGTCGAACGGACTTTCGAAGGCAGGGAATGTCGAGCAATTGCGCGCCAGAATGATCGATCACGTCGCCCTCTCTGCCCTGGATTTGTCCTGGGAATCTCTGCAAGAAATGCAGAATAAGGATCTTGGCGAGGTTCTCGGACTCTTCGGCATCAAGCGGTCAGGCTCCATCAAGGAGAAGAGGCAACGTCTCTGGCTCCACCTCAATCATGATCCCAAGAAATTGAATCCCGAAACGGCCGCCGATGCGACCCGGGATGACCTCCACGAGTTGTGCAAAGCGCTGGAATTGCCGCGCTCGGGCAGCAAGAATCAGTTATTCGCTCGCGTCGCCGGTGTGCTCTCCTCCCACGAGGGGGGTTGGGGCAAGGTGAAGAAGAGCCTGAAGAAAGGGAAATCGGTCGCCAAACCTGGTCCCGCCGCACCGGCCGTCGTCGAAGCGCCTCCGGTGATGGATGCGGATGAGGCTGCGGAACTCGCTGCGATGATTCAAGCCTCTATCGACGCGGTCGATGTCGATGAATTGACCGAGGTGCTCGAAGAGGAGACGGAACCCGCCGTCGGTGAGACCGAGGGCATCGTCGAACCTGAGACAATCGTCGAACATTCTTCTGACATCACCATCGATGAGGGCTCGGGCGCAGCGCTGATTGAACTCGAAGCTCGGCTGGCCGAACTTCAGAGCCACATTCGCGACTTCCTTCTCATCAGCCGCGAGCACGATGCGAATGATGTGACGGCCTTCGTCGAGGATCTCTCGAGCGAGGGATTCCAAACCAATCACTCCATCGTCCGCAACCGAATCCTCGCCGAGATCACGGCGATGGCCCAACGGCGAGACCAAGAATCCGACGCGACCGGCCAAGCGCCCGGTTCATGGCGAGAGCGCAAGGCATTGCGCCGTTTGGAAGAATGCCGCCAAGGATTGCTCGATACCTTGGATGGAATCATTGAATCGGATGGGGATGACATCGCCCTCGCGCGCGTGAGATTTGAATCGGCCGCAGCCGATGCTGGGCTCGACCTCGAATTGCCCAGCATCAGTGGCCGGGTCCACGGCCTATTCGATCTGCAAATCAGTCTACTCGAAGGTCAGAAGAATCTCGATCCCGTCAGTGCGAGACGCCAACGCGCCCTCGAGGTATTGTACCGCGGTTCGCAGGATCTTTCTGGCGATGCGATGCGAACCCTACAGCGGTTCGAAGACCAAATCGAGAATTTCGAGCGCATCGTCGAGACCCTGGTCCGTCGTGCCGAAGGCCGATTCGGACCTGTCGAGCACGCCTTGCTGGTCCGATTCCTCGAGCGACGTGGTTGGGACATTGGTCATCCCGAGGTTCGCCCTCGAGCGCTCTCTGCCGCCGGCGTGCTCGCGGCCGCCATGGGATACATCGACGAGACCGAGGTGCCTGGCCTGCCAACCTCCATCTCTCTGGATCCCGACAAAGTCTCCGATGTCGTCGAGTCACTTCGCGGTCTCCTGACCGACATGGGCCGCACACCTCCGACCGTTGACAGCGTCGCCCACGGTGTGCCCCCCGCCGAAGCGGCTCAGGCAGAAGAGGTCAGCAACATCGGCAGGGTTCGCAACAAATTGGATCAAGCCGACGACATCCTCGGTCGACTCTCGCGTGGATTCGATGCCGAAGCCAGCGAATGATCAGTGCTTTCGTTGCGCTGAATAGTAGGATTGGAAGACCTTGGTCACCTGCTCAATCCCTCGGACACCCTGATTCATCAGGTCGATGAGGATCTGCTCGCGCATCTGTACAGCGGCCTCGTAGTCGGCCGGTCGGATGCCCGCACTGGCGCACAGGGTCTCACGGAACTTGCTCGGCACACCCGTCTCCTCGACGTTGTCCTTGGTCGGGTCGTATTTCCAGATGGGGTTGAGGCGGGGCTTGTCACCCTCCATGCCTGCGATTTCTGCCACCTCGGTGATTCTGCGAACACTCTTGCCGCCACGATGGACGCGGCTCTGCATGATGATCAGGTCGAGACCGGATAGCATGATCGGTGGCACATTCATCGGTGAACTGGTCAATCGGGTGACCGTTTCAGCCGCGGTATTGGAGTGAAGGCTTCCACAGGAACCGTCGTGGCCGGTGTTCATGGCG
>CAVOCV010000100.1:0-5976 GCA_963694325.1 Candidatus Thalassarchaeaceae archaeon | reverse complement strand
GCGCTCAGGGCCGAGGGCGCGCCGGATATGCTTATGATGGACCTTCGGGTCGAGCGGCCTGAAGGAACCCTACGGGTTCCTCGAGGCGATCTGGATGGCGTCCGTGTCTGCAGATTATCTGTCGCTGGCTCTGATGACGATCGTCGGCATCGGTTTCCCACTCGGCGGCTTCGTTCTGTCGCGATTCCTGCGACCGATGCCCGACCCCAATGACCCGACCAAACTCCGCTCCTTCCTGCTGCGTGGATACGAGTCTGACCAGTCACTCTACGTGCGCCGACTCAGCACCTATGAGTGCGGTGCGGATCCGGTTGGAGATGCGATGATCGACTTCCATTTCCAGTATTATTGGTACGCCATCATCTTCCTCGTCTTCGACATCGCCTTCATGTTCCTCGCCTTCGGCGGCATCATCGCCATGGAGGCCGACCAGACCGCGGTGCCCGGCTCAGAGACGAGCATCGAGGCAGCCACGGGGGCATTGGTGACCCTGCTCGCCTTCCTCGCGATGATGGGATTGGGCGTGTGGTACGTCTTCCGAAAGCGGGGCCGCATCTACATCTGAGGTGATTGAAATGGATGAAGGAACGAACTACACCGCATTCAGCAGCCGGGGCTTGCTCGACATTGTTGGAGATCTCAACGACAAGGCACTCGAAGCCAGTCGGATGAAGGATTTCATCTCCGTTCTGGGTGGCCGATTCCTCAACTGGGCCCAGCGCAAGTCGCTCTTCCCGCTCCATCTGGGCATCAAGTGCTGTGCGCTCGAGATGGCCGCTGCCGGTGCGTCGCGGTTTGACGCCGAGCGCTTTGGTGTCGTTTTCCGCAGCAGCCCCCGCCAATGTGACGTACTCCTGGTGAACGGTCCGATATCCAAGAAATTCGCCGACCCGATCGTGCGATTGTGGGAGCAGATGCCCGAGCCCAAGTGGTGCATCGCCATGGGCGAATGTGCCATCTCCGGCGGTCCTTACTTCCAGTCCTACAACATCCTCGAGGGCGTCGACACGGTGATCCCGGTCGACGTCTACATCCCGGGATGTCCGCCGCGACCCGAGGCCCTCATCGATGGCTTCAGCAAGTTGCGAGAGAAGATCATCCGCATCGGCGCTGTGCCGAGTGGAGAGAGCGAGGCGCGCGGCGCGCCGATCATCGTCGCCGATGACTGAGGTGTTCACATGGCCAAGGAACTCAGTGCAGATCAGATTCAATCCGCCGCCGAGGCCCTCGTCGGCTCGGTCGCAGAGAAGTTCACGGGTTCGGCGACCGCCGAGGTCCGCCACCACACAGGCGGGCGCCGCAAGAACGCCTACGTCTACATCGATGTCGAGGCCGCCGCCTGGCGCGACCTTGCGACTTGGCTTGCCAAGAGCCACAAGGTCGACCACTGCTCGATGATCACCGGCATCCATTGGCCCGAGAAGGCCGATGCGACCTGGCAGGTCGTCGCCCACCTCATGCGCACGGGCGTGCGCAACCCCGGAGTCGTCTCCGGCCGCGTCCACGAAATCAAGGTCGATATCGATGCCTTGGTCGGCGTCGACGTCCCCTTGGAATTCGAGATCAGCATGACCCTGGCAGAGACCCGGGAACCGAGCGTGCCGAGCGTGGCCGACATCTGGGTCGGTGCGGATTGGAACGAAAAGGAGACCTGGGACCTCGTCGGCATCGAATTCGAGGGACACGTTGGCATGCGCCGCGTTCTCCTCCCGCACGATTCCCCCACCGGCTACCACCCGTTGCAAAAGCAGCACAAGTTGCGCTATCACGACTTCAACGAGATGTACGATGATGCCCAAGGCTTCGGCAGAAAGCCCGAAGATGTCGGGAGGGTGAAGTAATGGCAGAAATGTGGATTTCGATGGGACCTCAACACCCCATGACCCACGGCCTGTGGACCCTCAAGGTCAAGGTCGACGGCGAGACGGTCGTCGATACCGAACCCGATTTGGGCTACATCCACCGCGGTGTGGAGAAAATCTGCGAGGCCCGCGATTTCACCCAGATTACCACCTATTGCGACCGGCTTTGTTACGCCAGTGCCAACACCTGGTCCCACGCTTGGATCTATGCGGCTGAAGACCTTCTCGAGGTCGAGGTACCCGAGCGCGCCGAATACATCCGCATGGTCGCTGTCGAATTGCAGCGCATCGCCTCTCACCTGATGTGGCTCGGGGCGTACTGCCCAGATGTCGGCAATCTGACCGGCATGGTCTGGTGCCTGCGCGAGCGCGAGATGATGATGGATTTGCTACAGGAACTCGGCGGTTCCCGCATGCACTACAACTTCCCGCGCGTGGGCGGTGTCAAGCGCGATCTTCCGATCGGCTTTGCGATGCGATGTCGTGCCAAGCTCAAGCTCTTCCTCGACCGCATCCAAGAATACGAAGCGATTCTAGACGAGAGCACGATTTTCCTCGTCCGCACCCAGGGTGTGGGCTATGCCAAGGCCGAGGAGATGATCAACCACGGTGTGACCGGGCCGAATACCCGTGCCGCCGGCCACGATTACGACGTCCGTTGGGCCCACCCCTACTCGATTTACGATGAACTCGATTGGTCCCCGGCCGTCGAGCGACCCTCGATCAAAGGCAGCGATTGCTACGACCGCTACCGCGTGCGCGTCGAAGAGATGCGTCAGAGCGCGCTGATGGTTCTGGAAGGATTGGACAAGATGCCTGGCGGGTCCGAGACCCACCACGAATCGGGCGACCCGGCCATCCTCGGCAAGGCGCCGGCGCGCGCAGCGGAAGGAAAAACCGGCTTCCACCACTTCGAAGACAGCCGCGGCGAGTCGATGTTCTACATCGCCGGCGGCGGTGAGGCGCGCGGCAAGCACCCGTATCGCGTCTCGATCCGCAGCCCGATGTTCATCACAATCCCCTATGCGGCAAAGTGCATGATCGGCTACAAGATCGCGGACATTCCCGCCATCATGGGGTCATTTGACCCCTGCATCGGAGAGACGGACAGGTGATTGCCATGACCGATGACATCCTCAACGTCCGTGGCTGGGTCGAATCCGCCTCTCAATTCTTGGCTGAGGCCACCGTGGGCCAATCCCGTCACTGGGGATTCGTCGATAGCGTCGCCTTCTTCCTGACGGAGTTGATCATGGCCATCGTCATCTTTGGCGCCATCATGAACACCTTGCTCGTCTTGCTGTGGATGGAGCGAAAATTGCTCGGCCGATTCATGGATCGACGAGGTGCGGTGACCTCATTGCGCAGCCTATGGGTCGGCGAGAACGGCGTCACCGCAGGCGAATGGTGGAATCAGCTGCCCTTCGGCGTCGGCAAACCCATCGGTGGCATCAACAGGGCACTCAACCGCATCGCCGGCAATGACCACGAACTCGAGGCGGTCAGACGCGTGCAGAACCGGTCCTATCACGGCGTCTGGTGGCTATTCCCTGGATTCTTCCAGAACCTCGCCGATGGCATGAAGTTCCTGACCAAGGAGCACATGGTACCCGAGAAGTCGGACCGATTCGTCTACGAGGTCGCCCCTTTCCTGATCATTGCGACCACGGTGATGTGCTTCACCTTCATTCCGCTCGGCCCGCACTTCTTCTCAAACAATTCCGAGATGTCGATCCTCTTCCTCATGGCCGTGTTCAGCGTCGCCCCGCTCGGTGTCTTCTTCGCCGGTTGGTCCTCCAACAACAAGTACACCTTGCTCGGCGGCATTCGAAGCGCGGCCCAATTGACCGCCTACGAAATCCCGCTCCTCGTGACCGTGCTCAGCGTGGTCGTCATCTCCGGTTCGTTCAACATGATCGAGGTCATCGAATTTCAGGCCAACTCCGGCGTATGGAACATCTTCCTCCTGCCGTTGGGTGGCCTTCTTTTCCTCGTCGTAATGGTCGCCGAGGTCGAGCGCATTCCCTTCGACATGCCCGAGGCCGAGGCCGAATTGGTCGAGGGCTGGTGGACCGAGTACGGCGGCATGCGTTGGGGACTGATGTTCGCCGCGGAATACCTGCGCACATATGCGGCCTGCCTGCTGTTCGCCCACTTCTTCCTCGGCGGTTGGGAAGCGCCGTTTGAGGATACCATCCCATTCATCTCGATGGTGCCCCACGTCCTGTGGGTCTTCCTCAAGGCCTGGTTCATGTTCATCTTCTTCGTCTGGTTCCGCGCCGCACTACACCGTGTTCGCACCGACCAGATCCTCGAATTCGGCTGGTGCTACCTGCTGCCGCTGAGCCTGGTCAATCTGGCCATGGCCGCGGCACTGCGCCTGTGGGTCTACGATGGCGTGGCCGGAGAATGGCCCATCCTCGTGCCCATCCTGATCACCTCGATCGGCCTTGCACTCTTCGTGCTCTTGGCCATCGATGAGGACCCCGAAGCGCTGGCCGCGCAGACGCGGCCCTACAGCGTTCAGACGACAGACGCCGCTGGCCCGGGCCAGCACAGGGAGTGAGAGACATGGCATACCACAAGCATGCGACGCCGAACTTCCGCAACCTCATCGTCCGTCCGATGTGGATGACGCTGAAAACCGCACTGCGCACCTTCCCCATCATCGGCCGTTCCAAGTGGCTCCAATCGCACGGCGGAGGCAACCCCTACCATGGCCAGGTCACCCAGCCGATGAGCGAGGAAGAGCGTGCCCTCTACACCGCGCAAGCCCACCCCGCCGTCGGCCAGACCTACACCCCCGACCGCGCGACCACGGATGTCCACCCGAACTTCGAGCGCCCGGTCACGGTGATGTATCCGTACGAGCGCCTCGAGATCATGGAACCCTGGCTCTTCGTGCCCGGCAATTACAACGGTCGCATCGGCATCATCTGGGAGACCTGCACGGCATGCAAGGCCTGCGTTCGCATCTGCCCCAACGATTGTCTCCACATGGAGACGGAGACTCGGGTCAACGTGCTCGACCTCGCCGAGGAAGGCGATGAGAATCACGGCCACGGCGTCGAACTCGAGGTCGGTGGCATGGCAGCGCGCCGCCTCGAAGGCAGCGAGGAAGCGGCGGCGGAATTCCAACTCTCGACCTCGCACGAGGCACCGCCGGTCGAATTCGAGTACGGCGAGGTCATCGACCTGACCGGCGATACCGTCAGCGTTCGCTGGAATGCCTCGGGCACGACCGAAGAGGTCGCCACCGGAGAACTGCTCGGTGCTGAGGTCGACATCGTCTCGGGTCGCATCGACCTCGGGCGCTGCATGTTTTGCGGGCTCTGCATGGAATCCTGTCCCTTCAACTCCTTCTTCATGACCAACGAATACGATGGCATGTCCGGGTTTTCCCGCGAGGACCTGTGGTTCGCAGCCGACCGGACACGCGTTTTGCCCGTGCAGCATGCTGAAGCGGTCGATCGTGAACTGGCCAAGCGCGCAGATCAGGCCCGAAAGAAGGCCGAACGTGCCGCGGCGAAGGCAGCTAAATCGGAGGCGTGAATCATGGAACTTCCCGCCCTCATCATGGACCCGATTGGCGATATCCTGGGCTCTGTGGAAGGCATCGCCTTCACCATCCTCGCCATTCTCGCCATCACCGGCGCACTCGGCACCGTCTATGCGAAGCGCGTCGCCCACTCGATGTTGGCGCTGATCATGTGCTTCTTCGCCGTGGCCGGTGTCTTTCTGATGGCCAATGCGGAGATGCTCGCCGCCATCCAAATCCTGGTCTATCTGGGTAGCGTCATGCTGGTATTCGCCTTCGGAGTGATGCTTTCACGCCGTCAGATCATGGAGGAGGATTTCGAATGAGATTGGTCGGCACCTTCGCTCGACTGGGCATGCTCACCCTCCTCGGGATCCTGCTCGCCACCATCATGGACCCCGCCATGTGGGTCGGGGCGGACACGGGCAGCATCACCACCTTCGACTTCGCTTCAGCCGTGCTCAATGACTGGGCCTTCACACTGGTCGTGCTCGGCACCCTGCTGGCCATGGCCATGGCCGGTGCCGCCTATCTGGTCCGCGACGAGCGTGAGACGAACCTCATGTGGGAACTCAC
>CAVOCV010000099.1:0-5991 GCA_963694325.1 Candidatus Thalassarchaeaceae archaeon | reverse complement strand
TGAACTTGCCGGCGATGTTCATCCACATACCCGCCTTTGACAACATCGATGCCGAACGTCAGATTGAGATTATCCTCGAGGTCGCGGCACGACTCGCCCAGAAGCCGACGATGTCTGTGGTTGGAGGCGTGGTCGTCAATGCCGAGGGCAAGATGCTCGCCTGCAAACGGGCGGCCTCCGAAGCGATGGGCGGCTGGTGGGAATTCCCCGGCGGCAAGATCGAAGCGGGCGAGACCGCCGAAATCGCCCTCGAACGCGAGATGAAAGAGGAGCTGGGACTCGACGTAAAGGTCGGCCCCTGTCTTGGCCATCACGACCACGATTATGGGTCGATGATCGTCAAATTGGCCTTCCATCTCTGCAAAGCACCCGGTCAGGAACCGAAGCTATCCGTGCACGATGAGTCCCGCTGGATCACCGAGTCCGAGATCAAAACCATCGAGTGGCTGCCCCCTGACGTCGCCTTCGTCGAAGAATTGGCCGAGCGCGGCTTCGCCGCATTGGTGGATCAATCCTGATCGTCGGTCTGCATCGTCGCTCGGCCTTTGGCATCGAACCATTCGGTGACGCCACCGTCTGCGAGCATGCTGACGTCGTCACCGACATTCCGGGGCACATCGAGGCGACCCGGGTGATGGGTGGCTTCCTCCAGCCAATCGATGAGGTCGGCGCCTTCCAACTCGACCGAGATGACGCCCCCCACGGTGCGTTCACTGGCGAGGACGAATGCAACCTTGCCCTTCAACGCGGCTTGGCGAGAGAGGAGAAATGACGTTGAATTCCGACGCAGATTTTGTGACATGGCATCGAGTGCGGTATCGAGGATTCGCTGCTTTCCGAGCATCTCGAGGAAGAGATCGGGTGCCACACCCTCCACCCTCAGGTCTGTTGGGTCTCGTGCGATGGGAAAACCCGCCGAATCCGGTTCCGTCTCGACGAGGAAATCCGGGAATAGTCGCTGGACCGCTTTCGCACAGGCTCCGTGCACCTCGTGTGGCATCACCCGGGTCGTGACCGATACCATCGGGGCTTGGGTCATGGCCCGCTGCGGTCGACAGCGCTCCTTACGGCTTTCGGGCGCGCAACCTTGACACGCGGCGATGTGGCGTGGCCCGCGTATGGACACGACCGGCTTCGTCGCCACGGTCATCCCGACCTACCAGGAAGCGGAGCATATCGAGCGTTGCCTGTCGAGTTTGATCGAACAGACCCACCCTTCCCACGCCCATCAGATCATCGTACTCGATGGCGGCTCGACCGATGGTACAGTCGACATCGTTTTTCGTCTGGCAGAACTTTCGACAGCGAAAGGCGGCCCGAGCATTGAATACCACGAGAATCCGTTCCGATTCGTCCCGCATGCGCGCAACATGGGCATGGAACTCCTTCGCCCCGAAATCGAGTTCGTCTTCGAGATGATCGGCCATGCTTGGGTGCCAGAGAATCACATCGAAACTCGATTGAAGCGCCTTGAAGCGATCGAGACGTCCCAAGGCGTCCGCCTCGGCGGCCTGGGTGCTCGTGTGCTGGAATCCGACCACCCTCGCACCCGCGTAGAGAATTGGGTGGAAGCCACCCTCGTCTCTCGCTTGGGCGGTTCGGGCCAATTCGCCCGATTCACAACGGAGGGCCCGACAAAGATCCCTCCCTTCACCCTGTATCGCCGTGAAGCATTGGAGGCGGTCGGCGGCTGGAACCAGACCTTCATCACCACCCAAGACAGCGAGTTGAACCTCCGTCTCATCGAGAATGGCTGGCCATTGTGGCGCACGGCAGCCACACATGTTCGGATGGCCAAACGCAAGACTGTGAAGCATTGGTGGCGGCTCGGACACCGTTATGGATTCTGGCGCATGAAGCATTTGATCGATGCCAAATCAAGGATGAGAATCGGCGAATTTCTGCCGTGGATCGGATTGGCGCTGGTCGCGGGCCTCGCCATCAATGGGCAGTCTACTTTCCTGCTGCCTGACTTCCTCTGGCCGATCATCGCCTATGTCGTCACTCTGTTCGCCGTGGGTGCGGACGAAGCGCGTCGCTGGCAGAATGCGGATCTCGTTCTCGGCGTACCCACCCTGCTATTCCTGCTCCACACATCGTTCAGTGCCGGATTGCTCGATGGCATCTTCCGGCGCGGCAAACCGCCCGAGGATCGGGTCGGTTGAGGGATGCCGGCGATGGATTGCTTGATATCGGATTCCGAGGTGCTCGTGTCATGGCGGAGGACAAGAACGCGATGAATGCGTGGTTTATGTTCGTCGCGCCACCGCTCATCTTCCTCGCTCTGTACCAATTGTTTCCCGCCATTTCAGCGCATCTGGTGACCGATGGCTTGGGACTTGTGATCTACCTGTGTGTGGCCCTTCTGATCGGTTTCCTACTATTCCGCAATGCCCGCACCGTGCGCGACCACGAATGGCACCGCCGCAAGCACATCAAAAATTTGCAGAAGGATTACGCGGCCGAAGACCGCGGGGTCTGGTCCAAGGCGGATTTGGCCATAGGCGAACTCGAGGCCGACGCCGCCGGGGCTGAGGTTGGCCAGATGTCGGCCAAGGCATTGCAACGCCTCGATGGCGACATCGGTGCCTTGATCGGTTCAAAACTCACCGATGAGGTCGTATCCGAAGACAGCGACCACGACAAGGTCGAATTGTTCACCGAGTCGGAGCACGTCGCCCGCTCGACGCAGCGGATCACCGGAGAATCCGGTCCGGTCGAAACGGTACAGGGTGTCACCCACCAAGCCGAAGAGCCCGACAACAAGGGCGTGATCAGCGGCGTGCTCGACAAACTCAAGGAACAGGCCCCGGCGAAGGTTGCAGAGCCCGTCGCCGAAGCCGAGCTTTCACAATCGGATTGGTATGCGCAGGAGATGATGGGTGGAGGTGGCGGCCAAACCAGTTCGCCGACTGCCGCCGCGCCGGTGATGGCGGGCAATCGCTGCCCATCGTGCGGCCATTCCAACCCCGCTGCAGAGTCATACTGCGAAAATTGCGGCTCCAATCTCTGAACGTCGGATTGAAGAACACCGGGCCGGACGCGAGCCTTGACCGGAGGGGTGACAATGGCAGGGAACCGCGATTATTACGAGGTACTTGGCCTGGCCAATGACGCTTCGGATGCAGACCTGAAGAAGGCCTTCCGCAGCCTTGCGCGACGGCACCATCCCGACAAGAATCCCGATGATTCCGACGCGGAACATCTGTTCAAAGAGGTCCAGGAGGCCTATGCGGTGCTCTCCAACCCCGAACAACGACGTCAGTACGACATGTTTGGACACGACGCACCCGGCGGGAGTCCATTCGGCCCCGGCGGCTTCGAAGGCGTGAACATCAACATCGATGACCTGTTCAGCGGTGGATTCGAATCGATCTTTTCCTCGATGTTCGGCGGCGGCACCCGTTCGACGCGCGGCCGCCGAGGCAATGACGTGATGCTGCGTCATGCCGTTCGCCTCGATCAGATTTTTGACGAGGCAGAGGTTGAGATCAACGTCGCCCTCTCCACCGGCTGCGAATCCTGTGGCGGCAGTGGAGCGGATACACCCGAAGACCTCGTCAGATGTAGCGCATGTGAAGGTCAGGGCAGCATCATCCAACACGCCCGGGTCGGCCCCTTCGTTCAACAGGTCGTCTCCGACTGCCCGCAGTGCAGCGGCCAAGGTCATACGATCAGAAATGGGTGCAGTGATTGTCGTGGCCAAGGCTCAGTCAAGCGAGACCGCACCCTTCGAATCATCATCCCCCGGGGCACCGAGGACGGCTTGCGCCTGCGCGAACGCGGCAAGGGCGAACCGGTTCGCAACGGCCAGGCCGGGGACCTCTACATCCAATTCGAGGTGGAGAATCACGCCTGGTTCGAGCGTGATGGTCCTGATTTGATCATGGCACTGCCACTCGGCTATCCCGAGATGGTGCTCGGCACGACGGTCACATTGCCCCACATCGATGGCAAGCCACTCGAGATTCCAATCCCGCCCGGCTCCAAACCATCGGAGACGATCATCGTCAAACAGCGCGGCATGCCGCGCCGACCCGGTCGCGGACGCGGCCGTGGAGATGTCACCATCCTGCTCAAGTTGCACCTGCCCAACAAGGTCAGCAAGTCCATGAAGAAACAACTCGAATCCCTGGAAGATTCGTTCAGTCTGCCCGTCGAAGAGATCGAGGACGCTGTCCGCCGCGAGGCAGAAGACCGCCGCCACTGATCAGTCCATCAGCAGCGCCTTCGCCGGCACCGCGGCCAATGGCTCACCATCGACCAAGCCGGAGAGATGCAGGTCCAGTGTCTCCGCAGAACCCTCTAGTGAGAGACGGATGAAGCGGGTCGTACCAGCCGCCAAGGTGCCGAGGAAGATCTCATCTCCATCGTACAATGATGCCGGACTCACATCGGTGATGCGCCACTCCGAGCCGGCGCTCGCGTTGAACCGCAGCGCGGCCAACTCCCACGACTGTTCCTCGATGTGGATACCGACCAGAAGGGTGCCCGCCGCCAAGTGCCAAGCCTTCAGTGTCAGCGAGCCGGTGTGATGGGTCAAGGTCGCCTCACCCATCTCGACCTCGGTCGCCCGCCATTGCACGGCCTCGAGCATTTCGAGGGCGCTGGTAATCTCGTGTTCATCACCCTCGAACTCGATCAATTCAGCCAGGCGGGAACGCAGGCGCTTCAAGCGACTGCGCTCGTGTGCCTGCACATTTCCCGACATGCGATTGCCACGTAGCGACCACAGGACATAGGCCATCGGCGCCAGCATCACCAATCCAATACCGATATAAAACGGAATGAATTCCTTCCACATATCCTGAAGTTTTCCCGGATCGATCGGGGCATCATCCGGATTGGATGTATTCACACTGTGCAGGGTCAGGCTGTATTCACCCGCGCCGGTCACCTTGATCGCATGGTAGCCCGGCGTCACATTGAGACCGATGGTCCCGACGCCTGTGGCGACATCGAGCGGTTGGAGGAAATCCCCTGAATTATTCCATGATTGAATCTGAACCTCGACCCCATCCCCTTCGATCGTCGCGATGACACGGTGAGTCTCCCACGACTCCCCGGCGATGAAGACCGGATAGACATCGGTGGAATCGTTGGGACCGACGGCCCCGGTGTACACAAAGCGCTCCTCGGTGAGGTCTTCGGCTCGATTCGGGAATTGATCCGCATCGAGCACGCCGCTGCAATCGTGAACGCAGAGGCTGTCGCCGACACCGTCCACCACAGCGTGCAGTGACCAGGTGGCGCTTCCATTCGATGTCAATCGAACCACCAATTCCCAAATGTCGCTTCCCGGGGGCGTATCAGGGGTTCTGAATTCGATGGTTGAAGTATCAGATCCGCCGGCGATGGGAATGATCTCTCCACCGACGAGGTCCATCAGGTGAACGGAGACGGAGACATCCCCTGACGTATCCAGAGCCAAGCGAATGGGCGCATTACCCCCCACCCATGCACTGACTTTGTCCCCAGCGAAATCCGATGCATGGAGCGTGCCGGAGGCATCATCATCCTGAATGGCCGAGATGAAGATCATCTGTTCGCCATCCGAATGAGAGCTGTAGCCGCCGAATGTGTAGTTGTTGATGGCGGTGAAGACGATGCTGCTGACATCGATTGAGAGATTTTCCCCCATGCCACTGAAGTGAATGGTCTCGTTCTGTGAGAGGTTGCGTTCGATGAGCACGCCCGCATCCGAATAAATCTCCACATGCAAACTTTCGCCGAGGGCAAAAGTCAGGCTGTGCACAGAGATGTTGGTCGAATGGATGGTGTAGGTATCGACATCTTGAGGGTCGGAGAGTTGACCTTCGAGCACGAAGGATTCGTGGTAGTCATTCTCTCCGTCGGTGGATGTGGGGGTTGATTGTGAACTTCTCTCATCGAGTGAAGTCCCGAAATTCAGCGAGGGCGCGGCGATGAGACAGAGGACCATGAGCAGGGTCGCCACTCGCACACGCATGGGCCGGGCCTTTGGCCCGCCCC
>CAVOCV010000098.1:0-6036 GCA_963694325.1 Candidatus Thalassarchaeaceae archaeon | reverse complement strand
TCGACATCGACTTGGGTCAGCATGGTCGCATCATCGCCAATGGCGATGCGGGTGACCAGGATTCGGTCATTTCCATCCGGCACGAGCATGCCACCGTCGATCGAACTGCCGAGGACGCGCGTCCGGAATCGATAGGTGATGTCGAGATCGGCCAACCGGATTCGTCCCGGGCTGCCCGCCTTGATGGTGAAAGTGATGTTGACCGTGCCCTCGCCATTGGCTGGAATGTGGGTGTTGAGGGCGTCGACCAACGACTGGCCACTGACGATGACCGGGTCCTGAAGTCCGCCCGAGCCGGTGTACTCATCGGTGCCATCGTTGCCGATGTCGATGCGGACTGAACTCGGGTAACCCTCCTCATAATGCATGGTGAATTCATCGAACGCAGGTGTGATGGTGGAATCGGTTGAATTGAGCACGAGATTGTAGACCAGTTTGTTGCCCACGCCGGTGCCCCAATCGACCTCGATATTGTTCTGAGCCCATACCCAGGACTGCCCATTGTCGTTGGAAATCATCACGCCAACCGTCGTGCCAACCGGCTCGATCGAGGTCCATTCTGCACGCATCTTGCCAACCTGTGTACCGGTCGACAAGGTGGGAGACATCCACTCGCCAGCGGTGCTATACTCGGTTGCAAATTCGATGTTGACCCACCAAGAGACCGCCGTCGTGCCGACCAATTGCACCTTCCATCTGAGATGCGTGCCGGGATAGGCGAAGTGAACCGTCTCATTGTTCGTGACCGAGACCCAGTGGGTGCCATTGTCGGCGCTGACCCAATATTCGACACGATCGCCGGTGGCCGTGGTCGTCCAAGCGACCTCGATATTGGCCGCTACGATTGCTTCAGAGGTCTCCTTTGGCTCGCTTACCCAGGTCGAGGTGCCAGGCTGCGCGGTGATGAGGTAGAGGATGCCACTGCCAAATTCTCGGTATCGCTGACCGCCGGACCACGAGTAATGATCCAGCGTATTGAGCCGCTGTCCATCGTAGTCAAGGCCGTACCCATTTGCCGAAATCGAGTTGACACCGAGTTGTTTTGTCAGGGTCGAGCCGGCATCACCCGTGATCACATAGGCTTCCAACAGGTCGGAATTCCATCCCTGCTTGATGCGGAACCAAATCATCTCACCGTGCACGGACATGCCCGTCACCTGTCCACTCGTTAGGAAATAGGTGTAGTAATCTGTGGAATTCCGCTCGAAGGTGCCATCACCATTGAATTCGTACTGGACCAATGTCTTTCGAACGCCGTGATTGACCCAGACAGAATCCCGTGTTCGGTCATAGGATATGCCTGTGTAATCGCCATAGCCCGCGCTGCTCACATCATAGGATGAGATGCACTTCCACTGCAAGGGATGGCGGATGTCCCACTCGACGATGCGGTGGTACTGCACCGCATCGGAGTTGCGATAGGTCGAGAGCAGGCCAAAGACACGCTCGTCATCTGTGACGGCCCAATCGCGCCAGCCGTAGCCCTGCCAGGTCGATTGTACCGTCGGCACGCTGCACGACCCGATGTCGAGCACGGGCTTGACCGGCTGGCTATTCGCCCCACTCGTCATCTGCGAGGCATTGCCCGGGTGGAGTGCCTTGACGGTGTTGGCGAGGATGGAGGTATCCCAGGTCGAGGCGAAGAGGATGTCTCGGTAGTGAAAGACCGCACCATTGTAGGTGGCCATGGTGCCGGAGGCCAAATTTCGCTGGCTGGAGAATCGGGATTCACTGACGTTGGTCGTGTGGGGTTGGCGAATTGAATAACTCGCATTGTCATACCATGCGCTGGCGCTGGTTGAGGCAGATTCGAGATCGTGGGGCTGGAACCAGTTCTGGCTGTCGGCAAAGGCCAGGGTGACGTCGTCGCCGCGGGCGTCTGTCGCTGTCGGTGTGCCTTTTTCCCAATCTCCGCGGACCGCATCCGTGATGCTATTCCACCCGGTTGCAGAGGCGCCAGAAATGGTCACTTCAGCACCGGTGACCTCGGCCCCTTTGGGCATGGCGATCTGGACATTGCGTGCCGGTGTGCCGGTCTGATAGGTGGCGATCGCCTCCGCCGAGCCATCGGCGAATGTGTAGAGATGGCGTGCACCACCACTGGACTCCTCAGCCTGCTCGGTCTCGGCGAGTGGCTCGTCGATGGGTTGCAAACCCGCGGCGCCGAGGGAGAAGAGGAAGAGGGTGACGAGGAAGAGACTCGTCCATCTCGGCGGGGATTCTACTCGCATGGCTACGCATCCTCAGGTGGCGGACAGCCGCGTTGGCTAATCAATCCCTCCCCAACGGGTCACGGCCCCTATGGGGCCGTGACCCAAGGCAAAGAGGTGAAATCAGCTCGTCGTTCGGTCATCATAACGGATCGGAGAACCGCCGTTTCCGCGGATGCCATCCATCATGTCATCATCGATTTCGAACCAGTCATTCAACCAGTCTCCATCGGTGTCGAAGTTCGTCGGGTCTGTGCCATCGGCGATGTTGTCACCATCGATATCGAGATTCCACCAGCCCCAGACATATTCGCCTTGGCCGATGTTCGGGAAGCGGTCGTGGCCACCCCATCGGCGCTCCCATTCAGCCGTCCAATCGCCGCGACAGAACACGACATCATCGGCCGGATCCAGGGCCATGTAATCGACATCCATGTCATCGATGATCAGCGCATATCGCTCGTCGGTCATGTTGATGCGATACATCCGGAAATAATTCTCGTAGATATCGTTCGGCGTGCCGACTTGAAGCAGATAATTACGCAATTGCCACCACTCTGTAACCGGGGTTCCATCCCACAATAATGGACTTGAACGGACCTGATTTGCACTGGCGAGCGTCGTGTTGCCATAGAACTCCTGGAAGTTGTTGAAGGGCATGTAGATGCAGGAGGGACCCGAACAATCCCATCCACCGTCATTGTCGGGGTCCTCGGTCGCATCGCTCGGATCTCGGGGGTCGAAATTCGCCCATACCCACTCCATGTTCGGCCGGGCGAGATTCAGTCCCCCGCCACTGACGTTGAGCGGTTTCATGGTCGCGCCGAAGGTCTCCCACACCACCTTGATGTGCATGAAGGAAGAGAAGTTGTCATTCGACTCATTCCAGCCGCGCGCGTGTTCCCAGAAATCGGGCAGCATGTCGCCGTCGGTATCGTCGTCGATTGGATTGGTGCCGAACTTGTAGACCTCAACGCCGTCGAGCAGCGCCCAGGAACGATCGTAATTTGTCGTCTGGCCATTGGCCTCTGTGCGCACCATTTGGGTTGCATCCCCATCGCTGTCATTCGAGATCGGCAGCGTGCCCATGTTCCACTCTTGTAGATTGGTGAAGTATAGCGGGCTGTTGCCCGGGGCAATTTGCTGACTGGAATCATAGGGCGTGAAGACGCGGCCATCCCAGTCGCCCTGGGTGGCGGGAATATCCCCGCCGGTTCGGTCGAACCATCCATCGGCATCGGGGTCATAATCGACATCGAGCGGATTGACTGGATTCAGCGTCCATCGGTAGGTGTTGACGGGCAGCACCTCGGCATATCTCGAGTAGCAGAATTCCCAGCCATCCGGCATCGAATCGCCATCCGAATCAGGGTGTGTGGGATCCGAGATACCGACCAAACTCAAATTCCAATTGTCCGCATAGGCCTCGTTGATTCGCAACATGCGCTCGCTGCTCATCACATCCTTCGCAACGAAGAGGTCGTAGAGCGCACCGCGGGCCTGACCCGCGGACAGACCCAACTCCTGCTCCTGCGCGGTGATGGCGTCATCGCCATAACTGACCAGGCCGAACTGTGGCGGGATGGTGAATCGCTGGTCGAAGCGGCCGTAGAGGCGGGCCTGATATTCGGCGAGATTGTCATAGGATTCGTTGGCATCGATCTCGCCATCGGAATTGCAGTCCCACGAATCGTTGTCCGAGTCGTAATCGACATCGTTCTTGTTGAGCGGATTCATTTGCCAGTGGTTGCCTTCGAGGTCCCACTGAGTGAACCAATACTCGTACCCATCGATCATCTCATCGGCATCGGTGTCCGCAAAGGTCGGGTCGCTGATGCCGAGCAGGTCGGAGATCAACGGTGGCGCCGGCGGGAAGGGATTCGTTGAATTGGATTGTTGAGCCCAATCGGAGAATTGGTAGAGCGCGAGATAGGCTCGATTGATGCCGGTCCGATTGAGCATCCGGTAGACGCGTTGATTCGCATCGATGCGATCCTGGGTCACGGCCTCCTCCCACATCTTCGGTGCATCCGGGGGTGAGAGGCCGCCGTTGATGGGATTCGAGTGCGTGAGGTTGAGTTCCTGACGGTCGGTCAAAGCGTCCTGGTCACCGTCATATCCGCCATCGCCCGCGACCATCGGATTGAGGGTCCAGACCATGTCGGACTGATTCCAACGCGTGAACAGCATCTCGATGCCGTCGAGCATCCCATCGCCATCGGTGTCGGGATTGTTCGGGTCGCAGGTGAGACCGGTCATGTTGATCTGGGCATCGCTGACGAATGCGCCGAAGGCGATCGTGCTGCCCGCTTCATTCCACACCTGAATCGAGGCGGTATTGCCCGCGCCGAAGACGTAGTACTGGGGACTGGACCGATCGGGATCGGTCTCAGAGAAATTGGCATCGATGGTGTTGTACTCCGCCCAATTCGGCATGCCGTCGCCGTCGGGGTCTCCGATCGAGTCGAGCTCCATCACAGGGTTGAGTGTCCAGCCATCGGCGAAGGTATCCCAGCGCGCAAAGTGGACCTCCCAACCATCGGGCATGCCGTCCGCATCGGTGTCGCGGTTGAGGGGGTCGCTGCTGCCATGGTCCATCGATGGGGCCATCGGTTGGTCATCGAGGACCTCGGTCGAGGCGAAGAAGCCGAAGGATTCCGTCGCGGAGCCATTCCATGATGCATCGAAGAGAGAGGTGGTGAAGGGCAGGGGGTTGCCATCCTGATCGACGTCGCCCATGAGAATCAGTGAACCGATGTGGTATTCCATCCAGTTGTTGTACTGCTCATCGGGTGTGAGGATGCCATCGTGATTCACGTCGTATCCATCGCCGTCGGGATTGTTGCCTGCATCCGAGCCGTTGAGGGGGTTGAGCCCCTCCTGTGCCATCGACCAAGAACAGGTGTAACGCGCCTCCCAGCCATCCGGCAGACCGTCGCCGTCGGAATCGGCGAGATTCGGGTCGGTATCGGTCCAGTTTGCTGCGCCAGTGGCCGTCTCATTGTGCGTGACCAGGCCCTGCTCCTGAACGAGAATGCGGATCTGTTGCCATTGGTATTCACAGAGATTGGTCAGGCCATCTCCATCGGCGTCATCGTCCGCATCGTTCGGATCTGTCGGGTCGAGAGACCAGTCATTGCCACCGTGGAAAGATTGTCCAATCCAGCGTCGGTATTCGATCTCCCAGCCGTCGGGCATGCCATCCTGATCGGTGTCGATATTGGTCGGGTCAAGGGCGCGGTCCGTGCCGCCGCCGGCACCGGAGTCCGACCAGCCGGCGATGTAGGTGGTGCGTGCGGCATCACCCGTGGAAGAATCACAGAGGTATTCGCCATTCAGGTAGTGGCAGGTGAAGTTGGTGCTCTCGAGGAAGAATCCCCAATACTCCTCTCCATCCAACAAGCCGTCTCCATCGGTGTCGGCGAGGTTCGGGTCGGTCGTGTTGTAGCCCTGTTGGGTTGAGGCGACATAGCGGAATTCATCGAGATTGGACCAGCTGCGATCGAAATAATCGTCGACACCGGGGTCGAAATTGACGCCGTCCGCATCCGGGTCATCATCGCGGTCGTAGGGATTGGTCGGGTCGAGTCCGTAGGCGAATTCCCAACCGTCGGGCATGCCGTCAGCATCGGAATCGTTTGATAGGGGGTCGATCAACACGGTGTTCGCGTAGCGGCCTGGATCGAGTGCGGCATAGAGCACGGAGGTACCGTTGACATCGATGGCTGCCAAGGCTGCGATACGGCCGGGGATGCGGGTGTGATCCGCATCGATGCCGGTCGCTCGACTGTGGTCCGCCATGAGGGACCAGGTGCCCCACTGCGAG
>CAVOCV010000097.1:0-6049 GCA_963694325.1 Candidatus Thalassarchaeaceae archaeon | reverse complement strand
GACCAGAAGGTGACCTGGGCCATCTCCCTCGCCTTCCTCATCATCTTCCCGATCTACTTCGCCAACATGGCCGCCTTCCTCCCCGATGGCTCGGTCATCGGCGCTGACATCGCCGGCGAGTGGGAGGTCTCCTTCGAAGAAACCGACGAAGTCAGGGGGGAGTTTTCTGACATGATGGGAGATGGCGACATTGAAGAATTCGATTTTTCCTATACCGACACCTCGAAAAATCTCGCCTACCTTGAGATTGTGACATCGCATCAAGAAACAAATGAAGGCGGACCAGGCCCTGCACCATCGCCTTGGCAGAACCAGTGCGACACGGTCAGCATCGATGTGATGCTATCCGGAATTTCTGGTTTTGAAGAGGGGGAGACAGTCAGTTCGAGCACCTCAGACTGTGGCGAACAGGTGCTGACAATCCTGCTAATAGATGGCTACAATGGAACGACTTACGAGACCGAGGGCAAGCGAA
This sequence comes from Candidatus Thalassarchaeaceae archaeon, assembly GCA_963694325.1. GTDB lineage: Archaea > Thermoplasmatota > Poseidoniia > Poseidoniales > Thalassarchaeaceae > MGIIb-P. Next base: position 5,574 of record CAVOCV010000097.1, on the reverse strand, counting down.
GTGATGTCCTCGCAGCCAATTCTGACAACGGCAGCGGTCGCGGTGATTGGCAATTTGAAATCACCCTCGACGTCAACACGGGTGGACCTCCCGGCCCGACTGGGAATCGAGACAATGGAGAGGAAGTCACGGTCACTTGGCGATTGGTCAGCGCCGAAGTGAAGCTCAAAGCCGTTGTCGATACAGGGCTGTGAGTGCATGGCGAACCCTTTCAAGGGGATTCGGTCTTCGAGGGGACATGGAAATCGCAGTGGCCATCGTACTCGGGATTGCAATCATCGGTCTCAGCATCTTTCTCGGCTTTCTTCTGAAGATCATTCGACAATGGGAAGGCGCGGTATTGTTCCGTCTCGGTGTCTGCAAAGGAGTCCTGAAACCGGGCCTCCGCATGGTGATCCCATTCGTCGACCGGCTGGTTCGCTGGGATGTTCGGATGTTGATCAATGACGTGCCGGGCCAGTCCGTGGTGACCAAGGACAACATTTCGCTATCCATCGACGCGGTGGTATTCTACAACGTGCGCAGCCCGATGGATGCGGTCAACAAGGTGACGGATGCACGATCGATGATCGGCATGGCGGCCCAAGGCGCGCTGCGCGACGTGATCGGCTCGATCGAATTGGATACGGTTCTACAGCAGCGTGAGATGGTCGCAACCCGAATCTGCAAGGGTCTGGATGAAGCGACCGACCCCTGGGGCATCGATGTGCGCCATGTCGAATTGACCGACCTGCAACTACCCCACGATCTCACCCGCGCCATGGCCAAGGAGGCCGAGGCGGACCGCGAGGCCCGTGCTCGCATCATCAAGGCAAGTGCGGAGCGCGAGGCAGCGGCCAAGTTGGCTGAAGCCCAAGAGCTGTTCAGCCGATTCCCGGCCCTGATGGAACTGCGCCGCCTGCAGGTGCTGACCGAGGTCGGTGCCGAGCACAACGCGACGCGCATCATGATGCTGCCCGACACGCTGTTGGATCTCGGTCCAGGCGCGCTCGGCAAACTGATCGGAGGTGGCAAGTGATGGCTGAGATCTTCTGGTCCTGCTTCATCCTGTGCTGCTCAAGCCTGATCGGCATGGCCATCCTGTCGCTGATCATGGGCGGCGGCGGGGCCATCATGGCACCGCCGGGCAGCCCGCCGTCCGGCTTCGCCCCGCGCGGCACCTGGCCGCGCCGCGGTGTGATCACAGTTCTCGACCAATACGAACGCGCCGTGCGCATTCGCATGGGCAGGGCGGTCTCCGAAACCGGGGTCGGGTTGGCGTTCAGGATTCCAATCTTTGAGGAATTCCTGCTCGTCGACATCCGCGACCGGCCTGAAAACATCCCGAATCAGGTCTGCATCAGTCGTGACAATGTCTCTTTGAAGGTCGATGGTGTCGTCTATTGGAAGGTATTCCAACCGATGAATGCCGTGCTCTCCGTGGCAAACCCCGCGGCCATCATCCGCAATGCGACGATGGCCAATCTGCGGGTCGTCATCGGTGAATTCACCCTCGATGAACTGCTGCAGAAGCGCGAGGTCATCGCCAACCGGCTCGAGGAGCTGCTGGATGGATTCAGCCGTCCTCTCGGCATCGACATCACGCGCGTCGACATCACCGACGTCGTGATTCCGCACGACATGCAGCGCGCCATGGCGCGCGAGGCAGAGGCACAGCGCGAGCGCCGTGCCCGTCTGATCCGCGCCCAAGGTGAGGTCGAGGCGGTCAAGAACCTCAGCCACGCCGCCCACACCCTGGCCAAGAACCCCGAACTGATGGAGTTGCGAAGGTTGCAGACCGTCGGAGAGTTGGGCATGGAGCAGAGTACACTCATCACGCTGGTGTTGCCCTATGACTACGGTCACCTCGGTGGTGGCCGCGCAAGGGATGACAAGAAGTTCAGTGATGCCGACAACGAGGCCTTCCTCGATTCGATCGGTGCTGTACTCGACAAGGCCGAAGTCATCGTCATGGAGGAGAATGCACCAGCAGAAGCCGCAGCGGCACTCTCTTCACCCGATGAGGAACCGCTGATCTAGGTCTTGGCGACGATCTTCACGACATCGTCGGCAGCGAGCTCGTGCTCGGCACCGATGACACGCCCACTGCGGGCATCGACCGCGCGGATGAATCCGTCACCGAGGTCGGTGTGGACCGCATAGGCCAGTCCCTTCGCTGTGGTGCCGCGGGCGATGAGCAATGCATCGGGGAGCACGCGACCATCGCCATCCGTCCAATGTGTCTCATCTTGGACCGGATAGGCGACGATGCGATCGAGTCGTTCGGTGACGATGCGCGTCACCAATTCGACAAGGCCGGTGCCACCGAGCCGTTCGAGGCGTTCTGAGAGTGCAGCCAGCCCGTTTGACTGCGCCTCGCTCAACTCGTCCTCACCCTTCGATGTCAACTTGAAATTGACCGCGCCGGGCGGATAGTGGATGAATCCAGCCTTGGCAGCCCGGCGCAGCGCCAATTCGCTGTCCGCACTGGTCGGCAGAAGAATGCCGCCAGATGCCTCGACTTGGACTTGGAGCGCATCCCAAGCGCCGGCCTCAGCCACGTCGGCCTTGTTGGCGGCGACGCACAACGGGAAGACCGCTTTTCGCAATTCACGGGCGAGGTCAATGCGGACCTCTTCGACCCATTCCCATGGCACACCGGGGTCGGGATGTTGGCCGCGGAAGCCATCCAGGGCGTTGAGAACCATCGATTCAGCGCCGCCGATGCCGGTCAACTGGTCGGTGATGAATGAGATCAGACCCTTGTCGCCCTCCGCCTGAACCCGGCGTACACCTCGTCCCCAGCCCGTATCGAGGATGCCGTGGATCCACATCGCCAATTCCTCGATCAAGAAATCGTGCTCGGACACAGGGTCACAAGCGCCGGGGCCGACTGGATTGCCTTCGATATCGGTGGCGCCGGACGCATCGACCACTTGGATCAGTGCATCGCAGCGTGCAAGGTCATTGAGGAATTGATTGCCCCGACCTTTGCCGTCGTGGGCGCCGGGCACCAATCCCGCGACATCGACCAGAGTCACCGGTACGGTGCGGCGGTGCCCGATACAGGAGCCGGTGCGGGGCTCACAGATGCTGCCTTCCCGCGCATCGCCTTCCTCGGTTGGCGAAAGGCGACCATCCTCCTCACGCTTCTTGCGAAGCATCAGACATGGACAATCAGCGTCCACAGGCAAGAAGGTTACACCGACATTCGGATCGATGGTCGTGAAGGGATAATTCGCAATCTCAACCGCACTCTCAGTCAACGCGGCGAAGGTGGTGGATTTGCCCACGTTGGGCTTGCCGACCAACCCGATGCGCATGCTCACTCTTCCTCGTCGCCGCAGGTGTCACAGACCACGTCGATCTCGGTGTCCACGCCCGCGCCGGCAGAAAGCAGCTGGCGGATGGTCGTGGTGCCAGGTGTCAGGGCCATGCCCCTCGCCGCGAGGCCCGTAGGCCCGTCGGTGCCGAGGGCTGCGCCGTTGAAGACGCCACGAATCATGTTGAGCATCATCAGAATCGAAGCGATGACGACGAAGTAGAAGGCGATCGATGCCAAGGTGGTCAACTCGTTCACCGCACCGGTATCGATGAGGTCCGCATCCCAATCATTGGCGGCGACGGCTGCATCGAAGGCCGCGTTGAGCATCGCTGCACTGAGCGAGAAGAGGAAGGTCAGAGTCGTACCACCCGCAATCATCCAAACGGTCAGTCGGCTCGACTCCTCACTGAACAATTTGCGACCGGAAGCGCTGGGGAAGCAGCGCATCACACCACCGATGGCAATCAGGCTGATGGCGCCGCTGAACAGCAGGCCCATCGGCGTCACCAGGTGGCTCAACTCGCCATCACTGTGCGCATCCGCGCCGGTGAACAGGCTGCCGATTGCGGCGCCGACGAGCATGAACATGCCGAGCATGACCGCGCTCGAGGCGGGGCTCTCTGCAGCGGCACTCCAGTTGGCGCGCGCCGTCTGGAAGACATTCATCGCCGCGGCGAGGATTGGAATCATGCTGGCGGCGTAGATCACCGTCAGGAGCGCTGCACCACCCGTCGTGACCGAGCCTGCACCCGCCACACCGATGGGAGAGAGGGTGATGAAGGTCAGCAGTACCGTCGCACCGGCCAGAGACCGGCTCCACAGGGGCACACCAGCCTCGGTCGGCACCACGTAGAAGGCCACAGCGAGGGCGGCGGAGAGAATACCGGTGGTCTCTAGGCTCTCAAGCGTGGTGGCGCCCAAGCAACCGAAGAACTCGGCCACGGTGGCCAGAATCATCATGCCGAGGCCGAAGATGATCAGCCATTGGCTCGCCTGCAAGGCATTGGCTCCACGGTTGCCGATGGTCAGCAGGTGATTTGCGAAGACGGCGACGATCGGCATGAAGCTGAGCACGGCCGCGATGGTGTCGAGGATGCCGGCGAAATCGGATTCGCCGAGGTGGCCCGCGATGAAGGCCATCAACAAGCCCAGAGAGAAGGTCCAGGAGACCAGAATCGCGTTGGTGTCGCTGGCGACACCCGAGCCGGACAATCGGCCGTTGATCTGCAGACCAGCCCCGATGAGAAGCATCAGCAGGCCGCCACCGAGCGCTGCCTTTCCGACAGCCGCCACGGTCGCCGCGCTCGGACCATAGCCGATCGAGGAGAGCGAGGAGATGGCATTGGGCTCATGGGCCATCCACAAACCGATGAAAGAGAAGGTCGCGCCGATGCAGAACCACAGCATGCCGTGCATCATCCACGAGACGGGGCCTGAGCCTTCGCGTCCCTCAAAGAGGTCCGCACCGGGTCCAAGCGCCTTCTCCATGAAGAAGTCGGTCATGTCGTGGATGAGTTCCTGGAAGACGGGCACACCACGACTGATGAGTGCCCACAACAGGAAGACGGAGAGGTAGATGAGCCCAAGATTCGATACGATTTCCATGCATCACACCTCCTCAGTCCTCAAGGACCTCCCCAACAAGGGTCGCCAACATCATCGCGAATCCCACAAAAATCGGGATCAGGAAGAACCAGATGCCACTGTCTGCAAGGCCGCCGAACAGCGAAAATATGTCACCGAATACCGGTAGAGCTTGGCCGGGGAACAGAACACCGTGAAGAATGAACAGGCCGAATGCGCCGATCATGCTGAGCACCAGCAGGACCCGCGCCATCGGGGGTTCATCGTCGCCAAGCGTGACATCGGGGAGGTCAGATCCGGTGGTCATTTTCCTTCACTGTCCAAGGGTTGCCCTAAGGGGCAACCCGGCGACCGGCGGGGCGCTCATAAGCGTTCGGCGCATTGAGGGACCCCCGAAGGGGGTCATGCATCAGGGCGACATCAGCGCCTCGATCGGGTCGAGGCGGCGGTCGACGCCACTGCCGAGTGGCATCGGCAGCGAGGCGTCGAGGGCGACCTCCGTCGCCCAGATTTTCTCACATTCACAGGCCAAGCCTTCGAACTCGAGCAAAGAGCCCGATACCGAGTAGCGCTCGATTGCAGCTGCGACCTCTCGGTCACAATCCCCACAATTGTGGGCCCCACGAATCGAGCCTGCCGCGGTCGGATGCACGATCAATCGCGTCACGGCATCCGAGCCTTCGGGA
>CAVOCV010000096.1:0-6241 GCA_963694325.1 Candidatus Thalassarchaeaceae archaeon | reverse complement strand
CGTGATCGTCATGGCTGTCGCATTCGTGACGATGATGGCGTTGAAGTTCGACGATCTGATCATCGATATTGTTTCATGGGCGGGCAATGGCCAATGGTCTGGACAGGTGAGGGAATCCCTTGAGTTACGGCTGACCTATGGCAAGGTCATCTCGGCCATGCTCTTCCTGACGTTTGTCGCTGGATTGCGGTTCATCGTGCCGTGGCAGCGGGTTGCGGGCATGATCGAAGCCGCGGTCGTGGGTCGAAAAGAGAAGACGAGTCCCTGAGTCAATTCCGGCCGACGTGGACGCGCTGCACGATGCGGCCCAGCGCTTCGGCGGTCATCGTCGCGGCGAGTGGTAGGCCACAGAGGCTTGCCGCCCACAACAGGGTGGGTGACGCATCGATGTTTGCCCACATCCACTGACCCGCAGCGATGGCCGCGGCGATGGTGGCGAGCAGGATGGCCTTCTCCAACAGGTGGGGATAGGGCCGGCCATGGGTCTCGACCCGGCCGGCAAGGGTGGTCGCCTCGGCCTCTTCGGTCATCCCAGAGCGCCTCAGATGTCCATGTCGGATAGTTCGCGTTCAAGATCATCCAGCGCATCCCGTTGTGCGGGGTCGGCTGGAGGGGCGACGCCATTCTCGGTGCCGTCGCGGACATCGGCCGCGGCGTCGACATCGGCGAGCGCCACATCGATGCTCGCCATCAGGGCGGCTTCATCTGGCGTCCCGGGTGTGTCGGAGGGCACGAGTCCGGCCGAGATGCGGGTCGAGATGTCGATTCCATCGGTCTCGGCTGCGGCCTCGATCGGCTCCCAGGTTGAATTCGAGGCCGGTGCTGCACTCGCTTCGGGTGTGGGTGCGGCGGCGGGGGCGGAGGGTGAAACCACTTCAGCCACCGGTGCGGACGCCTCAGCGTCTTCAATCGGATTCATGTGGCGGACGGATTGGGTGTTGATCTCCGGCCGTTCGTGTTGGGCGAGTCCATCGGCTTCGAAGGGCAGGCTGCCACTTCGCTGGAAGGCCCAGAGCGCACCGTGCGGTTCCTCACCGGTCAGGCCGGCGACATCCAGGCGTCTCAACAGGGATTCGAGGACCTCGACGGTCTCCGCCAGGCCAACCGCATCACCGGAGGTTCGACGGTCGGCATCGAGATAGATTTCGTCGAGGCTTCGCTGAATCAATCTGCGGACCTCGACGGAGAGGTGGGGCAGGGCCTCGGGCATGTGTCCGAATCGTTCGAGTGGCTTGATCTCCTCCGCGGAGAGGCCGAGATCGACCAGGCCGCGCAGCACCTCTTGGAGCTGGGCAAGCATGGTGACGCTGCGCTCGTATTCCTCGAGTAGTCCTTCGAGATCGATGACGACGTGCTGCACGGTCTCGGCCAATTGGTGTTCGAGCCGGGATTGCACGGACCAGCGGGTCAGTCCACGGACGGTGGAGGCGGTCTCGGGGGCTTGACTCTCCAAGAGTTCCATGACCTCCCTCGAGAGCAGGTGACGTGGGGTGCGGGCGACCTCATCGACACTGTGTTGGATGATCGAGAGGGCGCGTTCCACGGCCCGGTCGAGCAGGACGATCGAGAATCCACGGCTGCGCGCACTGGCCATGCGGTCGAGCACGGGTTCGAGACTGGACAGCCCACGGTCATCGCCGAGCAAGGCTTGGGCGAGCGGTTCTTCGGAGAGGCGGGCGCGGATTCGGTCGGCTTCCTGCAGGTCCAATAGGGCCATCTCGTGGGCCTCTTGGATGTCTTCGGATTGTTCCAGAAGCATGCGGAGTTCGGTCTCGGATTGTGCCTTTCGCGCATCGAGGTCACCGAGTTCGCGCAGCAGAAGGCGTCGCTCCTCCATCATCTCGCGGAGTTCGGATTGCAGGATCGTGGATTTGCGCTCCGAATCGAGCACTCGACCTCGCTCCTCCTCCATCAGGCGGCGGTGGGCATGGCCTTCGGCATCCAATTCGGCGAGTTCGGCACGCTGTGATTCGATGCGGCGTTCGACCTCATCCAATTCGCCTTGGCCGCTGCGGTGGCGGTCGCGCTGGGCGCCGACCTGTTCGGTCAGTACACGCTGCAATCGCTCATCGTGGTCGAGGGACTTTCGCACCTCGTCGAGACGGGTTTCGGCTGAATTCAATTCCGCCTTGGTGCGGGCTTCCTCCTCCGCGAGGTATCGCAGATCGGTGAGCAGGGCTTCTCTGGAATCCATCTCGCCGAGCGCACTGGCCAATTCCTCGGCCCGTGTGTCGATCATGTGTTCGAGTTCAGAGACCCGCTTGGCGAGTCGGTCGGACAGGGATGCGGCCTCATCGGATGCGGCATCAGATGACCGAGCGCGTGCGCTCAAGTCGTCGATCTGGCGGTGCAGTGCACTTCGCTCGTCGCGTACCTCGGTCAGTGCCGCGTCGAGATCGTGCATGGCTTCGCGCGCCTCGTCCCGTGTATCCCGGGCATCGGCGACCTCTCGCTCCAGACGACCCTTGTCGCGCTCCAGTGAAATTCGTGAATGTTCGAGTTGTTCCATGCGCTGGCGCACCTCGCCGCCCGCGGGGGTCAGAACCTTGGTGGCGGATACCGGCATCAATGTCGCACGGGTGCCCCCGCCTTCGAGCATCTTCCATGCCGACCGGCCAGCCTCCATCGACTCGAGTCCGAGATCGAATCCGAGGAGGGCGTCGAGTCGGCCCGAGAGCAGGCGCTTGCGGTCTGAGGAACGGGTGCGACAATCCGCGATGGCATCGATGAGATGGGCCAGAGACCATTCATCCACGGTCGACCCGGCCAAGCCGAGTCGGGCTCGACGGTCCAATCGATGCAAGCGCAGTCGACGGGTCGAGGTGGTGGCGGTGTGAATCGCATCGGTCAGGGTCAAGCTTTCGAATTCCCGCAGGCCGACCGGCACACCATCGATCAAGACGATCGAAATCGGTGATACGGATTCAGAGACGGATTCCAGATGTCCCGTCAGGTGGCCCTCTTTGGCCATGCGCAGGTGGCTGATCACCTGGTCGATGCCCGCCTTGGTCTCCTTGAGAATGAATCCCTCCGGCAGACCTTCGCCGTCTTCGAGCACCTCTTCGGGCACAGCATCGACCAGACTTGCCGCATTCGACAGGGTTGCTGCTGCATCGGTCCCGTGTTTTGACCAGATGCCGAGCGCGGCTTGGCCGGCTTCTGCAAGGGTCAATTGCCCTCCCTCGAGGCGAAGGGTGGTGGATAGCGCCTCATCCTGGTCGAACTTGGAAGCGAGGCGACCGAGATTCTCCTGGCCCATCGTCGCCAGATCCTCTGGCGTGGTCGGCAGGTCGCCGGCGGAGTGGATGACGACGCCATCCTCGAAGGCGATCGCACCGATCACCTCGTCGGATTCGGCCAATCGCTCGACCAATAGGGCGAGGTCAGCGGTCTCGATCGGCAGCGCAGCCGCGCCTTGAGCGAGCAGGGCCGCCACATCGGTCGGATCGGGAAAGGCCTCGGCGATACGGCTTGCGACCGCGGTGAATTGGGTGGTCGACCAGGTCGCACCACGGGCTTTGAGGTCGTGGGCATCCGAGAGTTCGAGCAGCCGTTCACGGGCGGCTTCACCGACGACGAAGGTCTGCTTCGCCTCAGCTTCGGCCAGCCAGCCGACGACCCGGCCGCCGTGGACGAGGCGATGGGCACAAGCGGACTTGGCTCGCGGCTTGAAATGGGATACCACACCGGTTTCAAAGGGCATCTGCATGAGTCCGACGGCAAGGTCGGCTTCAGGGTCGACAGCATCTCCAGGGGGCAAGTTGAACATTTTTCACACCTCGATCAAATCTTCGATGACGGGTCGAAGGGTCCGGGCTTCGTGACTCATGCGACCGACCGGCAGCACTTCGCTGGTCAGTTGGAGGGCCCGTCCACCGCGCAATGTTGCGGTAACTGTGGTGAATTCGGCCTCAATCCAGATTTCCTGGATGGCGCCGATGCCGAGCCGAGCCGCTTCGTGAACGACGGCAAGCTCATCCTCATCGGTCAGCAACGAGGCCTCGACCCCGTCGATATTCGATAGTAGACGAGACAGCATTGGACCCTCAAAATCCATCGAGGCCTAATCTGACTTCAAGAACTTGCCCCAGAGCGGCCCCTAAGGGGGCCGTTTGGACAGTGAAATCAAATCGCCAACTGAAAGTTCATCCATCAGCACACCAATCCCATCAAAAAGTTCAATTGAATTTTCCATTTTCCAATTGATTATTTGAATTGAACTCAGAGGTCGATTTGAAGCGGTGAACCCCTTCGCCCGGCCCGTGCTCGACATCCAACCGTGCAGTCGCTGCGAACATCCCGCCGTTCTGCATCAGATCTACAGCGGTCAGCACCTCTGTCAGGCCCATTTGGCCAAGTCGATTCGCAAACGGGTGAGCAAGACACTGCGCGAACAATTGCACCTGCCCTCGGATGCACGCGATGCGTCGGGCAACCCGGGCGTCATCCTCGTCTGTATATCCGGCGGCAAGGATTCCGCTGTTCTGCTCGACATGATGGTCGATATCGTCGGATCTCGCCGAGACATCGAACTGGTTTGCGGATGCGTCGATGAAGGCATCGAGGGCTATCGCGCACCGTCCATGGAATGCGCCCGCGATCTCGCCGCCTCTTTCGATCTACGATTCGAGACGATCGCCTATCCCGACCTCGGCTTCGAGCGCATGGATGCGGTGGTCGAAGCGATGCCGCTGATGGCGGCCAACCACAAGGAAGCGCGCGGCATGAAACCCTGCTCCTACTGCGGGGTCTTCCGTCGTCAGGGATTGAACGCGCTCGCCGAGCGCGTCGGTGCACGATGGATGGCGCTCGGCCACAATCTCGACGACACCGCCCAAGCCATGCTGATGAACCTCGCCAAAGGCGAGACGGACCGCATCCTTCGCCTGGCGCCTCACACCGCAGCACCTCTCGATGGCCTCGCCCCAAGAATCGTGCCACTGCGCTGGGTTCCCGAGCGGGAAATCCACGCCTATGCCATCGGTGCGGGCCTGCCGATTCACCACGATGAATGCCCGCACGCCCCCGGTGCACTCAGACAGAAACACCGCGCCCATATCGCGGCGATGGAGACGGCCAATCCCGGCACCATGCATGGATTGGTCCACTCGATGGATCAGATTCGAGAACTCGCACCGACCCCGAATGGACAGGGCGCTCAACCCTGTGAGACCTGCGGTGAACCGACCAGTCAATCGGTCTGTCAGGCCTGTACCTTCAGGACCTGGCTGGCCGAGTGATCACTCGTCTTCGACGGTTGCAGTCTCGTGAATCAGCGGGAACTCGAAGCCCTCGCGAAGGTCCTCATCCATCTGCACGATGTAGATGCCACTGACCATTTCAGAGATGACGATGAATCCACGCGGGTCGAACTGCAAACCCCAGTTGAATGGAATCATACACGAGGCCCAGCAATCGGCCATGTCGTACTCCAGCGTCGCCTTCGGATCATCGATCCAAGAAGGCCCACTGGCGAGGAAGTAACCCATGGTCACCGTCTCTCCCAATTCCTCGATCGCAGCAAAGCCCAACTCGGGCGCGACGACACCATCCTTCCACTCGATGTCGGAGAATGTCATGCCGTGATCTGTCACCCAAGAACCGGCGTGATAGTGGGTCCAGTAAACGTGTCCCCCGAGGCCGGTGTCGGCATTGTGTGGGCTGTAGATGTAGCCGCCAGGGATGTAGTGGTGCTCGTGGGTCTCACCATTCGCCAGGGTGCTCGTGCCGGGCAGCTTCCACTGAGAGATCAGGAAGGGCTGGGTCGGGTCGGTCGTATCGATTGTCCTCACCCACCCGGTGTGGTTGCCATTGGAGCCATACTCGGGCGCGATCAGGGTGATGTGACGCCAGTTGATGCCGAACTCAGCATCGCCAGGTCCCGTACCGCAGTTGTCCGGCCAGGGCTTCTCTGCGCCCTCCCAGATGCCCTCGCAGATGAGGTGGTCATAGGGGATGACGTAGTGGATCCAGCCATTGCCATCGGCGGATGAAGTCCAGGTGTTGGCGGACATATTGCCATGGCCGCCTCCGTCGGGGCCATACCATCCATCACTGGCGCTCGGGCAACCCAACCAACGTCCCACCTCATTGTTCTGCGGCCAGTTGAGACCAAACGGGTCGGCCACCACGGGCGGATTGGAGATGTCGATGATGCGCAGACCCGCGTCCCAGTAGGCCGCATAGAGCAGATACTGACCGGTGATCGGATGCTTGGAGATGATATTGTCATGGTTGAAGA
>CAVOCV010000095.1:0-6308 GCA_963694325.1 Candidatus Thalassarchaeaceae archaeon | reverse complement strand
CGATCGTAATCGATGCTCGCCCCTACGACATCGAGGGCAGCGAGAGTCTTGCGCGAGAACTCATCGCGCTGCATGGCGCGGGCTGGCGCAAGTTCCACGTGATTCTCTGCCACGGCCACCGCTTCATCGGCAATGGATTCGGCATGGAGACCGGTGACGTCCGCATCGATGTCTACGGCAGCGCCGGGGATTATCTCGGCAGTGGCAACGATGGCATGACCATCCACATGCACGGCAATGGCCAGGACCAAATCGGCCAGATCCACAAGTGTGGCACGACCGTGGTCCACGGCGATGTCGGCCAGTGCTACGGCTACGGTGCCAAGGGTGGACGGCTGTTCATCCGCGGCAATGCGGCAGGACGCCCGATGATCAACAGTGTGGGCAGCCCCAAACTCGTCGTCAACGGCACGGCGCTGGACTACCTCGCGGAGTCGTTCATGGCCGGCGATCCGCTCGAAGGCGGCGGATTCGTCATCATCAACGGCATCGAGCACACACCGAGCGGTGAGATTCGAAGCCTCGAGACCCCCTATCCGGGCGGCAACCTGTTCAGCCTGTCTTCGGGCGGCGCGATCTACGTGCGCGACCCGCGCGCGCGGGTCAGTGAAAGCCAACTCAACGGCGGCGAATTCGTCGACCTTACCGCAGCCGACTGGGCCATCCTCGAGCCCCTCCTGATGGAGAACGAAGCGCACTTCGGCATTCCGTTGGCGCGACTGCTCACCGTCGAGGGTGAGATGCGCGCCCCGGCCGAGGTCTATCGCAAGATCATCCCGCTCAAGAACAAGGCCCTCTCGGTCGAAGATGCCTGGGCTGGAACGCACAATTGAATCGCCCCGGAAACGGTAAAGACTCGGCCCCGGTGGGCCGGCTGTCCGCAAGGACCCTGGGCGCGTAGATTAGCTGGAAGATCGCTTCGTTCGCAACGAAGAGGCCGCGAGTTCAAATCTCGCCGTGTCCACCAAAAAGCATCACAAGGCGAGTTTGAACTAGGAACTGGCTGAACAAAAAAAAGCATCACGGCCGCCAGTTCCGTAGTTTGGACTTTCGTAAAGCGAAAGTCCAACGAGCCGCGCCACAGGCGCGGCGAGACCCCTCCCAGCAGCACCCCACGCCCACAAAATCGATGTCACTAAGAACCCAGAACAACCAACACAAGCCCCACACTCCCACCCAAATACCGCCATTGAAATACCTCCGCGACCCCACCCCACAACACCGCCAGAAGTGAATTCCATGAAAGACCTGAGACTCCGAGATGTTGTGACCATCCTCTGCATGTTCCAAGACGACCATAGCCACCAGCTGAAACCCCGACCCGCCGTCATCATGCAGATCCTCGAAAACGAGCAACTGCTCATCGTCCCCTTGTCGAGCAAGAGCGGCTTGAACGTGGGTCCAGCGATTGAACCAACCAATAAGAATGGACTGTACGAGCAATCCATCGCAATGGTGTTGGAGAAACAGGCGCGTTCGAATTCGGACTTCAAATTCCTCATGGGTCGCTTGAGTCCATCCGATTTCAAGCGCGTCTGGGAACAGTGTGCGTTCTGAACCCTCCCTCTGAAATACAGCGCCAACCCCGGTGGATATTCCATGCCGAAGGTTCCCAAGCCGAAGGGCGGATGGCCCCGCATCCCGATTCGGCTGAAACGCCGCCGCCGCTTTCGAGAGGCGAATTCCGGCGTTGGGCTGCCGCCGTGTCCTCATTGCAAACGCTTCGCGATGAAGCGAGATGATTCGCGAAGCGAGATCTACTGCACAGAATGCGGTGGATTGCTCGGGGTCTGAACGCAGTCCTCATCAGCGAGGGCCGCCTCGGTCCATCTCCTGCAGTGATGAAGACCGTACGCCAGCGGCCTCGCCGCCGGATTGATGGGCGAACTGAGCGGGACCCTCAAATGCCTCGGCGCACCCCTCCCGAAGCATGCAACCCGGCCATCACCCCAGTCATGGTGTGGCCTACCAACCGAGCGGCGTCTCCCAGTACATCATGCAGGACACCCAAGAGGGCATGGAATGGCGCCAGGCAGAACCCGTGCCGCTGACCAAGGCTGAAGCCGGTTTGCAAATCGCGAGGCCCAGCCGTCCATGGCGAATGTACGGGCGCGTTGTCGGCTTGGTCGTGCTCGCCTATTTCTTCACCCAGTTGGTGGCGAGTGGCCTGATCATCGGCCTAGAAGGCTCACCCTACTTCGGCGCATTATGCATCGGGATTTCACTGCCGTTCATGCTCGGCTTGGTGGCGATGCGGCGCCCTCGAATCATCCTGCTCGAGCGAGCGCTGCCCGATCCCGGCGGTCAGTACATCCATCCGATTGCCTCGCATGCGGGCTCACTGCGCACACCGATGCCAACGCGCATGGGACGTCACCTGATTCGCGATGATTCCGTACTCGATGTGCCATCCAGTGGAAGGTCCTGGCTGCTGTTCACATTCGTCGTGCTATGTGCGCTCGGCCTTGGCATCCTGACGGCTTTGAGTCCAGCGTTCTATGTGATTGCGCTACCGCTAATCATCCCGACGATTCTGGTCGGATTCAGCATCCCGGTCATGGCTTGGTGGTCTCACTCGACCAAGCGGATCGGCCTGCCCACCCGTCGTCGCGATGCCGAGGCTTGGCTGATGGCGGGCATCCTTTGCGGCATCCCCGCCATCCTGATCAACTCGTGGATCTTTCCAAACATCGCCCTCGGCATCCTGCCCAATCTTTCAGACGATGGCTTGCTCTTCGCCATGGTCACCATCTCCGCCCCGGTCGGAGAAGAGATTTGCAAGGGACTCGCCGTGTTCTATTTCGCCGACCGGATCCGCTCCCCTCGCCACGGATTTCAGGTCGGATTCACCGTCGGCCTCGGCTTCGCCATCGTCGAGAATCTCCAGTACATCGTCCAGTCGAGTGGCGGTGGGATCGGCTTCAGTCTGACCATGCTCGTGCGCGGCATCGGTTCGATCCCCGGCCATGCCTTCTGGACGGGATTGACCGGGGTTGGCCTGGGGTGGATGCTGATGCGCAACCGGGCAGCTGCCTTGCATAGAGCGGCGGTGGCGGGTCAGAGAATCGCGCCGCCGAAAGCCGAAGAAACCGATTGGAAATTATTCGACACAAAGACCGGATTGGAAATCGACCCCGCCGGGAAGGCCCCCCAAGGCAGCGTCTCCGTCAGCCCGAGCGGCGTCCGCATCTGGACGCCTGCACCCATCACTGATCCAGCCAAAGCCTGGTTCCGTCTTCCCCTCCCAAAACACCCGTTGGTGGGGCTCATGTTCGCCATCCTCGGCCACGGGATCTGGAACGGTTCATCGGTCGGCATCGAGTTGTGGGCTTTGGCCAATGGTCTGGACATCCTGGGGCAGATTTTACTGTCGTTGGTGTGGACCGGATTCCTCGTGCTCATGGTCCTGCTGATCGGTTCGGGTCTGCTCGGCGGCGTGCGTGAAGCGCCCGATGGTTCGGAGTTGGAAGCCTATCGATCCAACCTCGCAACACTGACGTCTCAATTGAGTGAGTAAGTGAGTGCTTGTTCTTGGTGGGCGAGACTCTGCTCAGGGCTGTCAACCGGCCATTCGGCCTGTTGATGACGTGAAAACATTCAACCGCGGAAGGCGATTCGCAAAGGACTGGAAGAGTGTTCTCCATGCTTTCATTCGAGATGACCGGCGGTCTGGATCAGACCAACCTCATCCTTGCATTCATCCTCGTTCTCATCCTGATGGTCGTCAGTCGGGTTCGCCACATTCTCAACGAGACTGGGACCTGGGCTGCGGCGGCTCTGGGCCTTGGCGTCGCCATCGCCGGTCATTGGACCTGGCTGCTCATCCTGCTCTCCTTCCTCACCTCCGGATTCGCCGTCACACGATGGCGTATCGATGACAAGCGCGCCAAGGGACTCCACGAGGGTCAAGATGGTGAGCGCGGTTGGACGAATGTCGCCTCAAATGGCGGCGTGCCGTTGGCCATCGCTCTCTATGCTGGATGGAGTGGGGAATGGCAGACGACGATGCCGATTTTCGCCGCCGCCGTCGCCGTGGCCTCGGCCGATACCTTCGCCAGCGAAATCGGCAGCCTCGATGAGCGGGTTCGCATGATCACGACCTTCAAGCCGTGTGAGCCCGGCATCAATGGTGGCTTCAGTCCGAATGGACAGATGGCAGCCTTGGCCGGAGCGGCCCTGATCGGCGTCATCGGTGCTGGACTTGGACTGCTGGTGGATGCGGAAGCGGTGGTACATCCGCTTCGCTTCATTCTCTCGATGACTGCCATCGGCTTCATCGGCTGTCAAATCGATTCATTGCTCGGCGCCTGGTTCGAGAATCGGGGCCTGATCGGCAAGGGGACGGTCAATGCATTGGCCATCACTTGTGGTGCATTGTTGGCCGCGTTCGCCCTGCCCGCACTGCCATTCTGAGCGGCGGCCCTAGGGCCGCCGGATTCATGAAGGACCGCAGGACTGGTCTCGGCCATGCTGGAGGAGAGCCGGAGGTCACGCTCATCTGGAATCCTCATCATCATCGTCGCCCTATTGGTGCTGAACCTCTTCGCCACGCCCTCAACCAGCGAGGAAGCCTTCCCTACCAAACCCGGTTTGGATTGGCAATTCCCCGAGTCCCACGGCATGTTCATCAACGGCACGGAGGGCGACGAAGGCCTCGACCGCACCCTGCCGCCCATCACCGGTAGGCCGCCGGGTGAGATCAATTTCCTCGGTGGTCCGACGATGAATTCCCTGCTCACTGCCACGTCGAATCCCGCCACCGAATCCGCCCTGATCAACGGCACGATCACCGTTCGATTGTTCGCCGGTCTCGAGGTGACGTCTGTGGCCTGCACCGGCACCAACATCTTCGGCAGCAGCGAGACGACATTCTACGCCACCGTCGCGGTCGGCGACACCACTGTCCTCGATGGACAGAGCGCATCGATCGCCCTCAGAAATGACTGGAATGAAGCCCATGAATTCACCATTGAAGGCGAGGTCAACACCATGCTCGATATCGGTGAAACCATCACGCTGAGCGTCGATGTCGTCCATCGTTGTGCGGCCCGTGACGGACGGTTGTTCTGGGGGACGTATGATCTTGCCAGCGGCATGCAAATCTCAGCCGACATGCTGACCCCGTCGCTCAATGTCAGCGTCGATACCCACGGCGCGACCCGCATCGAATTCACGCCCCACTCCCCCTTTGGTGAGGTGGATTATGACAATATCAAGATCGATGTCATCGGACCGCTCGATTCGTGGGAGCAGGGTGTCCATTACCGCATCATGCCGGCTGAGGAGTATCACGTCGAACATCTGGAGCTCCCCCCCCATGGCAGCCGTCAGACGGAGACCGGGAAAATCGCCTGGACCTGGGTGACCAATGCCACGTTGAACGAGGGCATGTACGTGGTCGACCTGTGTGCTGTGACCACGGATGGACTCTACACAGACCCCTGTCATCTGATCGGTGTGCTGCGATTCGAGGTTGAAGCCCCACCCGAAGCGATGCTCGGCGCCGGTTGGTTCGCTGTCGTGCCTGTGCTTTCGACCATCGGGCTGTTCGGATTCTTCTTCCAGACGCGGATTCCGCCGTGGCCTGCGCTGGTCGTGCTCGGCTTGCTGATGGTGACGGCGCTAGGAGCGATCAGTGCCCTGCCCGACCTCGGCGAGGGTGAACAGCAGGTCGAGGCCGCCGCACCCGATTTCATCCTCTTGAAACACGGCGGTGGCAAGGAGAGTCTCGGATCGCTGGTCGATGGCCGGCCGTTGGTGCTCGGTGTATTCACCTCTGGCTCGCCCTCTGCAGACCTGCAGATGCGGGATTTTGCTGAGGCGTCGGACCGGTTGGGTGAACGGGCGAACTTTGCCCAATTGATTACCGGAGAGGACGTTGAAATGTACGACGGAGACCCGCATGCGGCGATGCTGAACGGTTCTTGGCCCCTGTTGATCGATGAGAGTGATGGCGGTGTGGCCAAGCAATTGCCGACAGGGATTGCCGATGGCGTGGTCGTCATCGATGCCGCGGGTTTCATCGTCGCCTGGCATCCTTCGACCATGAATCCGATCGACATCGAAAAATCGGTCGAGGCCGCCGACGACGGTGGCGAACGCCACCCGATGGAAATCCTCAGCCTCGGCGCGCTCATCGTCCTCGCTCCACTCCTGATTCTCGGCTTGCCCCGCGAACGCATCGAGGCGCCCGAATCCGTGCTCATCCCCGGTGCCGGTTGGCTCGGGACTGCCGGTGCCGCCAGCCTTGGTTACGCGCTTTGGGCCGTGCCCATCGCCCTCGTTGGCATCCTCGGTGCCTCGCTGTG
>CAVOCV010000094.1:0-6323 GCA_963694325.1 Candidatus Thalassarchaeaceae archaeon | reverse complement strand
CACCACTTCGATCTCATCGGCCAACCTCGACGGAGGCTACTACGTCATCATCGGCGCCAACGGCGCCGAAGGCTGGTACAATCTGACCCTCACCATGCTCGATGCACCCTTGCCCAATTTGGTGGTCAGTGACATGTCCTGCCCCGAATCGGGTGAAGCGACCGGTGTCGAGGTCTACTTCGACGTCGAGATTCGCAGCACGGGTGGACCGATGTCAGAAACGTTTGGCTGGCAGATGTGGCTGGTCGACGAATCGGGTGAGAATATCCTGCTCCTTCACGAGGGCACATACAACGATTCTCTCGCGGGCGAAGATGGTATCATCATCACCCAAGGTGGACGCGAGCTCCTGCCCAGTGAATCGATCTCCAGCGGCAACTATACCTGTGTCGTGACCGTCGATGGCGCTGACATGATCGCTGAATCGAACGAGACCGACAACACGCTCACTGCAACTCTCTTTGAGATCACCAATTACGATGAGATGTATGCCGACGACAACGATCGGGACGGCGTCCTGAACGATGTTGACGACTGCCCCTCCACACCCGGTAATTCGACGATGGACCGGCTCGGCTGCCAAGATGCTGATGGTGATGGCTATTCCAATGGCGGAGACGTCTTCCGATACGAAGCGAGTCAGTGGAACGACACCGATGGCGATGGCTTCGGTGACAATCTGACCGGCTACAATGGCGATGAATGTCCCGATGAAGCGGGTGTACTCGCTGGGACCAATGGCACGGGTTGTCCAATCTTCCAGCCGGACACCGATGGCGATGGCATCAGTGATGTCAACGATGTCTGCCCCGGCACACCCGCGCAAGCCACCGTCGATGCGCTCGGCTGCGAGGTCGATGACGGCACCGGCGATGGCACGGGAGACGGCACCGGCGATGGTACAGGAGACGGCACTGGAGACGGCACTGGAGACGGCACTGGCGACGGTACTGGCGACGGCACCGGTGATGGAACTGGCGACGGGACAGATCAGACCGGCGATACCTCCGACACCTCAGCCACCGAGGATGATGGGATGATGCTCTACCTGATGATCGCCGCAGGCGCCGTCGGATTGCTCGTCCTCATTCTCGGCCTCACCGTTGTCCTGCGAGGGCGCGGTGGCGATTCAGATATCTCCGAACAGGCATGGGCCTCGGCGATCAGTCCTGAGCAACAGGCCTACGAACAGCAGTTGATCGGCATGGGCTATACCGCCGAGCAGGCACGAGCCTACGCCAGCCAACACTTCCAATGAGAACCAGTGTTCTCAACATGTTCTGATGGAGTCCGGCCCCACTTCCCCCCCTACGGGGGGGGCTTGGGTTGGTTGAGCACATCGGAGCGGTTATGAAGGGGGAGCAGGTCGGCGGGACGCTCGAGGTGACTCATTCATGGCACGCATGCACAGTCCAGGCCGCGGAAAGAGCGGTTCTACCAAGCCGATGGTCGATGGCGCACCCGAGTGGTCCAACACCGATGCCAAGGAAGTCACGGCAATCATTCTCTCCCTTTCTGAGGAAGGGCACACCGCTGCGGAGATCGGCACCATCCTCCGCGACCAGCACGCCGTCCCCGATATTCGCCTCGTCGCTGGCAAGCGACTCGGACAGATTCTCGCTGAGAATGATGTCACAACCAAATTCCCTGAGGACATGATGAGCCTGATGCGCCGCGCGCTTCGCCTCATCGACCACCTTGACGACAATCGCAAGGATCACCACAACAACCGGCAGTTGGCACTGACGGAGAGCAAGATTCGCCGCCTCGCCCGCTATTACCAGGGCCGTGGCACACTCGACACCGCCTGGGCGTACAAGCGCGACCAGTTGCGCTTGATGGTCGAGTGAGTGAATTCCCGACCCGCCGTGGTCAGGTCTTTGAACCGTGGGCTGAGCCTTCGGCTCGGTTCGCATGCCCCTGCTCGATCTGCCCGCCTTCGCTTCGGCTGCGCCCGGCCTGCGCGAGGCCGCACTGAAATTGCGCACCTGCGTTTCTTCGATCACCATCGTTGCCCCCCTCGACGCCGTCGGCGTCCTGACCTGTGCCGTGCTCGAGGCCGCCCTGCTCGATGCTGGTATTCCTTACCAACGCCGATTGCGGGATGTGCCACAGGCCCCGAAGGGCCCTTGCATCCGCGTATCGACAGATGCTGTTTCCGTGATGGCGCCGGTCGGTAGCGACCCGCTCCACATTGGCCTTGCGCCATTGGAGGTTGATGCCTTGATCGCCAGTGGAGGCGATGCACGGCGTGGCGTCATCTCGACGGTCGCTCTCGCCGCCGCATTGGGGGAATCGATCGCGCCGGATGGCGCAATGTCCCGGCTCTTGCGCCCATGGGCGCTGTCGGGCAATTGGCTTTCTGAAGGGCTGGCCCATACCTATGACCCGGTCTACACGGTCTTGCGCAACCATCTGTCCGAGCTCGGCTCGATTCGGGTCGTGCCCTTGCCCGAGGTGCCGGACATTGTTGCAGAGAGTCTGCCCGGCATCGACCCCGTGGCCATGGAGGCCATCCGTGACCGCTGGGGTCGGCTCGACCTCGAGGGTCGAGCTCAAGCCCTCTCACACCTGCTCAAACCGCTGCTCGAAGCGGATCTTCCATCCACGGCCCGCTTCGAGGAACTCGGCTGGCACCGCATCCTCTCCGTCGGTTGGGAACGCGACCTCGCCAGTCAACTCACCGACTTTACCGAGACGTGGCGAAATGACCCGGGCGGCCGCCGTCGTTCTTCGGGCGAGGCCATCGATGCGCTGTTGCGCACAGGGCGGTTGTCCTAAGCCTCGATGCGCAGATTTCGTCCACAACCGCCACACGGTATGCGGATCGGTCGTTGCGAACTCTCGACTGGATTCGATGTGCCACAAGCGGGGCAGTCAACGGTCGGCACCACCCTGTCCATGGCCACCTCGTAATCTTCAGCCAGTGAACCATCCGACAGGAGTGAGTCATCGTATCGATGTGGCGAGATCAAGGCGATCGGAATCATCAGACCGACCATGCCCCCCGCGATCGCCATCACGAACTGCGGCGGTAGGCTTGACAGGACGTAGACATAGCCCAGCAATCCAAGGAAGAGAACCGAGGATAGCGAGACGATGACACGGGAACGTCGGCGCGTCATGCGCATCCCGAAGACGACGGCGACGACCAACATCAGCAGTGATGCCAGCAAGGTCACGAAGGGGGAGAAGAGTGCATTGGGCGCGAGTGTGTATTCGACCTCGAAGACGGACACATCCGACAGATCGGTAACGTCAACGGTGACGATTTCGGTGATGCCCATCCGCATATGGCTGACCTCCACCCCATCCGCTCGAATATCATACAAGCCGGAGAACGGACCTGTGCTCAAGGTGACATGGAGGTCGATTTCGTGCCAGATTGAATCCAGCTGTACCCGCGTGAAGTCTGAGATGAGCATCAGACTCTCTTGGCCGGCGAGCGTCATGACGACGTCGATGCGAATGGAAAGGGGCTCAGAACTGATGCCTGTGGCTCCTTTGAGGTCCACACTGACCTCGGGATTCATGTCGAATAGATCGGCCTCGAACAAGGCATTGGGGTCGAGTGCCATGGCCCCATTGTCGAGGAATATCTCGAGATTTCGGGTGCTGCTATCGATGTGATTGAGGAAGGCTTCCTGCTCGGCTTGGTCGACGAAATTGTTTTGCCGCAGGTCGGGCGCAACCGCCGAGCCACTGACCGAAGAGAACCAGTTGTCGGATGACAGGGTCGTGTTACCGATATTGTCCATGCCCCAGCGAAGCCACTGGGCCATCGCCCCGGAGATGGTCAATTCGACCGAGCGGGAGATGGTCGCCCCATCGTAATCCACTGAGATGTCGACGACGAGTTCGCTGCCCGCGGTGCGGACCGGCTCACCGAATTCATAGGTCTGCGTGCCACCGCCTTCCTCGAAGGTGATGTCGTGATTCCGGTCCGATTGAATCGGTACATCGCCGGCGTTCAGATAGAGAGAGAGGTTGGCCAGACGGGCACCATCGATCGGATTCGGTCCTGGATTCCAGACGAAGGGCACCTCGACCCCGCCGGTGACGCGGCTCGGTGCCCGAACATCGCTGATGGAGATGCCACCGACCTTGAACTCGAAGCTGTCGAGCGAGGTCCACATTCGGTCGCCGAAGCCTGAACGCAGAATGACAGGGAAGAATACCTCCTCACCGACGATCAGCGCATTCGGCATCTCGACGTCGAGCAGTGGCATCTGTACCCGGATGTGACTGTCTGTATCCTCACCCCAGATGAATCGAATCGCCGAATCATCTCCCGGCTGGGTGAAGAGAATGCTGCGAATCGCGAAGCTGACCTCGATCGTATCGCCCGATGTGATGGTGCGGGCCGGGATCTCGATATCGACCCCCGTCGAACCACTGCCCGTCATGTAGGTGCCAGGGTTGTCGGATTCCCCTGAATACTGGGTTCCACCGATCATCACGTCGACCGTGGCGTTGGCATGGACCCCCGCCGCATTTTCGACGTCATAGGCGATGTTGAATCTCCAGGTTGCCTCAGGGATGGTCGAGGAATGTTCCCAGACGAGTTTCCATGTGGCGATGACCTCGGTACCCTGCACGGATTGGCTGACCGCCTTGTCCGAGATGCCGACCAGTTCACTGGTGAACGGGGTCAGCGTCGCCTCCGAATTATCTCCGATGAGAAAGAGGTCGAATTCAGTTGAATCACAGCAGACGATTTCTGCACTGACGGTCGTCGCTGTCAGCGGTAGCAAGGCGCCGAGTAGAAGCAGGAGAAGCCCGAAGGCACGGCGGGTGGCATTGACCTGCATCGGCCCCACGACCGAGGATTTCGACTTGAACCCCTCGCACGTGCGAGCGCCGAAGGCGCTCAGCCATGCAGGTGAACCAGATGCCGAGTGCCATCTGCATCGATGCGTTCCAGACGGGCGAATCCCATGCGCTCCAATTGGATGATTGCCCCCGGCTCGAGCGCATTGGTCTCGAGCAATCCCGTGGCGGATACCAACACGCCTTCCTCAGCGATGAGCAGTGTCGCCGGTTGGGAATGCGCACCCGATACCCAGTGAATGATGGGGGTGTTGTCCTGTCGCTCGATGCGGACCACTGTCGCCTGATCTTCGGCGAGCATGACATCTGCGAAATCCTTCAATCGGACCTTCTCCGTTGTCAGGTCATCCGCCGCGACGTGGATGGTGGAATCGAGGGTCCAGGTTCGCACGCCTTTCTCGGGGTACTCGGGGTGGACGGGAAGGGTGACTTCAGGGGGCAGTTCAACGCCTGAAGAGGCCAGCGTGAACGCCATCGGGTCTCGGACGAAAGAGAGCCGACCCGCCTCGGCGTCGACCGCCTTGGAGTTCAGGCTATTCAGCGTCGCCATCGGCACGGCGATGTCCTTCTGCGTCAGCCCGAGGTCGATCCAGAATCGGCGCATCGCGCCATCGTCATAGCCGCGCCTTCGCAACGCCCGCAACGTCGGCAAGCGTGGGTCATCCCAACCAGTGAATTTTCCTTCGGCAATGTCGAGTTTCATCTGACTCGTCGAAAAGCCTCCAAACTCGTGAATCTTGACCCGTCCCCAGTACAGGGTCTCGGGGTATTCCCATCCGAATTTCTCGTAGAGCAGCACCTGTTTCCGCGTGCTGTCCATCAGATCCTTGCCACGGACGATGTGGGTCACGCCCTGCAGGCGGTCCTCGACCGCACTCTGGAAATCGAGCAGTGGCCAGACCTTGTATCGCGTGCCGACCATCGGGTGGTCGGCGTGCTGGATGCGCAGTGCAGGCCAGTCGCGCAGGGCTGGATTGGGCAGCGTCATGTCGGTCTTGATGCGAACCACGGCCCCGCCGGGTTGGATGGTGCCGTCGTTCATCTGGTCCCAAAGGGCCCGGTTTTCTTCGCTTGTTCGGCCTCTGCAGGGGCATTCAGCCTTGTCGATTCGGGTTTGCTTGAAGGATTCTCCACTGCACTCGCACACATAGACGAAATCACGTTCGATCGCCTCCACGGCCATCTCGAGATAGGCATCCATGCTCTCACTGGCTCGAACAATGCGATCTGGTGGGCGCCCCGCCAACCAGGTGAAATCCTCCTCGATCCAAGCATAGGCATCGGGGTCGGGCCGCTTGATGACCGAATCCGTATCGTCGAAGCGTAGGATGACTTCACCCGCGTGCATTCGCGCCAATTCGGCATTGATGACCACGCCACGGGCATGACCGAAGGAGAGCGGGCCGTTGGGGTTCGGTGCGAATCGAAGCACGACCTTTCCATCGACCGCATTCGGCAGTTCGGGCAGGCCTTCGCGGCGCGCCTTGACCTTC
>CAVOCV010000093.1:0-6522 GCA_963694325.1 Candidatus Thalassarchaeaceae archaeon | reverse complement strand
AGGGTATCTGTTTCCATGGTTTCATATTCTGAAATCGCGGCGATTTGTTGACCGATGAAACTCTTGCCAACGCCAGCCATTCCCATCAAAGCGATGTTCGGCTTTGACTTCATGAACACCCCATCCAACTCAATCCTCAATTCCACCATTTGGTAAACCATTCGGAAGACGAGCGGTCGAACAATCGGTGGGTCCGGTGGGCAATGTTTTTTCTCCACCGGCAGGGGGTTGCCTCGGTAGTGGTCCTTGATGCGCACACAGAAATGTCTGGCGACGCTGATGATGATCGTGTTGCTATCTCTGCCGTTCTCGGCGGGTGCCGAGAACGACGATGGCGGCCGTGAGGAGGGGACGACACCCGAATCGATGACCCGCATCATGATGTTTCCATCCGATGCTGAGGTCACCGGCATGCACATCGATGCGAATGGGAATTTCTTCGTCAACGCGATGCACCCCGATGACAACTACGAAGCGACGATCGGTGTGATCAATGGCATCGATTGGAACGACCTGCCGGAGTCGGTTCCAGAATTGGCATCGTCGAGCAGCGAATCTGAAATCTGGCATGGCATCCGAACGTCGATCGGTGATGTTCAGGTTCTTCTGCAGAGTGGCGACGCCCTCTCTGAGGGCGGCGTTGCGGGCGGGATCTACGCCGCGGATGATGGGAATCAAATGTTCATCAGCGAAAAACCGGATTACAACGCCTTCGTACCACTGAACGCCGATGGCAGCCACGGTTACCTCTACACCGCCTGGGAAAACCGACCCGCAGCGATCAGTCGATTGGAGGTCGAATGGAATGCGACCTCTGGCGAATGGGATGTCTTGGGCGGCATGATGCTCGACCTCAGCAGCGTTGGCGGCGGTTGGGTGCTCTGCTTCGGCAGCATGAGTCCCTGGGGGGCGCCGCTTCTGGCCGAGGAACTCTATTTCGCCGAGACCGAGGACTGGAATGATGAGTCGTTCTATTATCACGACGATCAAGAGAGTTTGGCGGATTATCTCGGATTCTATCCCAATCCCTACGCGTATGGTTACATCATGGAAATCGAGAATTCGGCGACCCCTGACCCGGACTTCATCAAGCACTTCACGATGGGCCGATTCTCACATGAAAATGCGCAGGTGATGCCCGATGAGAGGACCGTCTACCTGTCGGACGACGGCTATGATACGGTCTTGTTCAAGTTCGTCGCCGATACCGCTGGAGATCTCAGTTCAGGAACGCTCTACGCGGCCACAGTCATGCAAGACGAGGGCAGGGACTCGGCGACGACCGGGTTTGATGTGGCGTGGACCGAGATGGCCTCGTCGTCCAATTCGGAGATCCAATCATGGATCGATGCCTACGATGGCATCACCACGGCGGACTTCGTCGATGGTGAGAATTCCTACATCACCGATGCGGAGATTCAAGATTGGGCAGAGGGACGCCTGAACGAGGACCTGAATGGTGATGGGACGATTGGTTCTGCGGCGGATGATCGGGTCGCCTTCCTCGAATCTCGGAAGGCCGCTGCCGCGCTTGGCGCCAGCGATGAATGGAACAAGATGGAAGGCGTTGCATTCAATCCAAACGCACCCGATTACCTCTATCTGGCGATGTCTGATGTTCAGAACGACATGAGTGATCGACGGGGCGACATCGACGTCACGCCGAATGAATGTGGAATCGTCTACCGCATGACTTTGGATGATGCATGGAATGTGAACCGGATCGACCCGGTGATCTCCGGCGGCCCTTTCACTTCCTCAGCCGCTTACGAATGCGATGTCAACAACTTGGCAGGACCGGACAACCTCGTCGTACTGAATGACGGACAGGTGCTGGTCGGCGAGGACACGGGCAAGCATGAGAACAACATGGTCTGGCTCTGGTCGCCGCCCTTCGAGCCTGACACCACTGAGAATGAGACCACTGAGAATGAGACCGAGGTCATCGACGACTCTGGGACAGATGTGGGTGAAAATGATGAGAAATCAACAGGCCTCCCGGGCTTCGGACTCATTTTGACCACCACCGCAGCACTCGGCGCGGCTCTCGTCGCGAGTCGACACAGGCCCACCTAACCCCGGACTCAGCGGAACCTTTTCCCAGATGGTGATCGTCGAGGCGACGTGGAAATCAGAACACTTCGTGACGAGGATGTGCCCGCTCTATGGCGCATCAATGCCGAAGGGCTACCTGGCACGGGTCAGATTTCACAGGAAGGAATCGCCGATTTACTGACCCTGTCCGAAGTCGCGCTCGGCGTCTGCGAAGATGACGAGTTGTTGGGATTCGTCATCTGTTTGCCACCCCAAACCCGCTATGGAAGCCTCAACTATGCTTGGTTCAACCAGCGGTACGAGGCCTTTCTCTACGTCGACAGGATCGCCGTGACCACAGCGCATCGCAATCGCCATATCGGTTCAGAATTGTACGGCCGGGTCATCGAACATGCGCGGGCGCAAGGATGTCCGGTCGCCGCCGAGGTCAGTTTGAAGCCGGCGAATCCCGATTCGATGCGATTTCACGAACGGCACGGATTCGCTGAGGTCGGGGTGCTGCACCATGCCGATTATTCGGTAACGATGATGCTTCAATCGAGATGAATGGACCACTGGCGTGTGTCTTGGTCACGCTTGTACCAAGTGCCACTGCCGGCGGGCATCTCGAGCCATTCCTCGCCCTCATTCCACACGCCTTCGGCGGCGGAGTCGGGTCCCTCTGGAATCTCGAGCGGTGGGGATTCGAAGGCGGATGATGATGCGGCACCCTTCGATTCATCGCGCCGCATCAGGCCGATCGTGATCATCGTCAGCAAGGTGAGCAGAAAAAGTCCTGCGAAGGCCAAGCCACCCTGTAGTAGAATGGAATCGCTCTGCGTTTCAGCATCGGCCCCAATGTGGTCATCACAGCCGTCGGGGACGCCATCCTCGTCCTCGTCGATCCTGTCGTCGTGTCCATTGCAGACATCGATGAGATCGGCACGACCATCGGCATCCGAATCGATGAGACTGTCACAGCCATCCGGCAGGCCATCCTGATCGACATCGATGTCATCGTCGGATCCAGGGCACCGGTCATTCTCGTCCGCGACGTCGTCATGGTCTGAATCAACGAAAATGTCACAATCATCGGGGTAGCCATCCTGATCGATATCGAGGGTATCGTCATGGCCTTCGCATCGGTCGTCTTCATCTGAGACGCCGTCGCTGTCGGAGTCGAGCAGCGCATCGCAGCCATCCGGAATGCCGTCGCCATCAACATCGATGGTATCATCTGAATCCGCGCACATATCTTCAGCATCCGAGATACCATCCCCATCCGCATCGCGCTCGGAGTCGCTGCAGCCATCCGCATAGATCGGTTCCCCAGAAGGGGTGTTAGGACAGGTGTCAACATCGTCGGCCAAGCCATCGCCATCGGAGTCGATGACGTGCAGTGTCTGCATTGCCGTGGCGATGCGAACGTCCCACCGCGCAGCATGTTCGCGCAGTCCAGCCTCGTTGAAGTGGATCGTGTCATAGCGCCAATCGGTGCCATTCAGGTCATCGGTCAAGGGCCCAGCGAAGGTCAGCGGATCGGTATCGATGACCGCGTTTTGGCCACCTACGACCCAACCTGTCTTGACCGGATCAGCGTTGGGTGTGAAGCCAACGCGGGCGACGATCCACGGGATTTCGGATCCTGCGTAGGCGCGGCTGCCGAGGACGACTTCGCCAAGCATCTCAGCGTAATCCTCGGTTGTCGTGCCACCGGCGTTGCTCTCGCCCTGATGCCATAGGATGGCGCGGGCACCGCTCGGTCGAACCGCATCGAGGGCATCCTCGATGCGTGGGAACAAATCGTTCGCATCGGGCACCCATCGGTTCACTGTCGTGCCGCCGTATCCCACTGAAAGGAAGCCCACCGGCACGTCGTATCGACTCGATACCAGATCGCCCACGACCGGCCATGGTGAGCCCGAGGCACCGGTCGCCGCGGGTTGAGGATCATGGCCGAATCGCCAGCCATCTGGACCCCAAGTGCTGACGCGTGCATCGGTCGGACTGAGGGGGTACTCGCCGTGGTTTGCTGAATTTGATTGACCTGCGACGATGAACACCTCGCCGACGCCGACGCTCTCGATCGTCCTCGTCGTGACGACATCGCCGTCGAGTCGGGTCTGCAATTCGAGACGATGCCAGCCTTCGGGCAGGGTCCACTGACCATAGAAATCACCGCCCAGGGCATCGGCGATAGGGGCCCATTCAGACCACGCACCGCTGGCCATCGGCTGATGGCGACCCGCGATGCTATCGATCTCCTCCAATGAACTGCCCGCCACCTTGATGATCCCATTGCCATGGGCATCGCGCTGGACGACCTGATGGGCCTGCGGGGAGTCGAGGTCGAGGGTCAAGTCGGCGGGGGAAGGGCCGGGCCGGACAAGGATGCGGAGCGTCTTCAACGTGTATTCGGCGGCATTGCCTTCGAAGGTCCAATCGGGATGGCCCTCGACATCAGGATTGCTGCCGATGCCGAGATCATCCGAGGCTGCACCACTGCCCCAGGCACTGTAGGCGAACAGGACCTGGCCGGAGGCGTAATCGTGCAACTGCATGCTGCCATACCCCGCACCTACGGCCGGACTGTCGCCGAAGTCGTAGAGAGAACCGTTCGCGCCGGGAATCGCAGCGCTGTTGCTCGCCGCGTAATTTGAATCCCAGAATTCGATCACGCCGGAGTCGATTGTCGCAATCGCCGAAAGGTTCGGATGGTTCGATTCAACCTCAAGATCCTCAAGGATCTGATGATAGCGTACACCGGATTCTGTCGTCGGCACACCCAATTCGGCTGCGTCGAGGGTCAATGCGGGGAAGGAGACGAAGACCCACACGCGCGCTTCACCCTCACGCTGGAGCTCGAGATGGTAGGCGACCCGATCGAAACTGAAGTCGATCTCAGCGCTGTGGTCCTCGGCATAGGGAATGGTTGCACCATTGAAAGCGGCGCCGTCGGGTAATTCGAGTTCGTAGACCAAGGTGTAATCCGAGCCATGGGAGACGTCATCATCGACCGGCGAAGCCGAAATCGGCATGGCGAAGAGAATCAGTACGAGCAGGACCGCACGAATTTGCATATGTTCACCTCAAGGGTCTGTGGTCGGATCCCAGCCGGAGATGTAACCGCATTCCATCTTGGCGATGACATCGACGTAGTCGGACAAATCTATGTCCAATGCGGCGATGTTCTCAGCGATTCGCGCTGGATTTGAGGACTTGGGAATCGTGATACAGCCTTGATCATGACACCACTTGATGGCGACCTGGGCGGGGCTGCAATCCAATCGATCTGCGATTTCAATCAGATCCAAGTCGTCGAGTTTTTGACCGCGCGCGAGGGGGGAGTAGGCCATCACTTTCGCACCGACCGCTTCGGTTGCGGCCCTCAGTTCGGGTCGCTGCAACCAGGGGTTGAATTCGATTTGATTCACCGCGGGCAGATAGGTGGCGTAGTCACGCATCGCTTCCAGGTGGTGCACGCCGTAATTCGAGACACCGATCGCCTTGACCCAGCCCTGCTCAAGGCAGTATTCCATGCCCTTCCACACCGATTCGCAGTGGGTTGGATCTTCGGGCGGGGCATGGACCAGATAGAGGTCGATGTAGTCGGTGTCGAGGTAATCCAAGCTCTTCTGACAGTGCTCGATGACCGAATCAAAGCCTGTGGCGTGGATGCGTCGCAGCTTCGTGGTGATGAAGACCTGCTCGCGCTCTGCGCCGCTCATCTCCAAGGCCTCTCCGACCTCGTGCTCATTGCCGTAGGCGCGGGCCGTGTCGATGTGTGTATAGCCGGATGCGAGCGCGGCGAGGACGGCTTTGCAGCACTCACCCTCCTCGGACATCAGGAAGACGCCGAGGCCGAACGAGGGGATGTCCAAGGGGTGCGCGGTCGAGCCATCCAGCTTGAGGTGGCTGATCTCCATGGGCCGCGATGCGGCACCCTGCTCTTCAATGCTACAGCAGGGCGATGAAGAAATTCTTCGCGACCCACGTGATCATCATGGTCGTCATCATGATGGCGAGCGTGATTTTGCCGATGCGCTGCATCCGCTCACTGCGTGCCTCGTACGCAGCAACCTCCTCATCCGAGAGCGGCTCGAGTTCCCACGGCTCCATGAGGCTGCGAGGAGGCGGCAGCCTTCAAGGTCAGCGCTCGGTGGCGAGGCCATGGCAGAGCCCCGACCCCCGAGGCCCTCCGCTTCGGTGATGTTGCGGCGTGGCGAGGAGATTCTCCTCTGCCACCGCACCTCGGGCGTGCCGGCCTTCCCCGACTACTGGGCCTTTCCCGGCGGTGGGGTCAGCCGCATCGACAAGGGGCCCTTGTTCGCCCTGTGGAGAGAGATGGTCGAAGAGGTCGGATTGACACCAGGCTTGGAACACATCGATGCGGATCTGAGACAGGCGATTTTGGAGGATAAATCTGCATTCTATCGATTCGTCGATGCTGGACGGATCGAATTGAACGAATCTGCCTTCGACATCATT
>CAVOCV010000092.1:0-6611 GCA_963694325.1 Candidatus Thalassarchaeaceae archaeon | reverse complement strand
CCGGCCATCGGGTAGCCGATCATCAGGCCGAGAACGAAGAGTCCAGCCAGACGACGGGCGCGCCCGCGAAGGTGGGCGCCGAACCCTCGGATGAGCCTCATCTGGGGCGCGTCCAACAATTCGTCAATGTCGATGCCCTCGGACATGAGAGTCGTCACCTCCGCTCAAGGGATAATCGGGATGACGGGCGTCTTTCGAACGACCTCGTCCTCGTCATCGATGGCGACCGCGGTCAAGAGGACGGCGGGTTCTGCCTCCGGCTCGATCTCGAGTTCATCGCGCGCCCAAGTCGGTTTCTCCGCCTCGACCTCGGGCTCGGGTGCGGTGCGAATCGGCCGACCCAACAGCATCCACTCGCCTTCGTATGGGTCCCATTCCGCCATCGGTGGCAGGCCGGGTGGTCGCACGGGCATGACGCTGCTCTCTGGCTTCGAAGGCCGAACCTTCTCGACGACACGCTCGGTCAACTCGACAGTCTTGGACGCGACATCCTTGGCAGCGTTGACCGTCACCTCGGTCGCCTTGGAGATGATCTGTTTGACCTCAGCAAGGCCCGGAATCGATGATTTCACGGCCGGAATCTCGGGGGTGGAAGGCTTGGAGAGTGGGTCATCCTGTTCGATGACCGGCTCGCGGAACATCTCGGGTATCTCCGCCATTTCCGCTTCGGGTTCAGGAACGGACTCGGACTCGGGCTTCGGGTCGTAGATGGTCCAGGCATCGATCTCATCGAGGAGTTCGGGTTCGGGTTCGGATTCTGGCACCTGATCTGGCTCAAGTTCGGGTTCGGATTCTGGCACCTGATCTGGCTCAAGTTCGGGTTCGGGCTGGGGGTTGGCCGCAGCATGTGCCGCGGCGATCGCGCCCATCTCCCCAAGTGCGGCCGTGACGACCTGCGAATCGACCTGCCGTGCCTCTCCAATCACCGAATCGATGATGGCAGCCGTGTTCGCATCACCTGTGCCCGAAGTGCTCGCGAAGGACCGGTCGACCTCGAGCGCCTCCCGGGCCTCGCCGAGGTCATCTCGGTCGATGGCGCCGAATTCCGGTCGCTTACGCAGGCAATAGAGTGCGCCGAAGGTGGCGGGGAGTGCAAGGGCGAGCATCAACCATTCCTGACTGGTCATCACGCCGGCCTCGGACCAGACCGGGTCGGGTGAGCCACCGAGGAATCGATCTTGAATGAAGAGATAGAAGTGGAACTTCGAACCGATGCCGCCATCGGCGAAGATGAGAGAGGGAAAGAAGCCGAGCATGCTGTTGAGAACAAAGATGAGCCAAGTCGGGATGGCGACGAGGCTCGAAGCCAATCCTGCACGTGGGTGATAGCGTTCCATCCTTCACACGACGACCTGCGATGGACCTCGTCCCTATCAACATCTCCTAAGGAAATGTCGTGGCGTCTCAGCGTTTGATGATGATCGAAAGCACATCTCCATGCTTCAGCAGATGGTGCAATCCGACCCGCTGCCAATCGAACTTTGCCGAGGGTCCTTTGACCCGCGCGAAGCGGAAATTCCGGACGAAATCCCGATGCAGAGAATTGCAGACATCCTCCACAGTCGAGGTGTCTTTGACGATCAATGGCTCGATCATATCCGCCTCTTGGCCTTGCGGTTTGAGAAAGACCGACATGAAGCCGAGATTGTCGTAGATGAAATCCTTCATCTCCTCGACGCCTTCACCGGTAAACGCCGAGATCGGCATCACAGGCCAATCCTCGGGAATCATCTTCACGGTACGCTCCAGATCTGCCTCATTGGCCAAATCCATCTTGTTGACCGCGACGATCGCTTGGGAGTAGACGCGGTTCGCCGCCATCACATCGACCAGGTGGTCGGGGGTTGCATCGACGCGCATCGTGACCTGGGCGCACATGATGCCGAAGGAGCGGACGATGGTCTGCACCTCCTCCTTGGTCAGAATTGTCTGTTCACAGGTCGAACGAACGACGATGCCGCCGCGGTCGGTTTTGCGCACGAAGACAGGCGGTTTCTCCTCGTTGAGCCGCATGCCGCTGATGTCCAGCTCTCTGTGAAGCACACTGAAGTGGGATTCTTGGAAGGGGTCGAGGATGTAGAGCACCATGTCACAGGACCGGATGACGCCGAGGATTTCCTTGCCGCGGCCCTTGCCCTCGGCCGCGCCAGGAATCAATCCGGGCAGGTCGAGAATCTGGATCTTGGCACCCCGGTGCTCCATCAGGCCGGGGATGCAGGTCAGCGTCGTGAAGGCATAGGCACCGGTCTCAGAATCCATGCCGGTGAGCCGCGCGATCAGCGTCGACTTACCGACAGAGGGGAATCCGACCAACGCCACCGAGGCGTCGCCGGACTTTTTGATCTCGAAGCCAGATGCGGGTCCACTGCTCTTGGAATGGGCCGCATTCGACTCGATCTTGCGCTTCAGCGCGGCGATCTTCGCCTTCAACTTCCCAATGTGGGCATTGGTGGCCTTGTTCTTCTGCGTCTTGTCGATCTCGGTCTGAATCTCGGCAATCTGCTCTTTGATCGTCGCCATTCACTCACCTCCCAGACGCGTCGCCTGATTCGGGGGGCCCCGCCACTGGTTCTTGAACACGGCGACTACGTTGCCCCGTGCGAAGGCTGATGGATGGGGGCCACCGCCACCGCATCATGGCCTCGGTCGACCTCGTCGCCCGACTCGTCGACGTTGCTGTATTTCGCGGACTCTGCTCACTGCCCTCGGTCGAATTGGCCACGGCACTCGCCGAAGGTGGACTTCGAGACCGCCGACCCGAAGAGATCCCCTCTCTGGACCGTGCCCACGACATCGATGCCGAGGCGGAGTTTCTCGATTGGTACGATACCCATCCAGTGAATTGGACCGACGCGGGCTTCCTCTCGGACCTTGCGGAAATGACGCCCACCGAGGGTGCCGAGGGCTTGCGATTGCTCTCGGACCTCGCCAGCCCGGGCGCATTTCGTTGCTGGGAAGGCCGGGCCATGCTCTACCTCGACGTGCTGTTGCAAAGAGAGGTCAGAGACTTGGACGATCTGTATGATGAGACCACTTGGCGGGATGCACTGGCCGCGGTGGGCAAGTCGGAGCCCAACGAATATGCCGAGAAGGTCGTCCTTTCGTGGATGGCCCAGCGCGAAGACCTCGGAGAAACCCTCGATGCAAAACAGGACCCCCGGCTGATGCCGACCATGGAGGCGCATCAGGAGAAGGCGGATGCCTTGCACCGCACCCTGCAGACCGCCGATATTCCCGACCTCTTCCTCCTCGTCGGTCGCGATTGGACCGATGCGAGCGCCTGGGGCCAAGGCGAGTGGAACCTCGGCCGCCTCATTCGGGAGGGCTTGCCATGATCATTCTGCTCGGTCGATTTCAGCCCTTTCACAATGGCCACGCGGCGATGATTGAAGAGGCGATGCGCCGCGACCCGGACATCACCATCTGCATCGGTTCTTCGGAGAAATCCGGCAGCTTGGACAATCCGTGGACCGCGGGTGAACGCGAGCAGATGATCAGGGCATGGCTCGGGGAGAAACCGGCGAGAATCGTTCAAATCCCCGACATAAATGACCCGCCGAATTTCGTCGCTCACGCCGAGGCCTTTCATGGCGAATCGGGCACGTTCTTGACCACGGACGAGAGCACAGCGAACCTCTATAGGGCCGCAAATTGGAATGTGATTCTCACAGAACTCACCCAACGTGAGGATTGGCAAGGCTGGCGCATCCGCGCCACCATTCAGATGCTTTCCACCGTCTTGGAGGAAGAGGCTGCGATCGCAGCGCTCGCCATCAATGTCCCCGAGGCTGTCGCCCTCCTCATCTTCGACAATGGTTGGCAGCGCCGCCTCTTCCACATGGGCACCGGTGGCGAACCCGTCGGTTAGCACTCAGCGGCTTCGAAATCGATGCTCGCGAGGTGTGCGAGGAGCCCATCGATACGATCCTGATTGACGCCGAGATCTGAGACGCCGAGGCGCGATTGGGATTGGATGTTCAGCCAGGTGCCGTTCTCGTTGCAATCCGCTTCAAGAAACATGTCGTCGGGATAATTCAACCATCGCGTATGATGGACGACGTGCGCTGAATTTCCATCCACAACGACGACGCTCGGGTCCTCCCAAGCCAAGGCTGCGGCCATCACATCCGCAGGCGTGGCATCGAAGCCGATCGTTGCCCGCGCACAGTTCTGACTGTCTTCGGGGCAGGCATCGGGCATGACCGATGAATCCGGGGCGGCGAAGGCGCCGAAGACCTGAACGAGGAATAGCAGCGCCATCCACAAGGCGATGGGTGCAAGGATCCAACGCCGGTCCATCTTCCTCAATCCTTTGCGACGACCACGCGGGCGGGTCGCAGGACGCGATCCTTGTACAGATAGCCGCGTTCGAGCGTATCGATGACCGTGCCATCCGGATGTGCCTCGCTGGCGGGAAGGGTGGTGATGGCCTCCATGGTGCTCGGGTCGAAGATTTCCTGCACCAAAATTGGTGTGACACCTTCAGCTTCAAGCGCTTCGAGTAGATTCTCTCGGGTCAGTTGGATGCCCTCGGTGAAGGCGCCTTCTTCCGCGCTTTCGAGGGCGCGGTCAAGGCTGTCGAGCACGGGAATGATTCGACCCGCGAGACTGAATCCAGCGAATTTCATCAGGTTCAACTTCTCGGTCGCTGCGCGCCGACGGATGTTCGCGATGTCCGCATCTCGGTAGGTGATTTCGGCCTCGGCCTTCTCTGCGCGCGCAAGCGCTTCAGCGAGTTGATCTTCGACCGACGGCTCGGCTTCTTCGACGACTTCTTCGTCACTCATCAAGGACGGGGAAAAGCCGACCATTCTTGAACCAAACGATGGTTCAAGGACGGACATCGTTGAGCCAGACCAGACCGACCTCGAGCCGTTCGTGGGTCGGATGGACCTCGACCACGGCGACCGGGGCGTCCACATCGGCCGCGATGCCCTCGGCGAGCAGAATCGGGATCTCGATTCGCTCATCCCCGTCATAGTGGAGGAATTGAGGTGGGATGTCGGTCAGTTCACAGATCTCTTGGATCCAGTTCTCGGCATCCTCGTTTTGACAATAGATGGCACCGAAGGTCAGCGTGCCGTCCTCGGTCATCTGCTCATGCGGCGAGATGGTGTGTTCGCCCCGCCTGAGGAACCGCCGGCGAAGTTGCCCGCTATCCTTGTAGGAAGCCGTGCAGAATTTGACCATGTAGCCATAATCGGGCGTGACCTTTGCATGCAATGCGCGGGCGAGTTCTCCACTGCCCTCCGCACCGGCAGTGATCTCGCTGGACAGATTGAAGCCACGCACCTCCATATTGTCATAATTGCCGACCGTGATCTCCAACTCGTTGAGGTTGAGGAAGAGGGCGGGTCCATCGCGCATCTCTTCGATCAATTCGAACAAGCGCGTCTCTTGGTCCGGTTCACAGGGCAATTCGATGCCGACAAACATGCCCGCATCGCGGCAGGCCAGCATCGTCTCAACATAGCGTTCATACTTCAGGTCGAGCAGATGGAAGCGGATCTCATCGAGTCCCGCATCGGCCAACTGAACAGCCACCTCGGGCTTGAACGGAATGCTGGTGTAGAGGTGGATGTGGTGACTCGGACCAAATTCTGCCTTCAGCTGGCGGCAGGCCTCCATGCTGCGCTCCGCCGCCATCATCGGGTCACCACCGGTGATGCCCGTGCCCGTCGCATCCATGGCCCGACCCTCCTCGAGCACCGCGGTCCAGTCCCCGATGTCGACGCGTCGCTCATTGGCGTACATGAAGTCGATTTCGCGGCGGTTCTCCGACAGCGGGCAATAGTCGCACATCCAGTGGCAATGGCCGGTGACAAAGAGCACCAACTTGCTGCCCATCTGGCATTGAATGCAGCCCTCGGCCTCATCCATCGACGGGAGTTCAATCATGCACAAGCCTCCAGCAACATGCGGTGGAATTTGGAATCATTCGACAGTTCAGGGTGGAAGGTCAAGGCGATTCTGTTCATCTTTCTCAAGCCGACCACCTCTCCATCGCGGGTGGAGATGACCTCATCTCGGTGTTCCAGATAGCGCGGTGCGCGGATGAAGACGCCGGGAAAGCCGTCATCCAATTCGGCCTGGAATGAATCGGATTGTCGCCCATACGCGTTGCGGTCGATGTCCGCATCGATCAGCGGTGCGCCACCGTCCTGCGGGTCACTCAAGAGAATCGCACCCGCACAGGTGGCCAACACCGGCGCCTCGGGATTTGCGCGCATCCATTCAAAGAGCGCCGGCAAGAGTTGGCTGGCCGTATCATTGCCACGCAGTCGCATGACCGTGGTCTCGCCACCCGGGAGAATGAGCGCATCGATGCCGGCAGAAGACAGGTCCTCAACGGTCCTCAATTCGACCATCTCAATCTGGACTCCAAGTTCCTCTGATGCACGGTGAAGGGCATCGATATGGGCATGGCGCGCGCCTTGTAACATCGCGATGCCGACGACCACCATGGGCACGGCGACGCGCCACCCCGTTTTCAAACATGGCGCGCTTCAAAGTCGACCATGAAGCCAACCAGCGCCTCTACGCTCTCCAATGGACAGCCATTGTACATCGAGGCGCGGATGCCACCAACACTGCGGTGACCCTTCAGACCA
>CAVOCV010000091.1:0-6620 GCA_963694325.1 Candidatus Thalassarchaeaceae archaeon | reverse complement strand
GAGGATATCGTCGAGGCGGCCCTCGAGATACTGAAAACGGGCGGGAAAACCGGCCGCATTCCGGATCTCTGGGATGGCCGAACAGCAGCACGTATTGCAGACATCATCGAAGCCCGAATCAATAGTTGAGGCATGAATCATGGCTCGAGATTACTATCAGATCGATGCTGGTGTTCTCAATGCCATTAAGCTCCTTCTTCCGAGAGGTTCGACGCTTCTCGAATTGGGAAGCGGAGCCGGCACAACTCAACTGACCAAGCGTTACACCGTTTATTCGGTTGAGAATGATGAAGAGTGGTTGGGAATTTGCACAGATGCGAATTACATCCATGCCCCCATCCGTGATTTACAGGATTCAAGTGGACGCGAGCTGAAGTGGTACGACATTGATGTGCTCGCCAAGGAGTTACCCTCGCGGTACGATTTGGTGTTGGTGGATGGTCCGGCGGGTCATATCGGCAGAGAAGGCTTGCTGACCCATCTCGATCTTTTTCGAACCGACATCCCATTCGTGTTTGACGACACGTTACGAGACAGCGACTGTTCGATTGCCCGACAGGCAGCATTCCTGTTGAATCGACCCATGTACGTCTTTTGGAACTTCAGTGTTGTACCCGTCAATCCTCTCGAACCGGACATGGTGAGGCGCCTTCAATCCAAAGCCCTGGAAGTCCTTCATCGGGAAGAATCAACATACTTGGAAAATTATTTCCTAGAGATTACTCCTGTCACTGAAATCGACCCATCTCTCTGGATCGAAGGTGACGAAGAGAAGGAGTTGGAGGAAATTGAGTCACCCACCCTCGCCCGCTCTGAAGTGAAACCAACCAAAGCGGAAGTGAGATTGGACCTGATTGAATCGTCGTTCGCCTATCGAATCGGTCGATTGCTGATGCTGCCTTTCTGGCCGATTCACCAGATCAGAGTTTGGCGAAGGAATCGGGGTTGAACTGATGCGGATTCTTCACGTCTTGGCCAACGGCCCGCCAGATGTCAATGGGTACGCCATTCGCACAGCCGGATTATTGCGATCTCAGGCCAAGATGGAAGAGATCGAACCGATCGCTTTGACTTCTCCTTGGTATCCGGAACGTGAGACTCTCATCACGCCTCTCGAGTTGGACGGCGTCATCCACCATCGCTGTCTTCATCCAGTTCATGACCCAAGAGCGACAGGTATCGGTCAGCGTTGGGTCGCCAAACGCGGACAGAGGAGGATCACTGGCGCGGCTGGATTCGCGAGTCGTTCTTTGTTGAGCCGAGCGATCCAACTCGTGCTGAAACCGATTCGACCCGCCGCCTCATGGATGGAGGAACGCATTCAGTTCAGACGATTCACACGGCGGATCATCGAAGTCGCAAAGGCTGAGAACGCCGACCTCATTCACGCACATGTGCCTCACAGAGTCGGCCTTCCCGCATTGCATGCAGCCCGAATTCTGGGGTGCCCGTTCGTC
The DNA here is from genome assembly GCA_963694325.1 of Candidatus Thalassarchaeaceae archaeon. GTDB lineage: Archaea > Thermoplasmatota > Poseidoniia > Poseidoniales > Thalassarchaeaceae > MGIIb-P. Next base: position 5,163 of record CAVOCV010000091.1, on the reverse strand, counting down.
TACGAAATGCGTGGCATGTGGGAAGAATCCGCTGTCGCGGGGGGGCGATGGCGAGATGGTGGTCTGGCCCATCGTCGATTTCGCCGCCTTGAAACGAAGGCTCTGAAGGCAGCCGATGCAGTAATTTGCATCAGTGAAACACTTCGACAGGAGGCAATATCCCGAGGCGTGGACCCTGAATGCATCACCGTCGTGCCAAATGGGGTAGACTCCCTTCAAAATCAGCTGGAATCTTCACCTCTTTTTGAGAAGATGCGCGATAAACTTGAGGCGAAGAATATCGTTGGCTACATTGGCAGCCTCCGAGCGCTCGAGGGCGTGGATCTCACAGCGGAGGCGGTCTCGTTGTTGCGGAATAGGGGTGTTGATGTGGATTTATTCGTACTCTCTACCGAGCCCGGCCAGGCTGACCTCATCGACCACTGTCAGCACCTCGGTATCGCTGAGAATGCGCATATCGTAGGGCCGGTACCTCATGCCCAAGTCCCGGCCTTCCTCGACCTCATCGATGTATTCGTTGTCAGTCGGCCGGATGTGAAGGTGGCGAGATTGGTCACGCCGCTGAAGCCGTTCGAAGCGATGGGTGCCGGTCTGGCGGTTGTCCTCAGTGATTTGCCTGCGCTCGCTGAGATTGTCGAGGATGGGAAGACTGGGTGCCTGTCTCCACCCGGTGATGTCGGCGCACTCGCAGATGCAATTCATGGTTTGCTCGCTGACCCTGAGGAGCGCTTTCGCATTGGTCGAAATGCTCGGGAATGGGTCAGCCTTGAGAGAAGCTGGGATGTCGTCGTCGCACCTACGTCGGCCGTTTATTCCAATCTTTTAGAATCTTAATCACTCATAATGAGAGGGGTCATCTTTACGCAGATTGCACGGCTCTGGCGAAAGGATTCCTTCCAAGGCAAGCATACTGGCTTCTTGTAAAGAGTCCGGCGTCCCACAATCCAACCAGATATCCTCCCTGATATCGATGAGACGGGCACTCTTTTCGGCGATGTATAATCGATTCACATCGGTGATGGTGATGGTGTCATCCGAGGCGGATACGGCATCGATCTTCTCCCAGAACGTCTCATCGAACAGATAGATTCCACCGACGGCAAAAGAGGAGGGTGGGACCTCTGGTTTTTCATGAATATCGACCAATTGACCTTCAGAGTCGAATACAGCAACACCGAATCTCTCGGGGTCTGGGACATCGCGCCCGATCAGAACACATCCTGGCGGCTCCTCAGCAGCCTGGAACGACGCCACATCTTCGGTCAATTCGATTGTGGTGATATTGTCTGAGAAGTAAACGAGAACACGACTTCCTTCGACGTGAGGACGGGCAAGATTGAGCGCATGATGGACGCCTTTGGGCTCCTCCTCGATGACATAGTGGATGTTTTCGCCCTCAAGTCCGGTGCCAACGTGTTGGGCGATTTGGCCGATGAATCGGTTGCCGATGATCGTGATGTCCTTGATGCCGGCACGTCGGATGGTGGCGAGCGCATAATCGATGACGGGGCGGCGATGAAGAGGCAGGAGCGCCTTGTGGGTGTAGCGTGTGAAGGGGTAGAGCCGCGAACCGTGGCCGCCAGCGACGAGAATTGCCTTCATCGTGATTCACTCCAAGGGGGGTGTTCCATTCCTCAATACTGCATCGGTGATCCGACCGCGTTGGCATGCCATCCCATCGCTGCGAGGGCATCGAGGTCGAGTGCCCGGCGCCCATCATACAGAATGGGAGTGCGCATGGAACCGAGAAGTCTGGACCAATCGATGTCCAGACATTCCTGATGGGCTGTCGCGAGGACGACCATATCGAATCCCTCGGCTTGTTCGACGTCGTTCAGAATGGCGATGCTTTCAGGCAATTGAGAGGCCTCGAGATAGGGATCGAACGCGGTGATCGAAATGCCGGATTCGATGAGACTCTCAGACAGTGGGCTGGCCGGGGTCTCCCTGGCATCTCCGACGCCGGGCTTGTAGGACCAGCCGAGGAAGAGGACACGACCTTCATTCGCCGGCACGCCGGCGCGGTAGAGAAGATCTCGGATTACACCGGAGACGTGTCGTGGCATCATGCGATTGACAGAGCGGGCCGCGGTGATCAATTCGGCCGGCACACCGACCTCTTCGGCGCGCTGCATCATGTAGTACGGGTCGACGGGAATGCAATGGCCGCCGACGCCGATGCCGGGTGTGTAGCGGTGAAAATTCCACTTGGTGGCCGCGGCGCTCAGCACATCCTCGACATCGAGGTCGAGTTCGGGAAAGATTTGGGCCAATTCATTGACCAGCGCGATATTGATGTCTCGCTGGACGTTTTCGATGACTTTGGTCGCCTCCGCAACCTCGACCTTGCCGACGTATCGAACATCCTCGACAGTCAGGCGCCGGTAGAGGTGGGTCAGACTCTGGCCCACCTCAGGGTTGCCACAACCGATGACACGGGCCACTTGGCGGACGCCGTGCGCGGGATCTCCAGGGTTGAAGCGCTCGGGACAGTAGGCGATTTCGACATCCTCGCCAAGTCGGAGGCCGATCTCATCGAGGAGGGGAAGCCAGGTGCCCGCCGTGACGCCGGGATAGACCGTACTCTCGAGAATGACCACCTTGCGATCGCCCTCCCCCGTCGCTTCGAAGACAGCTCGTCCTGCGCTTTCGACATAGGAGAGATCGGGTTTCAGGTCGGCCGAGACGGGTGTCGGTACGGTGACGATCAAGACATCGCAGGCCCGGGTCGCCTTCGCTGTATCCTTCGTGAGGTGCCAGCGGTCAGCACCGGGGGCGGGAATCTGATCATCCAGATCGGGATCACCGAGGGGATTGCGACCATCGAGCAAGGCATTCACGATCCGCTCGGAGATGTCGACACCCCAGACGTCGAATCCTGCATCCCTGAATCCAATCGCCGTCGGCAGCCCGACATAGCCGAGGCCGATGATGCCGATGGTGAGGTCTCCGGAATCAGCCCTTTGGGCGAATGAGGCATCCCAACCCATGCATGGTCGGCCCGGCCCGTGCCTCATCAAGCCCTCGGTCGACCCAATGCCTCAAAGACGGCCGCCCGGAGGACAGCACATGCGCGTGCTCGTCACCGGCGGTGCCGGGTTCATAGGCTCACATGTGTGTGAGGCTCTGTTGGCCGATGGGGCAGATGTCATCGTCTATGACGACCTATCCACCGGCGGAAATCGCGCCGACGGTGCCACATTCATCGAAGGTGATATTCGCGATTTGGAATCCTTGACCGCAGCGATGGTCGACTGCACCCACATATGCCATCTCGCCGCCCTCGCCTCTGTGCCTCGGTCGGTGGCCGAGCCGGCCCTCTCCGAAGCGATCAATCTCCACGGGACATTGAACGTCATCGAGGCAGCGAGGGCGAATGGGGTCAAACGTATCGTCTTCTCCAGCACATCTGCCGTATATGGGGATACAGAGGACATGCCGGTCACTGAGACCACAACCACTCGCTGTCTCTCTCCCTATGCTGAAGACAAACTCGCAGCGGAACTGGCCATTCTCAATTCGGGAATCGAAGCGATTTCCTTGCGATATTTCAACGTCCACGGGCCGCGGCAGGATCCGAATGGTGCCTATGCAGCCGTGATTCCGAAATTCATCGAGTCAATGATCGATGGCGTCGCGCCGACGATCTTCGGGGACGGCAGCGCCACCCGTGATTTTGTGCGCGTTCAAGACGTGGCCAACCTCAACTTGCGATCCCTCACAACCGATCATGAATCCGCCCTAGGAGAGGTCTACAATGTCGCTTCGGGCACCACGATGAGTGTGATCGAACTCTTCGAGAGCCTCCGCGACCTCTTGGCTGAACACGACCCATCAATCGCTTCACTTGAAGCGGTCATCGGCACATATCGTGACGGAGATATCGAGCATTCAAGCGCTTCGATCGAGAAGGCGAAGACGCGACTTGGATTCAATCCTGAGACGGATCCTCATCGGGCGCTTCGCGCAACGGTCGCGGCGTATTGGGCGCAGCGCGCTTAGGTGCCACGGGAAATTCATTCGCGGTCGCCGCACCTTCGAAATGGCCTTGACCGACCAAATCCCCCAACTTCTCCACACCCGCTTCGATGAGTTCTGGGTCTGTGCTCTGAGAGGTTTCCCACGCCTCGGCAGATCGTTCATCTCGGTGGACATTCGCCTCTTCGATCAATTTCTCGCCCGAGGTCAGATCCCCTTCGATGCCCTCGTATTCTGGGCGAGGTGCCATGCCGTCGATTCGAGGCATCCTCGCATCGATCGTATCCGCGCCTGAACCCGCGGCTGGGCCTTTTGGGTCCACGGCCCGGGTCGTGTAGATGACTCGACCCCACTCGTCCTTTTGCTTGGACATCGCGCCGCCTTTTTGCGGCCGCATCGCGACATCCAGGACGTCCACGCCACCGGGCAAACCGAGGAATCGGGCCGTGAGACCGCGGCCTTCAGCCTCGAGCAGAGGCGCGATGTCCAATCCGTTCAGCAAAGCATTCTCAATTTGACGAAATCGAGTATTTCCAGCCATTCGACCCAAGCCGAGACCGAGGAAGAGGGAGAAGGAGAGCACGGCGAGAGACTCTCCGGCAGCGATGGGCAAATCGAACCACAACAGCATGACCAGCGCAATGATCAGACCTGTCGGTACCCACAGGACCGTGCGCTGGAGAATGAGGTCTCCACGAAGGCGACCCATGTTTGCAGAATCGAGCGGCGCGGTGCCAATCCAACTCAAATCATCCGTCGACACGGAGATGTCTCAGGAGAGGTCCTCGTTGAAGGCTTCGACCCAGCGTTCGCCGTCGGCAGGTGGAAGCGGTCGGGCATGAAGGACGACACGTGGCACTTCAGGTGGTCGTCGGGATGGTCTTGAGGAGACGTGCGGGCCGACCACGCGGGATACTTGTTCGGTCGTACGGCGGGCATCACCCATGACGACGGAATCCTGAACAGATACATTCGAGGTTCGTGGTTCAAGTGCGAGTTGATGCAAGAGATCACCCATCGTTTTCTGCATCTGACGACTCTGATCGGCAAAGGCATCTGAGAGTTTCCCGCTCTCGTCTGCAAGACGTTGCTGGGCGGTCTTGGCCTGCTCGGCTTGGATGCCCAGAACCCGTTCCATGGTCAGGACCATGTCCTCCCACCGAACGTGTGCATCGGCGGTGCGCT
>CAVOCV010000090.1:0-6628 GCA_963694325.1 Candidatus Thalassarchaeaceae archaeon | reverse complement strand
AACGGGTCGGCCACCACGGGCGGATTGGAGATGTCGATGATGCGCAGACCCGCGTCCCAGTAGGCCGCATAGAGCAGATACTGACCGGTGATCGGATGCTTGGAGATGATATTGTCATGGTTGAAGACCGTGCCACCACAGGTCAGGTCGGCATCGGGTGTGTAGCCTCCCCAACGGATGATCTCACGGCTGCCATTCTGCGCCTCATCGTTCTGACCGGGCAGCCAAGACTCGAAGCCCAATGGGACGTAGAAGACCTGCGTGCCCTTGTAGCCCAAGCCACCGGCGAAGATCTCGGGATAGGGGTCTGCGCCGAACAGGAAGAGGCTGCACTCCTCACCGGGGTCGATGGCGCCGGCCCAGTCGCAGTAGACCTGAATGTCCTGATTGTGGAAGCCCGCGGGCGGGTTATTCCACTCGGCCACCTTGACCGGACTGGTCTTGTCGGCCACGTAGATGACGTCGAGGCGGTTCGCACCGGAGTTCGCATCGTCATCGTTGGGAATCGGATCGAGTTCAGAATTCGTCAATTCGTGATTGACCAGCACCCAGTTATTGTCGCTCGTGACCTTGATGTCAATCATTCGAGCGGTCTCGGCATAGTAGGTCGACAGCATCTGGATATTGTTGGGTTCCGAGATGTCGAGGATGTGGAATTGGTTGTAGGCGGAGATGTAGGCATAGCAACCACCCGTCCCATCTGCATGGATGACGCAATTCTCCTCGAAGTTGCCCTCGATGGTAACCTCCGAGTTGTCACCGGGCGTCGGTGCCGTGTTCTTTGAGTCAGGAAGACAGGGCCGGCCGGCGGTATTGTCCAATTCGGTTGGGGGGAACATCTCCCCGTCGCAGTTGAGGTTGTTGTAGTCGATCAACTGCATGTTTGGGGTCATCAGATTGTGCGCCGGCATGTCGCCATGGCTGTGATTGTCATCCTCGATCTCGGTGACGGGGTCGACCCAATCCCATACGTCTGGGGCGGAGGCTGCCTCATCGCCATCGAGGGCGAACCAGATGAAGAGGGTCGAAGCCGAGAGCAGCAGGAGCGTGATGATTCCAGCCATCGCCACCTTGTCGGCGGCGATTTCGTCATCGACGAGTGTCGAGTCGAGCATGACCCGCCGACCCTGCGATTGTTGTTGAAGGCACCGCTCGTGCGCGCGAGGGGCTCAGATGAGATTCTCGACCAGTTCGGCCATGTCTTGAGGGCGTCCACAGTAGCGGCAACGCAACTCGAGAGGGTCGGGTGCAACCACCTTCAAACGGTGGTCCTGAGGCTCACGGGGATTGGTCGTGATGCAGTTTGAGAATGTGCAGCGGGCAATGTTCACGAGTTCTTCGCCGAGGCTGACCTCGCGCTTTTCAGCGACGGTATAGGACCGGATGATGGCGACGCTGGCCCGCGGCGCGATGAGAGCGAGTCGGTCCAATTCATCCTGGGTCAATTCACGGTCTTCGACCTTGATGATGTCCTTGCGGCCGTGCTTGGAGGACGGGACGTTCATGACCAGGCTGATGGGGCTGGCACGGTCGCCCGAGATGCCGAGCATTCGCAGCACGGCGAGGGCGGCGCCGGCGGGCACGTGATCGATGACCGTGCCGTTGTTGATGGCCGTGACGCGGCGCATCTCACCGGCAGACATCAGGCCCCACCTCCGGGCACATCGACGCCGAGGAGTCTGCACATCAGGGCCATCCTCGTGACGACGCCGTTGAAGGCTTGTTCGAAGTAACGGGCGTGCGGGGTCGAATCGACATCCGGGTGAATTTCTTCGATCCTGGGGAGTGGGTGCAAGACGATCATCTCGGCACGTGCACCGGCAAGGTCAGCGGCGTTCAAGGTGTAGATGCCCGCAACCTTCGCATACTCATCCTCGTCGGGGAATCGCTCCTTCTGGATGCGCGTCATGTAGATCACATCGACTTCAGGAATCGCCCCGTACAGGTCCTCGCTCTCGGTCATCTTGGTCCCGTGCAAGGCAAGATCGGCGAGGATTTCTTCGGGCATCGACAATTGAGCTGGCGAGATGAAAATCAATTCACACTCAAAGCGAGCCAGTGCGTGCGACAGGCTGTGGACGGTGCGCCCATAGCGAAGATCGCCGACCAGCGCCACCTTGAGACCGGAGAGTTTCCCGTGGGCCTGACGGATGGTGAACAGGTCGAGCAGGGTTTGGGTCGGGTGGTGTCCCGCACCATCGCCGCCGTTCATGATCGAGATCGAGCAGGCATCGGCGGCGTACTGGGCAGCACCTTGGCGTGGGTGGCGCAATGCGGCGATGTCGCAGTAGCCATCGACCATGCGCATCGTGTCGTACAAGGTCTCGCCCTTGACTGCGGAGGAGGATCTGACATCGCCGAGGTTGACGACATCTCCACCGAGCCGCTTCATCGCCGTCTCAAAGGACATCCGGGTTCGGGTCGAGGGTTCGAAAAACATGTTCGCCAGCAATCGGCCCTGTAGCAGTGGAAGATAGGTCTCGCCGTGGGCCACCGGGAGCAGGATTTCGGCATCGTCCAGCAGGGAGAGAATCTCCGCATTGGACAGGTCATCCATCGTGATGAGGTCGTCTTCCATCCGTCTCGCCGCCTCTGCTCGTTCGACTCTCGGCCATATTCATTTGGGTAGCCCCACAACGTCGATTCCATAGGAATCGCAAGGCGAAGGGCTTGAAGGGGGAACGCAGGGTCGGCGTGTCGATGATCATCAGCCGCACCCCGGTTCGGGTCTCTTTCTGTGGTGGGGGCACCGATCTGCCCGCCTATTACGAGGGCAGCGAGAATGGGGGACTGGTCACCAGCATGGGGCTAGCGCGGCACATCCATGTGACGGTCAATGCCCGGTTCGATGACAGTGTGCGGGTGGGCTATTCTCGCACCGAGATCGTCGATGATTTTGAGGAACTGGAGCACGAATTGGTGCGCGAAGCCATGCGCTTGACCGGGGTGACGGCCGGAATCGAGATCACGACCATCGCCGACATCCCATCGCGCGGGACCGGGTTGGGCTCTTCCTCGACCCTCACCGTCGGTTTGCTCAACGCGTTGCACAATTTCGCCGGGCGCACGCCCGATGCGGCGCAATTGGCCGAGGAGGCCTGTCGCATCGAGATCGATATTCTCGGCCAGCCGATCGGCAGACAGGACCAGTATGCCGCCGCCTTTGGCGGCGCCAATCAAATCGCATTCATGCCCGACGATAGCGTCATCATCACCCCACTCGATTTCGATGCAGCCGCATTGGAAGCCCACTACTTCCTCGTCTACACCGGCATGACCCGCAAAGCGACCGACATCCTCGGCCGCCAATCCGCATCCAGCGAGAAAAAGCGCAGCGATCTCGATGCTCTGCGACAACAGGCCATCGAGGTCCGAGCCGCTCTTGAATCGAATGACCACGCCGCGGTCGGCGCCCTGCTCGACGCCTCTTGGCAGATCAAGCGCAATCTGGTCGACGGCATCACAGTGGGCGAGTTGGACGACCTCTACTCCAGCATCATCGACCTCGGCGCCAGCGGTGGAAAGCTGCTCGGCGCCGGCGGTGGCGGCTTCTTCCTCTTCCAAGGGAATGCCGAGGTCCGCGCCCAGGTCTCGAAAAACCACAAGGTGCTGCCGCTGAGCTTGGATACACAGGGCAGCACCATCATCTTCGACGATGGCGACCGACAGGAATGATTCCCATGCGAAAGGCATTGATTCTCATCGCTCTCTTGCTCCTATCGGCCATGCCTGTACAGGCCGAGGAACACGAGACCATTCACCTGTCGAGTGAACAGGCACCCGGCCCGGTGCTCCTGTGGCAGAACGGCGGCGAGATGATCGCAGTCGACCCCGACATCCCCATCAATCTCGACATCCCGACGGGGACCTATTTCTTCGTCCGACTCTACGAGGGCGTGCCGCAGATGAACCGGATGGTGTTCAACCAGACCACCAACCTCACCGCATTCCTGCAGGAGAACCTCACCCATTGGAGTTCGGCAGCCGGCCAAATGGTGCCCGGCCCGGCCGGCATCGAGGGCGGTGCACACCTCGACATCCTCGGTCCCATCGCCGGCGGCGAGGCACTGAACGCGACCTGGTCTTCGTCGACACGCCTGCCCGTCTCGCTGGGTCACCCGGGCCTGGCGGATGCATTCCGAGGGGTGACCGAACAGATGGCATTGCATGGATTCGCGGACGAGTATGAATTCTCATCCTGGGTGATCAACAACACAGATTTCTCTTGCTGCGCCTATGACCGCAGCGAGATGGTCGCCTCAAACATCTCGATCTCCGTCTTCTTCGACGGCCCCGCCTGGGGTTGGGATATCGAGGCCGATCTCGTCGGACAGGGCGACGGTCGAACCACCCGACTGCTGTGGATTCCCATGACGGGGTCCATCGATGGGGACACCGACCTGCGCATCTCTCTGCCCGCACCGCACGAGATTCGCTACTCCCCACAGTCCGAACACATCACAGGCGTGCCCGACAACTTCGTCCTCAAGCGCGGCGACATCTCAGTCACGGGCAACGTGACCATCGCGCTCGGCACCAATGATGCACCGAGCGCCGGCATCATTTCGCTGGACCGCGAACTGCCGTGGTTGCCGGCCAATCGACCGAGCACCATCGAGCCGGATTGCCAGGACAATTCAATCTCGGAACCGACGTCACACTTCACCTTCGCACAGGGAAATACCACCCTGCTGGATGTCGAGGATCAGAACTTGACAATCGACCCATTCTTCCTCAGCATCGGGCCGGGATGGTACAACCTGACGCTGATCTGCACCGACCCGCAAGGGGCCAATGCAACCTACGAGGAGGCGCTCTATCTGGACGGTACACAGCCGACACGCATCCTGCAGATGCAATATCTCCATCCCGACGATGAAACGCCGGTCAACGTGAGCCACGGTGATCTCTCCTTCTCCCTACCGTCCGGGGCCCTACTCTCGGCCGCGGTCCAAGCCGGGGACGATGCATTCGCGCCGGTGGACATTGAATGGACGAGCGACAAATCCGCGGGATGGCGGCACGTTGGAAGCGGCATGCAATCGTGGACGGATGTCTTCATCCAAGGCCAGCATATCAACGGGCAGCACCTATCCATCGATGACCGGCACACGGCCAAACCGCTGACCGTCTACAGCCTGCAGCTGAACCTCACCGATGCGGCGGGCAACGACGCCATCCAGCAGTGGGAGGTGACGGTGACCGACCATACAGCACCCAATCCAAGACCCGCGATCAGCGTCGATGGCAATCACTACGGCGACTACAATCACCCTGTGGAAGGCGGCACACCGGTCGAGGTGAATCTCTCCAGTTCATGGGACGACATCGACGCCATCACCTCCTTGTCGTGGACAGTCGAACTGAACGGATTGCACCTGTTCATCGGCGATCATTGGAACGATATCCAGACCTTCACCCTGCCCGACCTGCCCGTCGGTCGCCACGTACTGGTGGTCAACGCGACCGACTCCAGCGCCAACACCGGCTCGCACGCGACAACCTTCGTCATCGAACCCCCCGTGGCGCACGATTACAGCATCACAGAGGTCGTCAAGGTCGGCGATGGCGGACCGGGCGATCCGGGCGCACTGGATGTCACGGTGGAGAATCACGGTTCGACACCCGCCACTTTCCAGATGTGCTATCTCGACCAGTGCACCCTGATGCTCACCGGTGTTGGCGCCACCGTCGATGGGCCGGGCAGCATGACCCATCAAATTCCGGTGGAGGCATGGGGGTCCGGTGTGGTGAAGATCGAACTCCGATTCGAGGATGAATCGGTGCAGAAGCACACGACAGACCTTGAGATCAAGGCTGAATTGACACCGATCATGTGGATTATCTTGGCCATGCCCGCAATCCTCGGGCTCCTCGCCTTCTGGCGCTTGAAGGCGCAGCAGAAGGAAGGCGAGGACGACGCTGCATAACGAGCGACCTCTCTTAGGCAAGGCGAACATCGCCGGAGGCGATGGAGTCACTCACCCAGGAGATCGACGCTGAGATCGCCGCCCAGCAATCCCGCGTCACGAGCCTTGCGCTCGGATGCGCACTCGCCACCATCGCCAGTGCGGCGTGGTACATGTGGCCGGCTCTCGATGGCGACGCGATTCTGTTCGACCGCCTCGCCGCCGTCGGCCTGATGCTTGCCGCCTCACTATTGCTGCAAGACCTTGCGGAGCCGGATTCCCGCGCCCGCGCCCGACTGGGCGCGACTGCAAGCCTGGCCTGGCCGGCGTTGGCCATCCTCGGGGCCGAAGCGCTGGCGACCAGCGGCAATGTCCAGATCGGTCACGGTCTCATGTTCATCGTCGCGGGTGCCTGCCTGCACGGCTCACGCGACCTGCTGAGGGGCAGCCTCGATGCCCAGCGCTTCCGCGGCATCATGACGCTCGGCGGGGCGACCATCGCCGGCGCCGTCGTCCTCTCCAGCGGCAACAGCGGCAATGTCCTCACCCTCGGTGCGACCCTGCTCGCCATCGCCCTGCTCCTCTCCGGCCGAGACATCTTTTCCGGCGATGACCAGAAAGGCGAGCGCAAGCGCTTCGGACGCGCCCTCGACAAGATCGAGATGCGCATCCTCGAACTCCAAGCAAAAGGCGTCAAACTCGACCAGGCATCAAGCCTG
>CAVOCV010000089.1:0-6744 GCA_963694325.1 Candidatus Thalassarchaeaceae archaeon | reverse complement strand
CTTTTCCCTCACGCGAGCGGGCTCGCATACGTGCGTGCGCGCTAGCGACGGATTGAAAGCGGGATGTCCCTCGCCCCGGGTCGGAGCGGGATGAGAATGCGCGGGAACGTGAGCGGTTGGTATGCGCGGCTCGACCGTGAATGCGCTGACCGGAAGGAACAGATGCAAATCTGGCTCGAAGCTTGGGAGGATGCACTGCGCACCCACCAACCTCAGGCCAGCCAACTCCCGTCCGATTGGCCGACGCTTCCCGCCAGCCTGTTGACGGATGCAGGTCACGTTCTCGACCACCTCTTGTGCCGACACGATGCGGAGGCCGATGGTCGCAGTCCACGTGGCGCCCACCCAACACCGAGCCGTCTTGCCGACGCGATCATCGCCGATGAGTTGCGCAGCGATACACCGATCTCTCCCCGACCGAATTCGACGAGATCCAGCCTCAATCTTTCGGCCCTACCGCCTGCGTTCAGGGCACAGGTCGAAGCGATGAATGGTTCCCACTCCGATGATGACGAATTTGAAATCGATGAAGAGGCTGAAGCGGAGGTCGCTTCGGGCATTCGAACTCGAACCGGCATTCCATTGCCCTTCGCCGACCCTGCCGTCGGCGGTGGCCTATTCCCGGCCCGTGTGCTCAAGTGGCATGGGGAACGTCTGGCCGATCTGCCGGTGGAGCAGCGGTCTGAAGACAGTCGAGTCCTGCTCTCATCGATGCAATTGCTCGATGTCTGCGAAGTCGCTGCGAACATGACCCGGCAACGGCTCCTGCTCGCCGCCGTGCGTGCGGGAATCGCGAGTCTGGATGACGAACCGGAAGAGGGGCGACTCGCTCGAAGCGAAGTCGAGTCGATTCTTGCCGATGTCGTCCGCGTCGGTGATGCCCTGCGCGGCGACTGGCCGTGGAGTGAATCCCCGCGCCTGCTGATGGGCAACCCGCCTTGGCTACGCATCAAGGACCGCTTCCGCGGCCACCCTGAAGGCAGTCGATTGCGCAAGGAACTCGGTGAGGAATTGCGCGGTCTGACCGAGGCGGATGGCAGCCTGCGATTCAGTACACTGCGCGGCAATGTCAACCTCTATCGATTGTTCCTCGAGCGCAGTTTACAACTCGTGCGCCCAGGAGGTCGAGTTCGTCTGATCGTCCCCGACAGCCTGCTGCGCGAACAGAGCAGCGCGCCCCTGCGTCGTCTATTGGTCGATTCACACGAATGGACCAGCATCTGGACCTTTCCCGAGTCCGCTCGCCTGTTCACCGGCGTGACCCAAGGTGTACTCATCCTCGGCATCACCGTCGAAGGCATCAGCGAGGAATTGATGTGTCACGGTCCGGCCGAAGCGAATGAATTGTGTTCCAAGAATGGGCTCTCACCCACGGTGCCCCTGTTCTCTCTGGGCCGCGACCGCTGGGGCGCATGGAGCCGCGAGGAATGGGCCGTGCCCCGCCTGCCGCGTGACCGATTCCAGCGCCAAGGTCTGCTCAAGGTCATCGATGAGTTGGCCGATCTGCCCCGTCTGGCGGAACCCCACCACTGGCTGGCTGGCGAAACTCGCCTCCGCGTGCGCGTCGGCGAGGTCGACCAAACCACGTGGAGCAGCGATATCAAACCGTGGAAGAAGGGAAGCCGTGGGACGGCTTTCATCCGCGGCATCCACTTCCGCAACGACGAGAGTCGTGGCGTCTGGCTGCACCACCCTGTCTTCGACTCCACCATCGCAGAGAATGCGGCCGAGCGCAAGCAGGCCCAGTGGAGAGGACCAATCCCTGCACCCAAGCATCCCCGACTCGCCTGTCAGGCGATCGTCAACGCCCAGCAGGCTCGCAGGCTTCGCTGGATCGTGCTGCCGGCGGGCTGTGTGCTGGGCAATTCAGTGAACCATCTCGAGCTGCCCGACTGTGTCGTCGAACGCCTCACCAAAGAGCACGGTGACCTCAACGCGGGCCTTGTCTGGTTGTGTGAACTGCTCAATGATTCACAATTGGACGCTTGGGCTCGTGCATGGGCTGCCAACAACAATGTGAACAATTACGAGCTCGAAATGCTGCCTCTACCACCTGTGAATTCACAGGTCGCGACGCCATTTGTGTGAGGATTTCCGACTTCCGGTTGCGAGAGACTTGAGTTCGGAAGCGTCGGCCATGTCCTACGGAGAGTTCATTAGCCCCTCCACGGTCATTGAAGGGCTGTCAGCAATTGAAATGGGAGGCAAGTGACCATGGGCATACATCCGAAGATTGGCGTCACCGGATTGCCGCGAAGCGGTAAATCGGCTGTCATGGAGAAGGTTGTCCAGATGTTGGACGCGGAGCGCCGCGAAGAGATGCGGGCCCGCGGTGAAGACGTGACTGAGGCCAAATTGCTCGGTGGAATTCGCTGTGAACCCCTGATTGAAAATGGGGGGCGGGTCGGCTTCAAATGCATCAATTTCCAGACCGGTGAAGAGGGTGTCATGGCCCACAAAAACATCGATTCTCGCGTTCGCGTGCTCGGCTACGGCCTCAATGTGACTGCGCTGGAAGAGGTCGCTGTGCCCGCCATCCAGGATGCGATGGATAATTACGAAGTCATCGTCATCGATGAAATCGGAAAATTCAGCGTTGAATCGGAGGAGTTCGTCGATATCGTGCGGAAGGCGATGGAGGTCGACAAACCAACCCTGCTCACGCTACACAAGAAAAGTCGGCATCCGCTTCTCCAAGACATCCGCCGTCGAGATGATGCACGCATCCTCGAGGTCACACCGGTGAATCGGGCCCTATTGCCCTACAAGATTCACAAGCTCATCCGTGAGACCTACTGATCACTCCTCTTCGGCATGGCCGGATTCGAGCATCTTCACTTCCATTTTGGCCCAATCGCCTGACAGGCGATCCGTGTCATCCGCATCCCCGTGGTCTTCGCTCAGGCGTTCAGCAATCTCGGCTTGAGATTCCGATGGGAATAGACGCGGGAAGAGCGAGCCGTCGCCCGAGGTGCGCGACATCCGCATCAGGAGGCCGAGCGCGAGGGCGAGGGCAGCTGCGCCGGGCACCAACCAACCGCTGACATCCGATGAGGTGCAGGCCGGCGCGTTGAGTGTCTCGACCTCGGGGCAATCCGCAGGGGGCAAGCGGCCATCGATCAGGGCGAATGCCGTGATGAGGAGCAGGGCGATGCCGAGACCGAGGAAGAGGCGTTCCGCGGCGAGTCCGGGGGTCTCCATGGCTGGGCGAAGGCCCCGTGGCGAATGAATCCGACGGCGTCAGGTCCCCGTCGAAAGGTTGAGGCGCCCCTCGCGCACCGAACGGGTTGAGGAAGCGTGATGTCCGTCATTCCAGATGATCTGAAGTACACCGCAGAACACGAGTGGGTGCGCATCGAGGACGGGGTGGCCGTCATCGGCATCACCGACCATGCCCAGGATGCATTGACCGACATCGTGTGGATCGAGTTCTTGGCCGATGAGGGGGATGCTGTGCAAGGAAATGCGGCGTTTGCCAGCGTCGAGTCGGTCAAATCGGTTTCCGAAATCTTTGTTCCTCTCGACGGCACAATCACCGCCATGAACCTTGGATTGCAGGATGCACCCGAGGCCATCAACGAAGATGCCTATGCCGCTTGGATCGTCAAAATGGAGCTCGATGATGTGAGCGCGCTCGATGCACTGCTCGATGCTGCAGGTTACGCCGCACTGATCGGAGAATGAGCGCGATGGTCGAACCGGTGCCGCTCTCCGAGCGCATCACACTCTACTTCGATGGGTCCTGCAAGGAGAATCGCAACGTCACCCATGAGACCCCGGCTGGGTGGGGCTTGGTTGTCGTGCGCGGAGATGCCGGGCTCGGCCGGGGCGATGGTGAAATCATCGAGGAAAGGAGTGGTTTGGTCATCACGGATCCAGCCGCGGAAGGTTGGCTCGGCGCCGAGGTCGGCAGCAACAATACCGCGGAATTATCCTCCTTGGCACACGCCCTTCGCTGGCTGCTGGCCGAGGGTGGAGATGCTCCGGTCACCCTGCGGGGAGATTCCCAATATGCGCTGAACATCGCCACGGGGGATTGGCGGGCCAAAGCCAACCGCGAACTGGCTGCGCGCGTCCAAGACCTGTGGGCCGAGGTCGGCATGCTCAGGGAAATCGAGGGTGAGCACATCCGTGCCCACCGCGGACATCGATGGAACGAGCGGGCGGACCATCTGGCGTGGCGCGCATGCATCGGTGAGAATCCACTGCCGCTTCAATTTTGGAAGCCTGGCAAGCGCTGATTCATTCCTCTTCGTCAGCCCATGGCCCATCGACCACGAGGTGGGTGTATACGGCCAGTAACAGCATCAGCAACGCGATGAGATTGAGGAGCAGAGGTGCGGGGTCCGGCATCCAAGCTTGGTCACCCGCCACCTTTGATCCGAAGAATAGACCGATGCCGGTGGCGAAGAGGATTTTCTTGCTGCGAGAGGGATCTCGCCACAATCGGAGGGCGGGAATCAGGCCCCAAATACCGAAGTTGATGCGGAACCATGCGATGTAGACGAGGGCGCCTCCGAAGAGTCCGATCACCCCGCGTGTGAACGAAGGTTGTCCCCACGGCCCCGCCGGGGTCCAGCCGTCGATCAAAGTCGAAAGCACACAGGCAAGACCGAGCCCGAGCAGGAGGCCGGGGTCGATGCGGTCCTTCCCCATGTGTGGCCGTCCACGGCTCCGGTTGAAAGGCTCATGCCCTCAAGGCCCGGCCTTTACGACCCGTTCGCGAAGGGCATCCACGCCCTCGGGGTGGCGGACGCGATAGACCCGCCAGAAATCGTCCAGACTCCCCTCTCCCGTCATCGTGATGATGCGCGAGAGGATGCCCGTCAATTCGTCCTGATGTGATTCGACCATGTGGAGCAGAAGTTCACGCACCCGACTGCGCACGACCTCGTCCTCGCCCGTCCACAGCGCCACCATGAGTCCTTTTTCATCGGCGGGATCACGCTGGATGCAGTCGCGCAATGCGGTCTGGGCGAAGCGGCGTTGTACACCCGAATCGTCGTGATGGGCGGCGCGCAGGCAACGATTGAGGAATCCATCGCCATCCAGGGTTTCGGCCAGTCGCAAGGACCCGGTCGCAATCCGAACCACCGCTGCGTCGTCGTCCGCCATCAGCGTATCCAGCAGTTCCAGCGCCATGACGCCGCGTCGTTGCATGATTTCATCCAAGGCATCCGCCACCGCACAACGGACCGCCGCCTCGCGCGACATCAGCGTGCTCTGGAGGAGTACAGCACCCGCGTGGTCGAGGTCGTGGGCACGAGGCAGAAGGCCCGCGATGCGTGCTGCGAGTGCGGGCTCGCCATCGCCGGCCATCCGGATCAGGCGTGAGAGGATGTTCAGTGGCTCCACAAGATTGCCGCGGGCCATGGCCAGGTCGAGCCATTCGACGAGAACGGGCCGGGGCGGGTCCGCCGCCTCCATGCGGTCCAACAACCACCCGGCGGCAAAGGCGCCGCCCTCGTGGGCGGTCAAGGTCTGGCCACCACCCGCTTCACGGCCCTCTTGCCAATCGAGAAGATGAGGGCCGGGTGCAGCCCCACCGTGCCAGGCGCCGGGTGGGCGAGCCAATGCGATGCTCTCCATCTGATGGTAGCCTTGCTGACGGGCGATCGGCGTATCGAACGCGGACAAGCCATTGAGCAAGGCGATGGCCACCCACCATCGGTCCGCATCGGGTGCATCCGGTGCGAGGGCTTGGGCCAACATGATCTCGAGGCGAGCGAAGAGGGCGCGCTCGGCGACCTCACCACCGCGGCGTTCCAACCACTTCCGGGATTCTCTCGCCGGGTCTGCTGTCAAGGAGAGACGATGCGGGACCAACGCTTCACCAATCTCCTCGAGATCATTGTCGAAGGCGGCCCGATTGGCATCGAGGAGTGCGATGGCGATGGTCTCCAAATGGCTGGCGTCAGTCGGCGGTCGCACGGGGAAATCCGGGTCGAACAGAGGCGGTTCTGGCAGGGGCCAGTCCGCACAACCCCGCGCCATGGCCTCGCGCATCGCCTGACGCGTGCGCTCGAACAGCCGCGAAGAGAGTTGATTCTGCTCTCTCCAGTCACTCATTGAACTCCCTCAGAGGATTGTGTCGTGTGAGGCTTGGGTCCAGATCAGGGCGAAAATCGTCCCATCACGAAACACGGCGTCGTAGCCGAACATGCGCTTCCATCCGATGTAGGCCAAGCCCTCCACGGCCTGCTCGAGTGCACCACGGAGGGTCTCCGTGTCGGCCATCCGAGTCGCCTCAGATGTCGAGCTCGATGTTGAGGTTCAGGATGAGTTCCTTGTACCGGTTGCGGATGGTGACCTCGGTCACGCCCGCGACTTCGGCGACCTCGCGTTGGGTGCGGCGCTTGCCGCACAACACACTGGCGATGTAGATGATGGAGGCTGCGATTCCAGTCGGTCCACGACCGCTGGTCAACTCCTTCTCCTGGGCTGCCTTGATGAGTTCGTAGGACTTTGCTTCAACTTCAGCATCGAGTCCGAGACCACTGCAAAAGCGCGAGATGTAGTCCTCGGGCCCGGTCGGCATGATCTTCATCTTCAGTTCACGGACCATGAAGCGGTAGGTGCGACCGATCTCTTTGCGACCGGTTCGACTCGCCTGGCCGATCTCATCGAGTGTGCGGGGCACACCACATTGGCGGCAGGCCGCATAGAGGCTCGCCGCGGCGACGCCTTCAATCGAACGACCGCGGATGAGGCGCTTCTCGACTGCCTTCTTGTAGTTCACAGCCG
>CAVOCV010000088.1:0-6813 GCA_963694325.1 Candidatus Thalassarchaeaceae archaeon | reverse complement strand
GCATGCTGTTTGCGAAACGGTCCACCTATTAGCGATTGATGGCGCCGAGAGAGAGATTTTCGCTCGTTTGTGAACGACTACCGCGAACCGACTACGAGTGAGTAAAAGTGGCGGTTCTGGCGGTTTGGGGTAGTTTGCACTTGACCAATTATCATAATCCGAAGTTTGTAATTAGGTGAGCCTTATCGCAGGGCATGGATTGGGAAATTTACGCATGTATGATGGTGGGTGGATGGATTTTCTCTGCCATCTTCTGGGCAGCCATGCCGAAGGGGACGGAACAGGCAAAGGCCGCCGAGGAAAAGGCTGCTGCTAAGGAACGGCAAGTCCGAGGTCGTTGGATTCGAGAATCTAAGGAAAGGGAATCAGGGCCCGATGAGTGACGCCCCCCCTTATGGTCGAGCAGAGTTCCATCACCAACCGAGCGCATCCACGAATCTTCCTCGGCATCGCAATCCTCGGGCACTTCCAATGGCTGAAGATACAGAACGTCCCCCTTCTTCGCTTCCGCCCAACTTCCAGAAGAGCGGTTCTTAATTGTCCAATAAGTGAGTAAACGGTACCCTCTAATTACGGGTTTAGGGGATGGCGCCGAGAGAGAGATTTGAACTCCCGCGTCACGAGGACAGTGGATTTCGAATCCACCGCGATACCGGGCTATGCGATCTCGGCTGCAGCCCGTCGACCCGCGCTTCGGACATAAGCGTGACGAGCGTTAGGCGTAGAACCCGCCACCGGACTCTTCGTCCGAGAGGTCGATGCCGGCGATCTCCTTGCCCTCCATGAGGGAGAGGATTCTGGCAGCTGTTTCGCGGGTGTTGTCGATGGCGAGGTCGAGGCCGAGGCCGAAGTCTGCGCTGATGCGCTTGGCGAGTCGGTCGGCCGCCATCACGTCGACACTGGTGCCGACGGTCTCTGCGATGACCGCGGCGCTGGGGATGTCGTGTAGGGGCGCAAGGCTAGCGAGCAAACCGGCGAGTCCGAGCATGCCGCCCGCGGGTTGTTCATCGCTGACGATGATGTCGTTGGAGACGAGTTCCCCCTTCACCTCGGCGGAGGCGCAGGTGATGTGAACGCCCTCATCGCCGGGCTCTGCGCTGAGTCCGGCGAGAACGAGAATCATCTCGGTATCGTATGCCTCGGCGAGTTCGAGAATCGCCTCGGCCATCTCGTGTTGGCCACGCGGGGTCATCGGTTGACCGGTGCCCGTGATGGTGATCAGGGTCTGGCCCTGCACGTTCACAGCGTGGATGGAGAGATGGGGTGGGACCAGGAGGCCCTTTTCCAAGGTGGAGTGGGGCGGCAGGTCGGGATGGAGAATTCGGGCGATCAATGCGCCTTCATGCTGTTCGACCAAGGTGTCGAGGACGAGTTTGCCGACATTGCCCACACCGGGGACGGCTTCGAGGATGAGGCGGTGGGCGGGGAGTCCAACCTCGTCCACCCAGTGGATGGACGCGCTCACTCTTCTTCCCCCACATCGTCGGGGGAAGGCAGATTGGCCGCCCAGGCCTTGGATTCAACATCCTTGAGGCGGCGGCGCAGGTCGGCGCGGACGTCTTCCGGTGAGAATCGCATGGGGCCTGCAGCCTGTGCTGGTGACCCGCAGTCCCCGCAGGTCTCTGCAAGGCCGTAGGCGCCGCAAGCGGTGCACTTCTGGAGACGGGAACGGGCCATGAAAATCTCTCCGGTGGGCACAGCCCTTGAACCTCACTCCCGGTTCAGGATGGCGGTGCCGACATCGTCGGGGATATTGTTTCCCAATGCACCCTCAACCTGTTCCCAGTGTCGCTCTGCAATCTCCCAATCGGGGGCGCGCAATTCGATGCGGTATTCGGGGGCACCGTCGTAATAGGTGGCGATCTCGACCTCTTCCTTCTTGGAGGAACAGGCTTCGATTGCCGTCAGGGCGTTGCGGATGGCTTCGATGCCAGCCGCGCCGTGTACCTCGATGTTGGCGATGGCGTGGATGGCGACGGAATCGGGAATGATGTTCTCGATCGCCGTCTCGATGAATAGGGTGGTCCAATCGCCTTCGAAGCCTTCGTTGCCGAGTGCATCGTTGTCGATCGCCATCTCTTCGAAGGCGGCGTAGAGGGTGCCGTAGGTGGCGACGAGTTCGCTCTTCATGTCGGCGATCTTGTCCTCATCCCAGCCGGAGCGCTCGCCGACGATGCGCAGGAGTTGGCCGGCGCGGTTCTCGTTCTTCCAGCGCTGGAGGGTGTCCCGACGGCGCTCTTCGCTGACCATCTTGATGGACAGTTCGACGCTCTTCTTGTCGCGGCGCACCTTCAGGGCCTTGGCGACGACGCGTTGGCCCTCGCGGACGTGGCCGCGGATGTTTTTGACCCAGCCACTTGCGATCTCACCGATGAAGATGAAGCCGTCTCGGCCGGGATAGCCGTCGAGATCGACGTAGACGCCGTTCTGCTTGACGGTCTTGATTGTACAGACGAGAAATTCGCCCATATCGGGCCAGTCGCCGCCATCCTTCGCCATGTTCGAGGTCCTCCTCACTCGAGGACCTCGGCGACGGTGGCGCCGGTCAGCTGCGCCTTGCCGCCCGCGGGGCGGGCGAGGGTCGCGCCGCATACACCGCAGTTGATGACGGTGGTCGCGCGCTCGAATAGGATCTGCTCATTGCCGCAGTCGCGGCAGTGGACACGGAGAAATTTGCTGCTTGACATCTTCATTCACCAGGGAATCACTTGTCGACGAGTTCGAACTTCTTGGCACGCTGGCACGGAGGCGTGTGCGCCTTTCCGGTCTCTGTGCATCGATAGAGGATGTTGACCCGCTTGGTCGGCTTCTCGCCGCTGGGCTTGGGTCGGGGGAAACCGCGGTATCCCGCAGTGACACGACGGAAGCGGCGCTGACCCCACTTCAACTCCGAGGGACGTCGCTTCTTGACGCGCTCGACGGTGTGCATGGTATGGCGTCCAGCCTTGGGGCTGTAGCGCTTGACTTGACGGGGCATCTTGACCATGAATTGAGCCTCCTCACCGAATGGGTGCGAGCCTGCGACCATCGACCCGTATATGAGTGTGTCGCGCGCGAGCGGGGCCTGAAAACGGGCGACTGCGTCAACGCCTCGCGGTGAACCTTGATGAACCCGAGCCCTGCCCTTCAAGCGATGCTCAACCCGGCAGACCCCGCCTTGGGATTCTGGATCCCGCTCGGCCTCTTCTGTCTGGCCTTTGGCTTCTGGTTGACCGACAAGGAGGATTTCCGCCGCCGCTGCCTCGCGCCGACCGTCCTGGTGGCCACCGTGTTGATCGTCGCCCACGGGGCCAAAACCCGCGGTGGAGATGCGGCCGAAACCGCACTACTCGCCGTGCTCTTCCACATGTTGGGACCGGTCGCCCTGATGGCCGCGGGCACATTGATCGCCACCTTCGCGGGACCGTCGCCGGTCGGCCCCTTGCCACGCGGCTTGCGGCCGTTTGGATTCATCATGGCCATCGGAGGCATCTTCTGGATCGGTTGGATGCTGATCTCCGAACCGCCCACAGCCACAGCACACGGCATCGGTGAGACAATCTGGGGCGCGTGGGTGCTGGTGTTCCTGTGTACCCTCATCCTCATCTCGGCAATGGCCGGTTCATTCTGCGTCATGATGGGGGAGCAGCGGCACAAGGAAGCGCTCGTTCTCGCCGGCCTGGCCCTCGCGGGCAGCCTGATGTTTCTCCAATTGGTGGAGGACGGCTCAGCCGATCTGCTGGCCTCGGGTTGGCACGATATCTACTGGAATGAAATCACCTTCATATTCGGTGGGATCATCGGTCTCATTCTCGCAGCGATAGCATTCATTGGCTTGGTCTATATCGCCGAGAAGCGGGCGCCCGACCCCGATGTGGTCGCGCCGCTGACCGAGGCGGAGAAGGCCGTGGTCGACGCCGTCCTGCGCGAACATCTCGGCATTGGAGGTGAGGAGTGAATGGCGGCGGAAGACAAGGGACCGTGGTGGCGCCTCATCGGCCTGCTCCTGCTGCTGATCCTTGCCGGCATGGACCTGCTCGTCTGGCAATTGTCTGGCGGCACCGATGTGCCGGCCGCCTTCGAGAATATGCTGCTCGGGGCCGCCCTCGCCTTTGGCCTCGCAAGCCTCGCACTCCTGCTGGTGACACTCGGCGCGGTCCACCGCCACGCGCGCTGGCGAGAACAGGTCTTCGGCCTCGCATTATTCGCCGGGCTCGGCCTCTCCTACGCCGCCAATGAGATGGGAGATTCGATCGATGCGCTGCGCCCGGGAGCGGGCATGTTGCTCGCCGGCCTGTCCGCGGCGTTGGCCGCGACCGGCCTCATCTTCGGCTTGTTACTGGCGCTTGTGACCGGCCGAGAACACGTCCCAGACCCCCTTCACGACCTGCAATCCACGGGTGGCGACGTTTCGATGGACATCGAGGACTGATTCCCTCCGCCCGTAGGGCGTGAGGTAACCCTGATATACGGAGGGTCGGTCGCCGGGCCGCTGAGGTGAGGAAATGAGCAAGGGTACACCATCCATGGGCAAGCGCCAGAAGCCCTCCCACATGCGCTGCCGCCGCTGCGGTCGCCACAGCTACCACAAGCAGAAGCGCGCTTGCGCCTCCTGCGGATTCAACGTCACAGCTCGCATGCGCGGCTTTCGCTGGAACAAGCGCAACCGCAAGATGTACCAGAAGAAGTGAGGTGGGCATTGACGGCCATTGAAACCGGCCGTCAACCTCTAAGACCCCCGAACGAACGAGAGGTCGGGTCCCCATCCATGTGTGGCATCATCGGCGTTGTCGCAACGATGGGTCAACCTGTCGCACCGACCATCTATGACGGACTGACCGTACTGCAACACCGTGGCCAGGATGCGGCGGGAATCGTCACCTGTGATGGCGAACAACTCTACCAGCGAAAGTCGAACGGCCTCGTGCGCGATGTCTTCCAGCAGCACCACATGGACCGCCTCGGCGGCCACATGGGCGTCGGCCACGTGCGCTACCCCACCGCCGGCGGCTCCTCCTGTGCAGAGGCCCAGCCCTTCTACACCAACTCCCCCTACGGCATTTCACTGGCCCACAACGGCAATCTGACGAATGCGGCAGAACTCGCCCATCAATTGTATGTCGAGGATCTGCGTCACGTCAACACGAGCAGCGATTCCGAGGTCTTGATGAACATCTTCGCCCACGAATTGCAGAAGCGCGGCAAGATGAGTATCGAGGACAAGCTCTACCTCGATGTCAAAGATGTCTTTCACGCTGTCTCACGCGTGCACGAGCGCTGTGTCGGCGGATATGCCATCATCTCGATGATCACCGGCTATGGCGTGCTCGGCTTCCGCGACCCATGGGGCATCCGTCCGCTCATCCTCGGGCGCCGCGACGGGCCCGATGGCGAGGATGAGTGGGTGCTGGCCTCCGAGTCGGTCGCCCTCATCGCACTCGGCTGCGAGGTGATCAAGGATATTGCGCCCGGCGAGGCGGTCTTCATCACGGCCGGTGGCCAACTCTACGAAGAGCAGTGCGCCCCCGACGCCACCTATACGCCCTGCATCTTCGAGCACGTCTACTTCGCGCGCCCCGATTCGGTCATCGACGGCATCTCCGTCCACCGCGCGCGGCTCAAGATGGGACGCAAACTCGCCGCGCGCATCCCCATCGAACATCCCGGGGACCGCATCGATGTGGTCATTCCCGTCCCCGACTCCGGCCGCATCGCGGCGATGGAATTGTCAAAGGATCTCAACGTGCCCTTCCGCGAAGGATTCGTCAAGAATCGTTACGTCGGTCGCACCTTCATCATGCCCGGCCAACAGGAGCGCAAGGATAGCGTGCGCAAGAAACTCAACCCGATCCCCTACGAGTTCGTGGACAAGAACGTCCTCTTGGTCGACGATAGCATCGTGCGCGGCAACACCAGCGCCAAAATCGTCCAGATGGCGCGCGACGCCGGCGCCACGAAGGTGTTCTTCGCCAGCGCCGCTCCGCCCGTCATCCATCCCAATGTCTACGGCATCGACATGCCGGCCAAATCGGAATACATCGCCCACGACAAGACCGAGTCCGAGGTCGCCGATGAGATCTGTGCGGACTGGCTGATGTATCAGAAACTCGACGACCTCATCGATGCCTGCCAAGGCGGTACCTGCGGGGTCACGGATTTCGACACCTCCTGCTTCAACGGCGAATACGTCACCGGTGACATCGACGATGAATACCTGAAGGCACTCGAACAAGCGCGAAACGACTCTGCAAAAAAAAAGCAGATGAAGAACGACGAGATCCTTGAGATCCACAACGAACCCTGAGGTGCCCCTATGGGACAATGGATCGTCCGCATGGGCGAGGCATGGCTGAAATCAAAGCCCGTGCGCAAGCATTTCACACGCATCCTCCGGCAGACCCTGGTCGTGCAATGTCGCCTCAGGGGTGCCGAGGTCAAAGCCCACATCGATGGCGGTCTGATGTTTGTCTCGGGGGAATCTGATGACGCCATCTGTGATGCCTTGAAGCACACATTCGGAATCCACGCCGTCGACCCCTACATCGATCTTCCAATCGATCCTGCTGCTGTGGCCGAAGCCGCGCTCGGCGAACTGGAGAAGATTCCAGCCTCATTCGCCGTTCAATGCAAGCGCCACGGACACAAGGGCGAATGGACCAGCCAATCATTCGCCGGCGCCACCGGCGCCGCTGTCATCGAGAGAGAACCGATCCAAGTCAACCTCTCGAACCCGGATTGGGCCCTCAGAGTCGCGCTTTTCTCCGACAAGGCACGACTCCTCGGCGAGCGATTCCACGGCCCGGGCGGACTCCCATCGGGGGTCCAAGGACTCGT
>CAVOCV010000087.1:0-6924 GCA_963694325.1 Candidatus Thalassarchaeaceae archaeon | reverse complement strand
CACCGTGTTGGGAATCCGACTCATCGCAGCCTGGGGTGGGCCCATCTCCCGTCTCGGTGGCCAACTCACCGAGCCCGTCATGATGCGCGGGTGGGGGACGATGTGCGCCGGGTTCAGCCTGTGGCTGCTGCTATGGTTCGTCTTCGGGCCAATGTCGGGATGATAGGCGATATCGCTTAGAACCGCGGCGCGCCGCTCTCGCTGCCTATGTCGAACAACAGAACGCCATGGAGCGTCAGTCGAATGCGGGTCCTCGAGACCTGCCCTCGCCGCTACGCCCTGCAATATATCGGCCTCAAGGAGAAGAGGTCGGACCGAACGAACCACCGTGCACTGGCCCGGAGAAGACCTGCCGAGGATCACATGAGACGGGCGGTCTCAGGGGGGATTGCCCGCCGGCTGACCTGCCTGCGCCGCGGCGAGAGACTGAGCCCGGGCGATGAGGCCGGATGGGTGGCCGATACCATCCGAGCGGCCTTCAAAATCGGTGGCGCTGCCGGACACCACCGGCTCGACACCGAACCGGTCGACGATCTCATCTCCCGCGCGCAACATCGATTGCGACGCAGTCGAGAGATCGATATCCTGCGCCGCATCGATCGCGATGAGGCGGCGGAGTGGCTGCCGCTGGAACGATTGCGCCCGCTTCACACGACGAATGAGAGTCTGTGGACCGCACCCGACCTCATCGTCTCGATTGATGGTCGTTGGCAATTGATTCGATTCGCCATGGAGGCAGGGCGAAGTCAACCGGCCGAACACCAACGTCTCGAGCTCGGACTCGTACTCGACTGGGCCGTGCGCGAGCCCAGCCTGCCCTCGGATCCGGCGGCATTCAGCGTGCGTCGCATCGCTTGGCGATGGGACCGTTGGGTCGATTGGCAGCGACCAGGGTCTGCGGCCTGGCTCGAGGAGAGCCGAACGCTGCTCGATGCGGACCTGTCCATCCTGCGACGGGCCCACCTCGGCTTGGATGGCTTTCGCAACCTCGACTCACTGGAGAGTGCGACCCGGCGCCGCGAGTGCGTCACCTGCGGATTTGCCGCGGTCTGCCCGGTCTCTTTGGTGAAGAAGGTCAGAGCTGGCTGACGAGGTCGGCAAGAACTGACGCGGGGTCCGCCGCCTTGGTCACACCACTGGCCAGCAACACTCCCTCGGTTCCCAACGCCAATGCCGCAGCGACATCAGCGCCATTCTTGACGCCCGCACCGCAGAGCACGCGCACGTTCGGGTTGGCCGCCTTGACCGCAGCGGCGGTGCCGGAGACGATCTCGGGGTCGGCGGTCGTCACACTGATGTCGCCACCGATCAATTCGGGCGGCTCGACAGCGATGAAGGTTGGAGATAGGGCGGCCAGGGCGATCGCCTCGTCTATGTCCGCGGCGCAGGCACAGGTGGGGAATCCATCCGGCAATTGGGCGAGAAGTGCTTCGACGTGGGCGTGGGCGACCTTGTGCTCGGCGTGGTTGATGATCGTGCCCGACGCGCCGTGACCGATGGCGGTCTCGGGGTGAAGGAATCCTGTGTTCGAGCCCCACCCGATCGGGTCGAGGTGCTGACACCAGACCTCGAGAGCAGGCGCCGCGGCCTTGACGGCGGCGAGGTCGAAGGCGGAGACCACGGCGACCATCGTCGCATCGGTCGTCGCGTCGACCGCAGCCATGGCTTCAGCCAGTGCGATTGCAGCTTCACCCTGTGCGGATGCGTAGGTCTTGAAGTTGACAACGATGAGAGCGTTCATCGATTCCGCCGACCGGACGGAGGGTGTTCAATCTGCCGTCGGAAAGGTGCCGCCATTCTGCACATGACCGCGCGGCACCTCGGCGCCATGGTCAATGACGACATCCTGCAGGTGGGCATCGGCGCGGATGACTGCCCCCGCCCCGACCATGCAGCCCGTGACCTCAGCCCCAATCTCGATCACGACATCTCTGAGCAGGGCGCTGCTCGCGACCGTCGCCATATCTTGGACCTCGGCGCCTTCCTCGATCGCAGAATCGGTGACCAGTGCGGTCGGGGATATGGTGGAAATACCACCGAACCAACTGCGAGAAATGCTCTCCGCGTTGGCCTGATGTCCACGCGTCCAGCCGCGGTTTCTGAGCAGGGTTTTCATCGCCTCGATATAGGATTCAGGCGTGCCTGCATCGACAAAATGTCCAGTGTAAGGAAATCCTGACAACTCACCCTTCTCCGCCAATTCGGGGAAGACGATGCGCTCCATGCTGAAGGCACCCTCGGGCATGTGGTCAAAGACCTCAGGTTCGAGAAGGTAGGTGCCGGCATTGATGAGATTCGAGTAGGCCTCCTCGCGCGGCGGCTTTTCTTGGAAGCGCTTGATGCGCGAGGTCGCGTCATCGAAATCCGCGACACCGAAGCGGGAGGGGTCTTCCACTTCCCACAACGAGATGGAGGCCATGCATCCGTTCTCGATGTGGGCTGCGAGCATCTCATCGACGCGCAAGCTGGTCAGCAAATCCCCATTGATGACGCAGCAAGTGCCCTCTCCAAGGTAGGCCTTGCAATTGGCGATCGCCCCGCCCGTGCCCAAAGGTTCGGTCTCCTCGACGATGACCACATCATAGGGTAAATCAAGGCCCGCGAAGTGATCTCGCATCTGGTCGATGCCGAATCCCGCGGCGATCAGGACCTGGCTGACCATGCCTTCGGGCAGAATGCTGACGACGTGTTCGATCATTGTTCGGTCGAGAATTGGAATCAGCGGTTTGGGTGTATTCGCCGTCCATGGGCGCAGCCGGGTACCGAAGCCCCCGGCCAGAACGATGACGTCCATCGCGCGCCGGAAGCCGCACTCCCTCAAGTGCATTCCGCGCATCCCCTCGCCTCTGCCGCGTCAAAGCGTTCAAAGAGCGCCTTCCGGTGGCCTAGAGCGCCGAGGACCGGACCATGAACATCCACGAGTATCAGGGGAAGCAGCTGTTCCGCGAAGCGGGTGTCAAGGTTCTCGAAGGCGTGCACTGCACCACCGTCGAAGAGGCGCTCGCCGCCTACGATGCACTCGGCTCGCAAATCGTCGCCGTCAAGGCCCAAATCCACGCGGGTGGGCGCGGCAAGGGCACGCTTCACTGCCCCGACACCGGCGAACTCATCCAGGAAGGTGGCGTCAAAATTGCCTTTGATCGCGCCCAGGTCGAGACCTATGCAACCGCCATCCTCGGCCACGTTCTCGTCACCAAGCAGACCGGTCCAGATGGCAAACTCGTCACCAATCTCTATGTTGAATCCGGCTGTGCAATCGCCCATGAATACTACCTCGCAATCCTCGTCGACCGTGAGGAGAAATCGGTTCTCATCATGGCCAGCACCGAGGGTGGAATGGACATTGAAGAGGTGGCTGAAAACACCCCTGAGGCCCTTCACAAGGTCTGGGTCGACCCTACAGATGGCCTGCTCGATTCGCAGAAATCGGACCTTGGAACTGCGCTCGGCCTGACGGGTGGAGCCCACGCGGGTTTCGTCGACATGCTCGGGAAGTTGGTCGATCTATTCGTCGCCAACGACTGCTCTATGGTCGAGATCAACCCACTCGTTCGCAGTGAGGATGACGAGATCATCGCGCTGGATGCCAAGGTGGGCTTCGACTCCAATGCGGCCTTCCGCCATCCCGAATGGGCGGATCTGCGCGACAAGTCCGAAGAGGATGAGGCCGAGATTCGAGCCGCGGAAGCCTCCCTGTCCTACGTCAATCTCGACGGCAATATCGGCTGTCTGGTCAATGGGGCCGGACTGGCGATGGCGACGATGGATGTGATCAAACTCTACGGAGGGGAACCGGCAAATTTCCTCGACGTCGGCGGCGGTGCCTCCGAGGAACAGGTGGAGGCCGCGTTCGGCATCATCCTCGAAGACCCGAGCGTCAAGGGCATCCTCGTCAACATCTTCGGCGGCATCATGCGATGTGACATCATCGCGCGCGGTGTCATCGCCGCGACCGAATCACTGGCGCTCGACGTGCCCTTGGTCGTGCGTCTCGCAGGGACCAATGTCGATGAGGGCAAGGCGATTCTCTCCGCTTCCACGCTCAATATTCACCCGGCGGACGACCTTGCCGAAGGGGCGCAAAAGATCGTCGCCCTGATCGGAGGTGGTCTATGATGGCGATCTGGATCGAAGAGGGCTGTCGACTACTCATCCAAGGCATCA
Organism: Candidatus Thalassarchaeaceae archaeon; assembly: GCA_963694325.1. Taxonomy (GTDB): domain Archaea; phylum Thermoplasmatota; class Poseidoniia; order Poseidoniales; family Thalassarchaeaceae; genus MGIIb-P. The sequence continues at coordinate 2,760 of CAVOCV010000087.1, read as the reverse complement.
CCGGCAAGCAGGGATTGTTTCACGGCGAGAAGATGATCGAGTACGGTACCGATGTCGTCGGTGGAGTCACGCCCGGAAAAGGCGGGCAGACTGCGCTTGGCCTACCGGTCTATGGAACAATGGTCGAAGCGATCGAAGCCACGGATGCGGATGCGAGCGTCATCTATGTCCCACCCCGATTCGCAGCAGCGGCGATCATCGAGGCCGCCAATGCATTCCAATCCGCCTCCGGCGGCGTCATCGTCTGCATCACCGAGGGCATCCCCACGCTGGACATGGTGCGCGCGGTCGCCCATGTCGGCGGTTGTCCCGATGTACGCCTCATCGGTCCGAACTGCCCGGGCATCATCACGCCCGGAGAGACCGGCGGCTGCAAGATCGGCATCATGCCCGGCCACATCCACGCCAAGGGTCGAATCGGCATCGTCTCCAAATCGGGCACGTTGACCTACGAAGCCGTCGCCCAGACCATGTCCATCGGCGAGGGCCAGTCGACCTGCCTCGGCATCGGTGGCGACCCGGTCAATGGCACGGGATTCATCGATTGTCTGGCCGCGTTCGAGGCCGACCCCGAGACCGCGGCCATCGTCATGATTGGCGAAATCGGCGGCAATGCCGAAGAGGATGCTGCCGCCTGGGCGGCTACGAACTCTACCAAACCGATCGTCGGCTTCGTCGCCGGCGCCACGGCGCCGCCCGGCAAACGCATGGGCCACGCCGGCGCAATCATCGCGGGTGGCAAGGGCACGGCGGCGGAGAAGTTCGCCGCCTTCGAAGCGGCCGGCATCGCCTGTGCGCGCGACCCGAGCGAAATCGGCGCCGTCCTCCTCGCAAGTCTCAAGGCTGCGGGTCTGCGCTGAACGCGACGTGGACCTCGTCGAACTCCTGCCCATCGTGCTCGTCCTCTGCGTCGGCGCCATCTCACCAGGACCGAGCCTGGTCGTCCTCCTTCGCAACACCATGGAGGGTGGCAAAGGGCGTGGGGTCGCCTGTGGCGTGGGACATGGCATTGGGTTCGGCATCTATGCGATGATTGCGATTACCGGCATCGCAGCGCTCAAGGCGGGCGGGTATGCACGGACGCTGGAGATCGCTGGAGGTCTCTTTCTGCTCCTTCTGGCAGGATTGATGATCGGTTCGAAAAGCGAGGATTCCGAACACACCGATTCTGAACGCAGGGGATTTGTCGAGGGATTCATGGTCGCCTTCCTCAACCCCAAAATCCTCGCATTCCAAATGGCCATCTTCAGTCAGTTCATTCAACCGGATTTCACCATCGCGGAGCGGCTGCTGGTCGCGACCATCGCGATGGTGATCGATGGGGGTTGGTACGTCTTGGTCGCATTGACAATCAGCGGCACACCGTTGCTCGCTCGATTACAGGCGAATCAGCGACCATTCGAGTTGACGATGGCGGCGATCCTCGCCGCCTTCGCGTTTTGGATTCTAATCTGATCAACGCGGCGGGCCCTTGCGCGGCGGGCCGCTTGGACCCTTCCGCGGTGGGCCACCGGGTCCCTTGGAAGGTGGGCCACCGGGTCCCTTGGAAGGTGGGCCACCAGGTCCTTTGGACGGCGGGCCACCAGGTCCCTTGGAGGGAGGTCCACCCGGGCCTTTGGACGGTGGGCCACCACCTCGACTGGGTGGGCCTGTATCGGGACTGCGAGAGGGCGGGCCGCCGGGACCGCGAGAAGGCGGTCCTCCGGGGCCTTTGGACGGCGGGCCGCCGGAGCTGGAAGCAGCCGGACCACCGGGGCCACGCGAGGGTCCGCGGGGTGCGCCACCACCACCTCGGGCTGGGCCTCGAGGGGGACCACCGCCTGCGGAGCCGCCACCCGGCGGACCTCCTGCCGAGCGTGCGGCGGGCGGTGCACCCTCCCAGTCGTCACCATCATCGATGAACTGGGCGCCACAATCCGGACAGGCCGGATCGGATTCTCGAATCGGATAATGCCCACAATCTTCGCAGGCGAAGAGGTCCTCGTCGCCATCATCGGCAGCGGCACCGGCAGCGGCATCGCCGACGACCTCGCCCCAGACCAATTCGACGATGCCGTCCTCGGAACGGAAGAGGGCAATTTCGATGTCGATGTCGAATCCTTTCAGGGCCAACTCGGTCGAGATCGCATGCTCGAAGGCATTGGAGAGATCGGGCGGCGTGTCGAGCACCCGTCCATCATCGATGTAGGTCACATTGACCTGAACGGTGTCCTCTTCGGTCATTGCGACCTGTGGGGATTCGACGGCGACGCCGCGCTTTCGGGCGACGCGGCGGACGGCGACTTCGGCCATCCTTCGGAGCAGGGAGGCCGAGGGCAGATTGGAACGGACGCGCGCCTTCTTCTGACTGACATCATCGGCATCGTCGAGGAATCTCGCACTGCCTGAGGACGTCGCGAGGTTGGAGGGCAATTCGCCACCAGCGATCCCGGCCAGCACCCCGCTCGCCGTCTTCTGATTCATCGTCAACCATTCGCTGCGGGCATCGGCCTTTTCGGCCCGTTCCGCCTCGACGATACTGTCGACGACCGCGTCGGTTCGAGTCTTGGGGTTCTGATCCATGTCATCGTCATCAACAGGATCCGCTGTGGGACGACCGCTCATCTCACTGGCGATCTGATTGAGGAGGGATGCGTCGAGATTTGCGGTGGCACCCGCGGCATCCGAACTCTGCATTTCTTTGGAGGCTTGAATGGCCTGTGGGCTGACGACACCGAAATTCCTTCCACCGACCGCACCAGACTTTGAGGGGTCCTGTCG
>CAVOCV010000086.1:0-6924 GCA_963694325.1 Candidatus Thalassarchaeaceae archaeon | reverse complement strand
GACAGAGTCCGGCCAAGAAGCTCGCCTCCGCCGAACTCGCCCGACAGATTCAACGCAGCACCGGTGTACAGGTCCACCATGTCGAGATGGGCTCGGATACCTCGGCAACTTTCTATGTCGACGACAGTGCCATCGGTGCGGTCGTCGGTTCGGGTGGCTCAGGCATCAAGGCACTCGAATCGGACTTTGAATTGAAATTGAAGGTCAAAGGCGTGGCCGAAATCCCCCGGGGCACCAAGAAGATCAGCGGTGGCAAATCGGATGGATGGGATATGCAGGCCGAACGCAGCCGCGGCAGCCGGTCTTGGGAACAGTCCGGTGCGGCGGATCATTATCGCGGAAAGCGTGGCAAACGCCGCCGCTGAGGCCCGTAGGGCCTCTCAAAGGCTTCTTGAACAGCGCGCAGGTCGGCCCTTCCGATGGGCGAAGAGGCTGCGGGCAAGCCACCGGTCGTGATTCTGGCTGAGGAGACCAACGTCACCAGCGGAACGGCGGTGCAGGAGAAGCTCATCACCGCCGCACAGGTCTTCGGCAATTTACTGCGCTCAACCTACGGACCGCGCGGCCTCGACAAGATGCTCTACAAGACCAACGGCATGACGGCCGTCACCAATGACGGGGCAAAAATCGTCGCCGAATTGATGGTCAAACACCCGGCGGCGAAAATGTTCGTCGCCATGGCAGAGGGCCAGGAGAATGCTTGCGGGGATGGGGTGACTGGCACCTTGCTGTTGTGCACCGAACTACTGATCGAAGCCGGTCGCCTGCTCGAAAAGGGATTGCATCCACTCACCGTCATCGAAGGCCATTCACGGGCGACCGAGGTCGCCTTGGCGACCATTGATTCACTGGCCATGCCGGTCGATGAGAACACGGCCACACAGATCGCTCTGACCGCGATGACCGGCAAAGGCGCAGAAGGGGCGGGCGAGCATCTCGCCGCGCTGGTCGCAGAAGCACTCTCGATCGTCGAGGACGGCGCCGAAGACGTATCGATGTTCAAGGTCGGTAGTGGCGCCCTGTCCGACAGTCATCTGGTCAGAGGAGTCGTCCTGCGCCGACGCATTTTGCTCGATGCACTCCCAACCACACTACAGAACCCGAAGGTCGCAGCGATCCACGGTGATATCGCTCCACGAAAACAGATTCGCACAGCTGAAATCGAAATCGAAGGCGTCGAACAACTCGAATCCTTCCTCGCGGCTGAGGATGAAATCCGCGACGGCCTCGCCAAGAACTTGCTCGACACCGGCGCGACCGTCTTCCTGTGCACTGGAAAGGTGGACAAGGGCCTACTGCATCGATTGATGCGAGCTGGATGCTTCGCCGCAGGGGAGTTGGATGATAGTGAATTGCGAAACACAGCGGCGGCCACCGGCGCCCGAATCGTCGAATTGCTGACCGACATCTCGAGCACGGACCTCGGCACTGCGGGCCAACTCATCACCGAGCGCCGCACCGCGACATCTCAGGTTGAAGACCTGATCCGACTCATCGACTGCCCCTCACCGAAGATGGTGACCTTCGAAATCGGTGGCGCGAGCAATATCGCTGCTGAGGAAGCGATTCGCGCGATTCACGATGCTTTGCGCGCCACCCATCTCGCACTGGAGGATGGACGAATCATCCACGGTGGAGGCGCCACCCACATGGCTTGTGCACTGGCCATTCGAGAGGCTGCGGAACACGAACCGGGCCGCGAGAGACTGGCGATGGAATCCTTCGCCCGCGCGATGGAAATCATCCCCGCCAACCTTGCTCGCAACGCCGGCACCGACCCACTCGACCGAATCCTCGAGCTGCGCGCCGCCCACCGCCAGGGACAGACATCCACCGGCATCACCGCTTCGGGAGAGGTTGGGCCAACCGGCGCCATGGAAGGCGCGAGATGTCTGGAATCCGCTCTGGATGCCGCCAACGAGACTTGCGCCAGCATGCTGCGCATTGATCAGGTCGTCTCCGCACGTGGCGATTGAGCCACGGATGGGTTCAAAGGTGGCCAATCATTCGCTGTCTAACGGGCTCCTACCATGGTTGACCTTGACCAGCCAACACTGGCTTCATCGGTGCCCGGAAAGCAGGGCGATGATGCCCCGCGTGCGCTCATCAGCGTCTATGACAAATCCGGCGTCACAGCCTTCGCCACCGCCCTGACGGTGATGGGTTGGCAAATCCTCTCGACAGGCGGCACCGCCCGCCTCCTCAGAGAGAATGGATTGGAGGTCATCGACGTCACCGACGTGACCGGTCACCCAGAGGTATTCGACGGCCGGGTCAAAACACTCCACCCCGCCATCCACGCCGCCATTCTCGCCCGCGGTGACAACCCAGAGGACATGGCGACCCTCGCAGAACTGGGATACCCACGCATCGATTTGGTCGCGGTCAATCTCTACCCCTTCGAAGAGGTCGCCGCCCAATACCCACCTGTGAGTGAAGCCGAACTCATCGAGATGATCGACATCGGCGGCCCGACACTGGTGCGGGCCAGCGCCAAGAGCCATGCGGATGTGCTCATCGTCACCGACCCCGACGATTATGGCGACATTCTCGAGACCATCCAGGAAGCCAACGGCGACCCCGACGCGGTCGATCTCGCCACGCGTCAGCGCCTCGCCCTGACCGCCTACCAGCGCACCGCGGCCTACGATGTGGCGCTGGCGAGCACCCTCGCCCACCGCCTCGAGTCCCTGACCGAGGAGATCCTGCCCGAGAAATTGCTTGTCTCCGGCGGTCTGCGCGACGCACTCCGATATGGAGAGAATCCACATCAACCCGCTGCATTCTACCCTGGAAACACAGCGGGAGAGGCACCCAAAGGCCTCGCCGCAGCGGTGCAGCACGGCGGTAAAGCACTCTCGTTCAACAATTATCTCGATCTCGATGCCGCGCTGCGATTTGCGCGCTCACACATCGGAGAAGAGTGGGCGGCCTGGCCCCATTGCTGCGTCATCATCAAGCACACCAACGCCTGCGGTGTCGCCGTCTCCACCGACCAGACCGAAGCATGGAATGACGCGCTCTCAAGCGACCCTGAGTCCGCCTTCGGTTGCGTCATCGCATTCACCACCGAAGTATCGCTGAAAACCGCAGAAGCGATCGGCGGCCATTTCGTCGAATGCATCATCGCACCGGGTTATGCCGAGGGTGCCCTTGAAGCCCTCTCGGCGAAAAAGAATCGACGCCTGCTCACCCTCGAAGGCATGACGAGTCTTGCCATGAAGGTCCAATACCGCCAGATCGATGGGGGCTGGTTGGCCCAGACCGAAGGCGCGCCGATCATCGATTGGTCCGAGGTTGAATGCGTCACCGAGGCTGAGGCCGACCCCGGCCAGGTTGACCTCGCACGATTCGGCGTGGCCGTGTGCGCCCAGGTCAAATCCAACTGTGTGATTTTCATCCAACCGACGGCGACAGGATTCGCCACGGTTGGCATCGGTCCTGGACAGACCAGCCGCGTCGAAGCGGTTCGCATTGCCGCACGCCGTGCAAAAGACCGCGCTCAAGGCGCGATGATGGTCTCGGACGCCTTCTTCCCCTTCCGTGACGGCATCGATACGAGCCATGAAATGGGCATCACCGCAGTGGTTCAGCCCGGCGGCAGCATCCGCGACGGCGAGGTCATCGAAGCCGCAAATGAGCACGGTATGACGATGCTGTTCACCGGAACGCGACTTTTCCGCCACTGACGGATTCAAATAGAGTGGGCCGGGCCCGCCGGTCTGGAGATATGACCATGGACGTGTCCTTTTTCGACCTCGGCATCGACCCTGCCCTCGTGCGCGCGCTCGAGGAAGGCGGCATCACCGAGCCTTTTGAGGTCCAACGAGAAGCCATTCCCGATGCCATGCTCGGCCGCGATATCTGTTGTCGAGCGCCGACCGGTTCAGGCAAGACACTCGCCTTCGGCCTCCCACTGATTTCCCGCACCCCGCGCGCGGACCCCGAATTCCCCACCTCACTCATCCTCTCACCAACCCGTGAACTCGCCGATCAGATTCACAAGGTGCTGACCCCATTGGCCGCGACCTTCGATCTCGAGGTCATGTCGATTTACGGCGGCGTACCCTATGGCAAACAACGACGCGCCCTTTCGCGAGGCGCGGACATCGTCGTCGCCTGCCCAGGCCGACTGATCGACCTACTCGAAAGTCAGGCTCTGAGCCTCGAGGACGTTGGTGTGGTCGTACTCGACGAGGCGGATAGAATGGCCGACATGGGCTTCATGAAACCGGTCTGTGACATCCTCGACCTCTGCAGCCCAAATCGACAGACCATCCTCTACAGCGCCACCCTTGATGACGAGGTTGCGGAAATCGTTGATCATTACCAGCACGACCCAGTCATCATCGAAGTGGGGCCAAAAGAGGTCACCATGGAGGACATGGGCCACTTCTTCTGGCTAATGAAGAGTGCAATGAAGCCGAAAATCGCCGCCGAGACCATTCGCAAGTGTGGCCGAACCATCGTCTTTTGTCGCACCCGCCTGGGTGTGGATCGAGTTGGAGATGAGATCTCAGCTGAAGGCATTGGGGTCGCGACTCTCCACGGCGGACTGGATCAGCGCCAGCGCGACCGGGCCATGTCAAAATTCGTCGAAGGCCGCTGCATGGCACTGATCGCCACGGATGTCGCTGCGCGCGGCATCGATGTTGAAGGCGTGAATTGTGTGATTCATTACGACCCTGCTGAGAATGGCAAGGCGTACAAGCATCGCAGTGGGCGCACGGCCCGGGCCGGCGCCCAGGGTTCAGTCGTCAGTTTGGTGCAGAATCCGCAGAAGAAAGCGTGCTCAAAATTGCAGAAGGATACGGGCATCTTCGTCAGGTTCACCCCGCCTGACTTCAATGACTTGCCGAAGTATGATGTGGACTATGTCCCACCTCCCCGCAGCGACCATGAGCCACGAAAACCCAAGCGCAGTGGCCCGAAGAAGGGATTCCATTCGAAGTCGAGCCGCAGGCGAGACGATCGCAAGACCCACCGTGGGTCGAACCCACGCGGCGGTCGACCGACCGGGCGCCGCCACCACCAGCGTCGCGACCGACGCTGATCAGGCACGCACCTCGACCTTGGTGGCCAGCCACCAGACGCCGATGACCCAGACCACGGCGATGAAGACCTGACCATAGCCAGGGTCGCCGGCGATGGTGGTGATCCAGATGGAGAAGGCGGACATCACCGTGATGCAGATGATGATCCACACTTTGGCATGCTGCGGAATGGTCTTTCCCGTGTCGTAATAATCGTAGAGGGCTGCACCGAAGTATCGGTTGGTCAGCGACCAACGAAACCATCTCTCGTTGGAGATGCTGAACAGATAAGCGGCCGGCACAGCCCAGGATACGGTCGGCCACCCTGGGAGGAAAATCCCGATGATGGCGAAGATGACGAATATCAGGCCAATGAGGACGTACAGCTTGCGCCGCTTATGGCCAACCCGGCGAGCGTAGCGCTCGACGATCGCATCGACCGAACCAAGCCGCCCCTCCATGTAGTGGCGCCTCAGCCGGGCTGATATCACCCTGTCGACGCGCGGCCCAACCCTCATCAGTCAGCGACGGCTGGCCGTTGCATGGACGGGTTCGCGCGAGTGCGCAACGCCTCGCCGCAAGACCCACTCCGTTTGGCAGTCTTGATTTCAGGTTCAGGATCGGGCATGGAAGCCTTGCTGCGCCACCAAGCGAATGGATGCACACACACTACTGTGGTCGTCATATCGAATAAAGCCGGGGTGGGAGGCCTCGAACGGGCCAGAGCATTCAGCACACCGACCGAGGTCGTGGAGGTGACCAATGGGCGCGAAGAACACGAGGAACGTTTGCTCACCACATTGGCTGAATACGACGTTGAGGCGGTGATTCTCTCCGGTTATATGCGGGTGTTGACACCGTTGTTCGTGCGCGCTTGGAAGGGTCGTTTACTCAATATTCACCCCTCACTTCTCCCAAAATATCCCGGCGCTCACGCTCACCGGGATGCCTTGGCGGATGGGGCAACGGTCAGCGGTTGCACGGTGCACCTGGTCGACGAAGGCGTGGATTCAGGACCGATCCTAGCCCAAAGCGAGACCGCCATCGCTGCCGACGAGACTGTGGAAAGCCTCCAAGAGAAGATCAAGGCACTCGAACACCGGCTCTATCCAGCGGTGATCGATGATTTCGCATCAGGTGAGATCTGAGGGCCGATTCAAGTTGCGAAAGCAAGCCTCGCCAAGGTCTTGCATATCGATGATCCGATGCGGCACGCCACGCATCAAATCCTGCAAACCACTCCTACGTGGGGCGTTTTGAATCGCTTGGATGACCGCGGCGACCTCGATGTTGGCGAGCAGCGGCTCGAGATGGGTGGAGCGCGGAATCACGATCTTTGCCTCGATGGCCTGGAGGCGAATGAAGACCTCCGCTTCGACCCATGGAAGGTCGCACGGTGCCAATTGAATCCGTTCGATGCCCATCGCATGGCATTGGGAGAGAGCGCTCATCAACGCCGGTTTTGAGCCCCTTTCAACACTCTCATCGAGCAGATATTCGACATCGGTGAGATGAGCGAGCAACCCCCCGATCTCTCGTCGTTGTTGGCCGTCGCGCACGGCAATGAGAATCGGTCGGTGACCTGCTTTTCGAAGGGTATGTGCGACGCGAACCACCATCGGCACACCCTCGACGAGCAGACTCGCTTTGTCCCGGCCCATGCGTTGGGATGCACCGCCGGCGAGCAGGAGAGCTGCGTTCACCTCGACCCCTCATCCAAGCCGGTCGAGTTCAACCATCGCACTCTCGAGCTCGGTCATGAGTGCGCGCGCCCGTTCGAGCAAGGCCCGCTGGTCACGTGGACTGGCGGCCTGGGGCAACCACTCGAGCAACCGCCGCACATCCGCAGCATCCCGCGCGACGGTCCACTCCAACACCTGTTCGAGAACAG
>CAVOCV010000085.1:0-7002 GCA_963694325.1 Candidatus Thalassarchaeaceae archaeon | reverse complement strand
GCCGGGTCGGCCCTGAATTCTGCCCAGCAGCCATAGTGGCGGGCGACGAATTTGTGCGCCAGTTCGTGAATGATAAATGCCGGCCCGAAGGCGATCATGCCGAGCATGAAGTAGAGTGGAATGGTGTCCAACAGGCTCGGGCCGGCGCCGAGCATGCCCCCGAGCATGCCTCCATGGAACATGAATGACAATCCGAGAGAGAAAGCGAGTAGGGAAATCCCGAGATCTTTCAACTCGATTGCGGAGAAATGCCAGAACGACCCGGTGTGGAGCACGGGTTCGGGCCTGAATGACTGCGTGAATCCACGACTGAATGGGCTGAATTGCACCTGAACGACACGAGCAGCCCCGCCTTGGCGCCATTGTCCGTCGTCCCGAACGCCGGCGTGGGACACGGGTCGGTTCGTTCGGGCGAATGGGTCGTCCTCAACCAAATCAATTCTCGGGGGCCGATCCTCATCCATGGTCAACGGCCTTGGGGAGCGGTCGGACCCCTTTGAGGGTTCGTGGAATGGGATGGTTCATGCGGCAAGAGGGTGCGTCACTTGCTGATGTCACTGCCGCGTCGAGCGATGAGCGAGATGGGTATGGCCATCTGTTGCCTCATGTGTGATGCGCCCGATGATGTGGGTTCGGCACGCTGCAAGGCTTGCATTGGCCGTCATGAGCGTGTGCGTGAGATGGTTGCTCGCGGTGACGGTGAAATCACCCGACTCGGTCGAGAACTCTTGGCAATGATGGCTGCACCGGAACGCCATGACCACGATGAGGTTCATGGGGAGGTCTTGCGCGGTTATGGCCATCTTCTCGCCCAACACGAAGGGCCACGTACTCCTCCCACGCAAGTGGAAATCGATGCGTTGTTCGCAGCGGCCAAGGCCCGCCCGAAAGGCAGCTTGATCCGCGACATGGCCAATCGAAATCCGTGGAAGGACGCGCCGCCAAGCGCCGGTTCAGCGCGCTCGATGTCTGATGAAATGCAAGGTGCTGAGCACATCCACGCGGGCATGCGCACCGTCCCGAGTCGGAAGATTGAGACCACCTCCCGGTCGGACCGATTGGGCGAGGACAGTGCCCTGACTGATCGAGTGGCAGCGAATGCTGCGGTGCAAGATGCACCAGAGGAACTCAAAGATGTGCTCGCCGATGCCCATGTCGCAGAGCGTAAAGCGAAGCGGGACAAGTGGAAGTCCGCTGTCGAAGAACTCGATGAATTGCTCGACGATTGATGCGTCATTCCATCTGAGCGCCGATGCTCGAAATCATCAATGGCAATGCGATGAATACGGCGCAAATCCCGTTGCAACCAATGTTGAACAGGTCTGGAGTCTCGCCCGAGTATGTCGTCATAGCCAGGTTTAGGATCACACTGAAACCGATTAATGCGAGTCCGACGTACACACCTCGCTTCTTGTAGCGTGCGATCTCGACACCAGCATAAACGCCAACAAGGCTCACAATCAACGCGATAATGCCGAGGGTAATGAGGAAGCCTCCGATTGCTGTCGCATCATCTGTTCCACCAACATCTGCGAGAAAAAGTCCGCCGATGACAATTAGGCCTGACAAACCCACCAAAAGCAAATTCCACAACCCGTAAACTACACCGATGACGATGGGGAGGGAATCACGTTGTCCCCCTTGAACCACCATCACCTGTTGATGGGGCATGACGACCACTGGTTGGATTGAGCCGGTGAGAACTTGTTCAGGGGGTGCACCTTGGGGCTGCATGAAGTTGCTTCGTTTTGACGAATTATAGCATTGCTGATGGAATAAAGGGGTATCCTCAGAGATTCTCACGCGCGAAGGTGACGGCGTTGTGGAAGATGGCCATGCCCTCCCCCTCACCGTGTTCGATGTCTTCGCGGGTCCAGGTAGCGCCGAGCCAGGTGCTGTGGTTGGCTTCGGGGTGGGGCATCAGTCCGAAGATGCGGCCGGTCGGGTCGCAGACGCCCGCGATGTTGCGCATGCTGGCGTTCGGACAGATGGGGAATGGAAGTAGTGTATCTCCGGCGCTCGGGTAGGTTTGGTTGGGGTCGACATAGCGGACGACGAGTTGGCCATTTTCTGCCCACTCGTCGAGATTCGTGTCGATTGTCGTGACGAACTTGCCCTCACCATGACGCACAGGAACACGGATTCGTTCGAGTCCTTTGGTCCATACACAGGGGCTGTCCGCATCGAATTCGAGGGTCACCCACCGGTCCTCGTAATGGCCCGTGTTGTTGAGTGTGAGGCTCGCGGTTTGGGCCAGGTTGACATCCTCATCTCCGGGGAGAAGGCCCATCTTGACGAGTACTTGGAAGCCATTGCAAATGCCGATGACCAATTTTCCTGCCTTGACGAAATTCCGCACCATATCACGAATGCCGAATCGCAAGCGATTGCCGAGCAATCGCCCACTGCCAAGGTGATCGCCGAAGGAGAAGCCACCGGGCACGGCCATGATATGGTAGTCTGCGAGATCTTTCGAACCATTGACCAATTCATTGACGTGGACTCGGTCCGCACTCGCGCCCGCCATTTCGAAGACCGCCTTGGTCTCGTGATCGCAATTGATGCCGAAGCCGTAGAGCACAGCCACGCGGACCTCGTCAGCCATCAGGATTCACCTCCCATGTTGAGGGTGTTCTTCCAGGCGTCGAGCAATTTGCCAAGATTGGCCTTGAGGATGGTCTCGCCGTTGCGTGTGAATTGGAGGGTGCGCTTATCGTCGACCTCGCCGATTCGGATGCAGGCGTTTCCGTGCATTGCCGCCTCAAAGGTGGCCGCATTCTCGGGCCGAACCGTGGCGACGATACGGCCGAGTGATTCGCCGTACAGCGCAGCCCAATTGTCGGCCTCGCCGATTTCTGAGAGATCGATGGTGGTGGCACCATCGCAGCCGAAACAGCACTCGGCAATGGCGGCTGCAAGGCCTCCGTCGCTGCAATCGTGGGCACTTCGAACGAGGCTTTCACCCATCGCCGCAGTCAGGGCTCGGTACATCGTGAGGTTGCGTTGTGCATCGATTTGCGGGACATCGTTTCCGATGCCGCCGCCGGTCTCCTCTGCCAGCATGAAGGAGGCTTCGCTGGCGCCGAATTCTTGGTGAGTTTCACCGAGTAGATAGATGATGTCGCCGACGTCCTTGAAGTCGCTTGAAACTGCCTTGCGTACATCGGTGTGGTCACCGAGAAGTGTGTAGAGGAGGGTCGGTGGGATACTGATCTTTTTGCCATCGAGTTTGGCATCGTTCTTCATCGAATCTTTGCCTGAGATACAGGGTAGGTCGTAGGCCCGGCATACCTCATCGAGAGCACGGTTACTGCGCACGAGTTGGGCGAGTTTGAATCGGCCGTCCGGGGTTTTCTCCGATTCGATCGGGTCGGGCCAACAGAAATTGTCGAGCCCGGCAATCTTGGAGAGGTCAACGCCGACGCAGACCGCATTGCGAACCGCTTCGTCAATGCTCGCGGCCGTCATCGCATAGGCATCGATGTCCGAGTAACGCGGCACGATTCCACAGGATATTACCGCACCCCGGGTATCGCCTTGAATCGGTGCGATGACCGCAGCGTCGCCCGGCGCGTCGTGGTTGACGCCGCAAAATGGCTTGATGACGGTCTGTCCAATCACCTCGTGATCATATTGGCGTACCCACCATTCTTTGCTGGCGACGTTGGGCCGTGCAAGAATGCGGGCGAGCATTTTGCCCATCTCCTTGGCGTCGAGATTCGGGAACTTCGGTTCCTCGTGGACGGGTGCTGTCCATTCGGATTCGAGTTGTAGTTGGGGGCAGCCGTCGTGCATGAAGTCCATCGGCAGATGGGCGACGACCATCTCGCCGTGTTTGACGATGAAGGCGCCACTATTGGTGAAGGTGCCAACCGCGGTCGCCTCGACCTCGTGGAGGGCGGCCAAGGCTTCGAAGGCAGGGATGTTTGCCTCAGTCACACCGACGGTCATGCGCTCTTGACTCTCGGAGACGAGGATTTCCCAGGATGAGAGGCCCGGTTGTTTCAGTGGCACGACGGAGAGGTCGAGTTCGGCGCCTCCGGTCAACTCGGCCATCTCACCAACGCTAGAAGACAGTCCGCCTGCACCATTGTCTGTGATGACTTGGATCAAGCCCGCATCGCGGGCCTCGAGTACCATGTCGACCATTTTCTTCTGTGTGATTGGGTCGCCGATCTGAACGGCGGATGAAGGGGACTCCTCGGTCAATTCGAGACTGGAAAAGGTGGCGCCGTGGATGCCATCGCTGCCGACCTTGCCACCGAGCATGTAGACGATGTCACCGGCGCTCGGGGTTTTGTCATGACTCTCACGTCCGTCGGGCAGGTGTCGCGGCATGATGCCGACCGTGCCCGCATAGACCAGGGGCTTGCCGATGTAGCGATCATCGAATACAATGGCGCCGTTGACGGTGGGAATACCGGATTCATTGCCACCCGCGCGGATGCCTGCATGGACGCCACGCAGCACTCGAGAGGGGTGGAATAGGCCCTTGGGTAAGTGTCCATCATAGTCGGGTGGCCCGAAGCAAAACACATCCATATTGGCGATCGGTCTGGCGCCCAAACCGGTCCCGAGGATGTCCCGGTTGACGCCTACGATGCCAGTCATCGCCCCACCGAATGGGTCCAAGGCGCTGGGTGAATTATGTGTCTCAGCTTTGATGCATAGGCTCCAATCCTTCGTCCATTCGATCACGCCTGAGTTGTCGTGGAAGATGCTGAGCAGCCAATCAACCCTCTTCTGCATGTCCAATGTGGGCTGCATGATGTGGGTCTTGAACAGTGAATCGATTTCGCTGTCCTCTCCTGTTTCCGTGTCGACGTGATGGATTTTTGCTGCGAAAATCTTGTGCGAGCAATGCTCTGACCATGTTTGGGCCAGACACTCTAATTCAACGTCGGTCGGCGCATTTGTCGGCAATCCGAGCGCCTCTCTTGCCGATTGGATTGTCGGATTTCGATAGTGGGCTTGGATGGCCAGCATCTCTTCGAGATTGAGGGCCAAGAGCCCTGCCTCAGACAATTCGATGAGGGCGGCATCATCGACTTCAAGGTCGATCACTGACGGGGTATCGTGGACCGAAGGAGGGCGTTCGGGAAAGGGGAGTTGGGGCCAAGTCGCGACCGCGCAGTGCTCCGCTTTCGCCAGGGCAGCGCGCTCGATCATCGGATTGTGCAACGTCTTCGCCAACCATACCCCGTCTGTGTCGGTGGGCAGGTCCCAGAACAGGTAGGTCATGGTCGTCGCAACCAATGCTTCCGTGTGGTGAGGAAACAATGTGAGCAGGCCGTCGATACCCGCTTGAGCGGCGTTGTCCGTCACGCCGGGTTTGAATCCGACCATGATGGCCAGGTCGGGGGCGTCGGGGAAGAAGGAAGGGTCGTCGAGTAGACTTTGGTTGACTGTGCCATGTTCAATCACAGGGTCGGCCCACAGGTCCTGCAGGCTCTGCAGAAGTTCTGCACTGGTCAGATTCGCTTTGACCTGGTAACCGGTGATCGAGCGAATTTTTCCGACCGATAGGTTGTGGTCTGCCGTGAGCATGCTTCGAATGCTCTCGCCCCGGGTGTCCTGAAGGCCAGGTAGTTCTCGAGGGGTGACCTCGACCAGATGCACAGGTGTCCCGCTCATGCGCCTCCCCCTTACGGGGAGGCGGCTTTGACGGCTGTCCTTGAACCAACCGGCGGCCGAGCCTTCCGGCTGTTTAGAGTAGGTTGGCGAGGAAGTGGCCCGTGTAACTGTCCGGGTGGGCGGCGATTGATTCGGGTGGTCCTTCAGCGACGACATGCCCACCGCCATCACCACCTTCTGGCCCGAGGTCGATGACCCAATCACTCGATTTCACCACATCGAGATTGTGCTCGATGACGACGACCGTGTGTCCGTTTTCTCGGATTCTCAACATCACTTGGATCAACTGATCCACGTCCGCCATCGACAGACCGGTGGTCGGTTCGTCGAGGATGTAGATGGTGGGTCGGTGTGCTGGACGATGCAGTTCGGTGGCCAATTTCACACGCTGGGCCTCACCACCTGACAGGGTGGTCGCTGGCTGTCCGAGGCGGATGTATCCAAGGCCGACATCATCGATGGTGGAGAGGATGCGATGGATCTTGCGTTGGTTGGCGAAGAACTCAGCCCCTTCACTGACACTCATCGCGAGAATGTCTGCGATCGTGCGCCCCTTCCACTTCACCTCGAGCGTTTCTCGGGTGTAGCGCGCACCCTTGCAAATCTCGCAGGTCACCCAAACATCGGGCAGGAAATTCATCTCTAATTTGATTGAGCCGCCGCCTTTGCACGCCTCACATCGGCCTCCTTTGACGTTGAAGGAGAAATGGCCGGGCGCATAGCCGCGTTCGCGCGCCAATGCTGTCTCTGCGAACAATTCCCGAATAGGGGTGAACACCCCAGTGTAGGTGGCGGGATTTGATCGGGGGGTGCGCCCAATCGGGGCTTGATTGATGACGATGGTCTTGTCCTGTTCCTCATGGCCTGTGATGCCGTGCAATGGGCCGGGTGAAGTGTCCGATCCATTCAGATCGCGTTGTAGCGCGGGGGCGAGGGTGCCCGTGACCAGGCTGCTTTTGCCCGAGCCGGAGACACCGGTGACGGCCACCATACAACCCAGTGGAATGTCGACGTCGATGTCTTGTAAATTGTTCAAGCGCGCGCCTTTCACTGTGATGCTTTTTCCATTCGGCACGACGCGTTCTTTCGGCACCGGGATTTTCGTTCGTCCAGATAGATAGGCTCCAGTCACGCTCTCCTTCGCCTTGAGCAGGTCTTTCAGGGATCCATTCGAGACGATTCTACCCCCGGCTTTCCCAGCGCCTGGGCCGATGTCGACCAGCCAATCTGCTTGGCGAAGAGTCGCTTCATCGTGCTCGACCACGATCAGTGTATTGCCGAGTTCGCACAGCTCACGAAGGGTCGACAGTAGGCGGTCATTGTCGCGACTGTGCAGCCCGATGGATGGTTCGTCGAGCACGTACATCA
>CAVOCV010000084.1:0-7130 GCA_963694325.1 Candidatus Thalassarchaeaceae archaeon | reverse complement strand
TTTGAGAGCCTCAACCTCGTTTCGGAGGTGCCGATGCGTATCGAATGGGGTGCCGATGAGAGCATCGAACTCGGTGGTGAGATCGTCGGCTGCGGCGTCAGCACGGTCGTGCATTCTCTCAACATGTCAGCCCACTTCACAGAAGGGTCCACCGAATACGTGAATGATACGATGGCCCTGAACATCACGACGACGATTCAAGTCTGGATGCCGCGCGGTGCCAACGCCTTCGAAAAGCGTGTAATCACGGCCCACCTCGACACCTGGTTCAGCGGCGGGGGAGAGGACAATCATCTCGAGACCCGCATCGTCACCGAGGAGCGCATCGAGCGGGATGGGCTGTGGCCCGCCGGCATCGAAGCGGGAGATGAATGGGATTTCGCCGAGACCATCGCCCGGACGACAACGGTGGGAGAACGGACCAATGGTGGACTATGGAACGAGACGTCGACCAGCGAGACCCTGCATCGACAAGTGACGTGGACCGCATCGGCGGAAGTCGTCGTCTCGACGGGTGAATACAACGATGAGAATACAAAAACGATGCGCATCGAGCAGCAGATCGTCGGTGAGAATCAAACCAGCATCGATTGGTATCATGAAGAGGGTTACCTGGTAAAAACGCAACATTTCGAAGCCGATACCCTCGTCCTCTCCGCCACCTTGGTAGACCATCATTACGAGGCGGCAGCCCCGACCCAAGAGACGACCACCAGCAATTCGGGCATGCCGGCCGTCGGCTTGCTTGCGACATTGGCGATTCTCGGCCTGGCTGCGATCAGAAGCGCAGGGAAAGGGCGAGGCGATTCGCCGTCTGATGACCGACGTTGAGCATCGGCGGCGCACGGCTGAACGCATCTTCTCGCAGCAGCGCCCCGATGGCGCTGCCCTCCAGCGCGATGGTGAGGACCTCACACGCCATCTCATTCGACTCAACATCGGTGCAGACGACGATGCCATGGGTGCCCCAATCCTCGGAGGTGGGGGTGTTGTCCATTCGATTCCCGATGTTCAATTCCATGCTGGAAGAGCCATTGAATTCAATCCGCTGACCGTGGTACCACAGGGTTGCACTCGCATCGGAGGTGGTGACATTCACCGTCTGTTTCAGGGGGCTTGATGTCCGGTCGAGCCCGATGGTGTGCCGGACTTGGGAAGCGGGTGTGTATGAGGTCAACCAGAATTCGCCGTCGACCCCATCCATGGCGATATCATCGGTCCACCAGTAGACGTCATTGCGAACGGCTGGGCACCACCAATGGCGCTCCAAGATCTCTCCTTCCGTGTTGTTCCAGTCGATTCGGAAAGCATCCTCACATCCGAACCCAGATGGCGGGCTCTCACCCAGTTCAACGACATTGTAAACGATGATCAGCTCTTCTTCTTCGACACCGGCCGGCAGGTCAACCGGGCCACTGGCCCCGGAGTATACCTCGCTGTGATCAGACGCTGTATTCCATTGTTCACCGACACCGATGGGGAAGTCGTGCGCCTCTTGAGCCGGTGTGTAATCGTGCACTTGGTTGAAGTCGGCGATGACCTCCTCCCAAATGCCGAAGGCATCGAACATCAGGTGCATCGACTGGGTGCGTTCGAGGATGGCGAGGTCAGAGGTTCGGACCCATCGTGTCTCACCATAGGTGACGTAGAGTGTCCCCGAGGCAAAAATGCCCGTGTTGGGCTCAGGGAAGGATCCGTCCCCGTCCACGCTAGCAGTGATCTCCACCCGATAGGCCGGGAAGACCTCGCCCGAGTCATTGTACAGGCTGGCCTCGGCCACCCACATGCGCGCGTCCCCGCGAAGGATGTTGAGGTAAGAACCGGCGAGGTCAGGGCTCTCATCGACCAATTTGACCGCGTCCAATTCGACGTCGTAACGCCATTCATCGCCGACGCGCCACGAGACGATCTCCGCCTCAATTTGATGTGAGGTGTGCCGTACTTCGCCCAATGTGGGTTCGAGGGGGGTTCCACTCGACAGAAGGAGGAAGACGATGAGCAGGGGGGCGAGCCATCTCACGATTCCTTGAGGGTGGGGCGGGGTGATGAGTCCATCGGTTCGGCGGGAATGTTCATGCCCATCGCGATGACTCGGTCGGACCATGGCCAAGATGTGGGCAGCGTTTTTCCTCTCCGTTCTGCTGGTCTCGACCCTGAATTTCTACGCAATTGTGCGCGAGCCGGACCGGATTGAGATCGGCGATGTGCACGAGCACCTGTCGGAGACGGTGAAGATCGAAGGGACTCTCATATCCTGGGTTCGGGACCCCTATTCTGATGGCTCGGACCGGGTCGATCTTCAGGTCGAGGATGCCCCCGACGTCATCAAGGTCCGCTGGTACGATACCGCCGATGTGCCGCCGATCGGCGCGACCATCGTCGTCGAGGGCGAGGTGGTCCAATACAATGGCAAGATTTGGATCAATGCCAAGGGCATGGGTGCCGTGAGTGAGAAAGAGGGTGCCCCCGTCCAGGTCATCGAGACCTCTCTCAATGACATCTCGATGGATGCTGCATCGTACGAATCGAAAATCATCAACATCACGGGCTATCTCTCGGATGCCATCGAACCGGATGTGACCTGGCAATCCTTCACACTGCTCGACAATCCCTCCTATCTGGACAGCGACCATCGGCTTCAGGTCAGTCTTCAGGGCCGCGTGACGGATTGGATCGAAGCGGGCTCGAGGGTGAATCTCTCGGGCTGGGTCCAGTGGGATGAGCGCAGCTATCGCTGGTCGATCACCGTACAGGCCTCGACCATCGAGGTGACGCACCCGGCCGGGGCCAAGCGCCTGTCCTGGGCGGTCGCGGCCGAGACATGGTCCTACGACATCGGCAAGCTGGTCTTCGTCGAGGGCGACCATCTGCTCGACGAGAGCGGCGACCATTGGGTGGTAGCGCCAGCGGGGCCGAATGTCGGTGTCATCTGTCTGGTGCCGAATCTCAACCTGAGCGTCGATGGAATCGTGCCCGAGAATGGATTCTCGGGACGCTTGGCATGGTCGGAGGACCGCGCCCAAATCTGCTTGCAACAAAGCGACGAGGAACACGCCATCAACCCGATCGGCATCCTCATTGGAGAATTCACCTCGATGGCACAGATCGCCTCGAATCCCACATCTTGGATTGGCCAAGAGGTCAACGTCGCCGGCTGGACAACCGTGCCGATCTCACCGGATTATGACAAGGGCTATCTCGGCGATGGACCGGATTATTTCTCCCGTTCCGCGACGATTCGATTCCAACTCGCGGGTGCCCATGCGGAGTGGATTGAGAAGGGCACCTACATCGAATTCTACAATGCGACCGTCGTCTGGGATGAAGCGAATGCACGCATCATTCTCGACGTGCCACAGTACGCGGTCGGCAACGTGGCGATTCCACCCGACTCATTCGCCTGGAGTGGCGGCTGGGATGCTTGGCAGTGGCAGATCAACACCATCGTCTATGCCGCGGGCAGCCTGAACCAGACCGAGAATGGCGACCTCTGGATCGTCGCATCGGGCTCGGGCGACCGCCTCTGCCTCTTCGATGATGGCTCAGCGGAAAGTCGTGGATTCGATGCGGGTGGCAATAGCACCGGGGTGCAGATCTGGACCGGACGATTGGTCGCCGTCGACCACCCGGATGACCCCGGCACCCAACTCTGTCTCACACTCTGATTGGAGGCATCGCAAACATGGACCCGGTTCTACTCGATTGGCTGTGGCTGATAGCCGCATTCATCATCGGCGTCTTTCTGGGCTGCATGACCGGACTGATCCCCGGATTCCACGTCAACAATGTCGCCCTGCTCGCCCTGTCGATGTCACCTCTGGCCGTCGGCGCCGGCATCCCACTGTCGGCGGTCGCGGCCATCATCGTCGCGATGGGTACGGTCCACACCTTCCTGAATTACATCCCAAGCGCGTTGATTGGAGCGCCGGATGGCGACACGGCGCTGGCGCTATTGCCCGGGCATCGGATGTTGATCAGCGGGCACGCGGCCCAAGGCGTGGCCTATTCTGCCCGCGGGAGTCAACTCGGCCTGCTGCTCAGCATGCCCTTGCTCATCTTCGCACGCCTGCTCTTCGGGCAGAATCCCGGCCTTGGACTCTACGAGACGAGTCGGGAATTCCTGCCGTGGTTGCTGCTGGCCATCTCGGCCTTCCTAATCCTCACAGAGACGACCCGATTGGCCTGGCCCGGATGGATGCAGAAGGCGACCGCATGGGCTCGGTTCGAACTGCCGCGAGTGATCGAGTTCACCGTGCCATTCGGCCGTTGGAAATTCCATCGCAGGTGGGAGGCGATCGATCTGCGTCTCCAAGACAATTCACGATTCGCAGGCATGATTGCAGCGACCGCCTTCTTCTGCCTCGCGGGCTATTATGGCTGGGCCGTTTTCACCCTGCCCGGCCGCAGTCCGGTGGGCATGCCATCGGCGACGTTGCTGATGCCGGCACTGGCCGGCCTATTCGGCATCGCCAATCTCATCGACATCTATGTGACGACGTCGGAAATGCCCCCGCAGGAGCCGAATTGGGACCTGCCGCCAGTCAAGCCGCTCCTCGTCCCCTGCTTCCTCTCCTCCTGCTGTGCCGCCGTGATGGCCATCCTGCCCGGCATGACCGCGGCCCAAGCGACCGTGGTCGTCATGAGCGCACGCAATTTCTGGGGCCGGCTGACCGACCCAGATTACATCCCAGCCGATTTCGAATACGGCCCGGGTGGCATCAACGACCCCGCAGCCAAAGCCCGGATCGCCGCTTACCGGGCCGAGAGTGCGCGATTGCACGGCATCGAACCGGTCGCGACAGATGCCGAGGGCGACGATGATTGGGGCGCCATGGTCGGTGGAGAGGTCGTGACCATCGGCGATGACCACGCTTCAACGGTCGATTTCTCTGGCGAGGATGATTTGATGTTGGAGAAGGCCCGCGGAGTCAAGGCGACCAGCCCTGACCTTGATTTGGATGCCCAGACCCGCGAGCAGGATCTCGAGGTCATCGCCGTGCTATCCGCCACCAATACCGCGGTCACAGTCATGGTGCTGACCTTCCTCTATCTCGTCCTCCGACCGCGCTCCGGTGCGGCGTTGGCGCTGAACATGATGTATCCCATCGACCAGTGGACGGGCATCGAGCCGCCCGCGGATTACATCCGGCTGATGGCGATCACCATCGGGGCCGGATTGTTCGCCGTGCCGGTGATGATCAAGGTCGGCAAGGGCATGCTCAAACTTCACGAACTCATTCCACTGCGGAGCCTGGTCATGGGCGTGGTCGGATTCGTCACATTCCTCGTCTGGTTATCGACGGGCTGGATCGGCATCGGCGTGCTGATCGTCGGCACGGCCATGGGATTGATGCCACCACGCATCGGCATCCGTCGCAGCCACGGCATGGGCATCATTCTCGTGCCGATCATGATCTACACATTCGCCCAGAAACTCGACGGATTCGGCTTCATCTGAGCGAATCAAAGGCACTAAGGAGAAGTTCACCTCACGCGTGAGCGCAGGGCTTTGCCCTGTGGTGGATTCGATGCGCCGAAATGCCCTATTCCTTGCCAGCCTGATGATTGTGATGAGTCTTGCACCCTTCGTGCAGGCCACCGAAGCGCGCTCAACACCGTGCACGGGAACCATCTGCATCAACGAACTCTTGCCCAACCCTGCCGGAGCCGACACTGGCACCTACCCGGCGGGCGAATGGGTCGAACTCTACAACTCGGGTTCGACCGATGTCAATCTTCAAGGCTGGATCTTGGAGGATGTCAGCGGCTGGGTCCACACCATCGACTCCAATTCTTGGGTTGGATTCGCCAACCTCGCCAGTCCCTATGTCCTGGCAGCAGGCGATTATGCCATCATCGCTGAGAACAATCAGGGCACGCTCAAAATCAACAATGCGGGAGAGACCCTCGACCTCAAGGATGGTACGGGCAGTAAGATGCACACCGTCACCACCGGTCAGGCCAACAATGACGTCAGCAAGATTCCAGGCCCCCTCGCCTCCGACGATTATGTCGATTCGGCCTCCAATACGCCCGGCGCGGCCAATGGCGGCATCGGCACGGGTCCGACCTATGTTCAGAGCGAACTGAGAATCATGGAGGTCATGCCAGATTCCATTTGGACGGATGACAATGAGACCTATCCCGGTGGGGAATGGGTTGAGATCGCCAACGTGGGCCAAGCCTCGGTCGACCTCGCGGGATGGTCCATCGAAGATGCCGCGGGCAACTCGATGGAGATGAACGTCACCCATCTGGTCGATTTCGCCAACGGCACGGCCATCCAACCCGGCCAACACCGCATCGTAGCGGTCAACGGTACACGCACCTTTGGCTTGCTCAACAACGGGGCGGGCACCGAACAGGTCAAACTCAAGCTGCCGTCCGGTGAGATCACACATCAGGTGGAATATGTCGGCCCCTCCCATCCAGGACACAGCTATGTCAACGCCTCTGGCAACATCCCTGATTGGGGACGCAATGGCAATCCATTGGTCACGGCGATTTGGCCGAGCCCGGGCACCCTGAATCCCAACGGCATGATTCTCCCCGATCTGTGGCAAATCAACGAGATCATGATCAATGAGACGACCGAATGGGTCGAGGTTCACCTGGCCCAAGGGCCCGATGTCGACCTGTTCAACTACCACATGGTCACCGGGACGGGGGTCAGCATCCCCTTCGACTGCACGACGTTGGTCGATTGCACCGACCTGTCCCTCTCCGAGGGCGATTTCGAATTGCTGGAGTTCAATGACCTCTTGCTCGACACCTATGATTCTCTGAGTCTGGTCGACCTCAACGGCGATGTGCGGCAGACCATCGCGTGGCAATCCAAGATGTTGGGCAACATGTCCATCATCCCGATGGACCCGCTGAATGTCGCCGCCCCGTGGATGCTCTCGCCCTACAATACACCCGGCCTTGCAAACCCCGGTCAGACGACCGGTGGAAGCGATGAGGATGCCGTGCTCCGCATCTCCGAATTCCTCCCCAACCCGATCGGCGCCGATACCCAACTCGGCATGGCGGGCGAGTGGGTGGAGATCACCAACATCGGCAACGACACCGTCGACCTTGCGGGTTGGGAACTGCGTTCAGGCAGTGGATTCACCCTCCCGCCCATTCCC
>CAVOCV010000083.1:0-7166 GCA_963694325.1 Candidatus Thalassarchaeaceae archaeon | reverse complement strand
GATGGATGACAAGGGCAAGTTCCACGCCGACCGAACCAACACGAAGGCGTTGGCCGAGTCTGCGTTCACCGCCGCTGGAAGCGGATTGAACATCGCCTCCGTCGAGCCTAGCAAGAACCAGCGAAAAGCCAACCCACCCTTCACCACGGATACCCTGTTGATGTCCGCGGGCTCGGACATGTCATGGAACCCGCGTCGCACCATGCGCATCGCCGGGGAATTGTACAACGCCGGTCACATCACCTACATCCGCACAGATTCAACCCGCACGAATGCGACTGCACGCGACGATGTCAAAATTCACATCCGCAAGGTATGGGGTGAAGATCACATCGGAGAGGGAGTGCTCGGAAAAGATGCCAAGAAGGGCGCCTCGAATGTGCAGGATGCTCACGAGGCGATTCGTCCGACACAGCCTCAGGTGGTTGAGCCCAAGGATATGTCCACCGAACAGGCCCGCCTCTACCGCCTGATCTGGGCCCGCTTCGCGGGTAGCCAGATGAGCCCCTCTCGCTACGAGCGACTGTCGTTCACCGCAGAGGCAGCCGGATTCGAGCGCTACTACGCCAGCACCGCCTCCTGGCGCGTGCACAGCGGCTGGGAAGCGGCCTTCGAAGGCATCCGCCGAGAACCCTCACTCACCCCGCCCACGTTCGATGCCAGTGTCGGCACCTCGCTCGCACTCGAAACCCCCGAGGAAGAAGATGAGAATCCCTGCCTGCGTGAGGACGAGACCAAACCGCCGAATCGCTACAAGCAGCATGGACTCGTCCAGAAGATGAAGGCGGAAGGCATCGGTCGACCGTCGACCTACGCGGCGACCATCGACAAATTGCTACGCCGCAAATACATGCTTGAAGAGAACGGCTCCCTCTTGCCATCCAACGAAGGCCGCACCCTCTGGGTCGAGGTCGCGCCGCACTACGACCGCGCGACCACTGGCGGCGAAGACAATCTATTCTCGACAGGTTTCACCGCTGAGATGGAAGAAAAACTCGACATGGTCGAGGCCGGCTCACGCACCGGATCAAATGTATGGCATGACTTCGCGTCCCATTTCCAAGCCCTGCATCAAGGCGCACTCGACAAGAAGAAGCTGACGCCGACCCCCAAGCAGATGGCCTTCTTCCTTCGCATCACCGAGAATATGACGCCCGAAGAGATCACCAAGTACACCGGTGACACACCCTCGGACAAATTGACCGGAGGCGAGATGCGAGATATTCTCGATCACATCACCAAGGACCGCCCGGCCGACACCCAACCCGCGAGCGAAAAGCAGGTCAATTGGATCGCTGCCCTCGCCGAGCAGGCAGAGCTTCCCGAGAAGGATGCCTCTGCACTGGTCGAATGTGCCAACTTCAAGGAATTGACCGGTGGTCGCACGGGCACGGCGAGCAAACTCATCGGCTTGCTGCAGGAACTCTCCGCCCACGTCGATCGCCCGCCGTCTGAGAAGCAGATCAATTACCTCCAGAAACTCCTCAAGTCGGCTGAACTCACCGAACCCAATGCCTGTGCACTGGTCGAATCCACCGCCTTCAGCGAATTGACCGGCGGACGCGGCGGCACGGCGAGCAAGTTGATCACCCTCCTCCAGAAGAAGGGCGGCGGCAAGAAGAAGAAAGGCGGCGGCAAAAAGAAGGCCGCCGGCAAAAAGAAGGTCGCCGGCAAAAAGAAGGCCGCCGCCAAAAAGAAGGACAAGAAATCCTGATAGGCGGGCCATCGCCACCTCGGGACCACATGGCTGAGCACGACCACGACGTGATCATCGTCGGCGCCGGTCCTGTCGGCGGCCATCTCGGCGCAGTCTTGGCTTCTGCCGGACTCTCTGTCCTCATTCTCGAAGAGCACCGCGAGGTTGGAAAACCATTCCAGTGCGCTGGATTGGTGACGCCGAATGCGATGAATCGGGTCGACCTGCATCACACCATTCTCTCGGACGTCTGGGGCGCTCGAATGCACAGTCCGGGTGGCCGTGCGGTCGAGATCGGCGAACCCGGTGTGCTGCGCACCCATGTCGTCTGTCGGAAGTTGTTCGATGAGGGCTGCGTGCGTCAGGCCATCGAGGCCGGCGTGACGCTATGGGTGGATGCCCGCCCGACAGATTGCACCGTCGATGCCGATGGTGTATCGGTGGAAATCGAGCGAGAGGGTGTTTCACAGACCCTCACCTGCAAACTCCTGTGCGGTGCCGATGGCGCGCACTCCTGGACCCAACGCCATTTCCGCATGGGGCGTCCAAAGGAATTCATGGTCGGCTTCCAAGCCGAGGTTGTCGGCTATCGCGGACCCGTGGACCGACTGGAGATGTTCACCGGCGAGGCGGTCGCTCCCGGGCTATTCGCCTGGGCGATTCCGAACGGGGATACCCATCGCATCGGTGTCTGGGCCAAGCCGGACCGACTCGATGGGCGCTCCTGTGAAATGCTCTATGACGCCCTGATCGCCCATCCGCTGTGGCGGGATCGATTCGAAGGCATGCACGAGACGGCACGGTTCTGTGGCCCACTCCCCTGTGGCATGGTCAAGCGCATCCACAAGGAACGCGTCCTCTTGTTCGGCGATGCTGCGGGCCTGTGCAAACCGACGACCGGTGGTGGTATCGGCCCGGGCTTCGCCCAGATTCACCTGCTCAAGGATGCCCTGATCGAAGCCGTGCGTTCGAACCGACTCTCAGAATCCCAACTAAAGAAGGTCTGCAAACCGATGGCAAAGGTGCGCAAAGAGCAGGAGCGCGCGCGCATTCTACGCGATCTTTTCGTCTCCTCCTGCGACGATGAAGAACTCGAGAAAACCTTCGAGATCTTCGCCAGAGAAGATGTCGTATCGCTCATCAATTCGGTCGGTGACATCGAGAAACCGGTGCCGCTCGGCTTGAAATTACTGCGTGAAATCCCCGAATTCCGTCGCATGGCGGCGCGGGCCACCTGGGCCCTGTTGACCGGATGAGGTGACGTTGAATGACCGAAAAGAGAGACGGGCGCGCCGTCGAGCTTCGCCTGCGCTGGCCCCCCTTCGACCCTGAAACAGTCATCGCTTCGGCCCTACCGGTCGCGGCCGAGCGATTCCGCCTGACCGATGCGGCGACCGCACCCTGTGCGGTTCACATCGGCGACCCGGCAGGATTCCACGTCAGCAGAGTGATCATCACAACGCCCCCTGACATGACGGATTTCCTCGATTGGAAGACCCAGACCCACCGGGTTCCGCACCGCATCGTGCGCGAGCGGACGGGCTGGTTCATCACACCCAATCCGACACACCGACTGTCGCGACGGCTGATTCGCTTCGCCGTCATCGGCATCATCGCCTCGCTTCTGGTTCACGCATTCGAACCGGCGTTGGTGGAGTGGGGCATCGTCGAGGGCTCCTTCGCAGGCAGTGTTAGACTCGGTTTGCTCGATTATCCGGTTCTGCTTCTGATCTTCCTGCCCTTCTTCTTCTTCCCGATCGCGATGCGTGTTTTCGCCAGCATCTACGACTTCCGCCGGACACGAAGATTCCGAGCAAATGCACCGCAATCCCCCATTTTCACACTGGAAGGAGATGCGCGGACCGCCGAACCTCTCGCCGTCTCCATCGCCTTCCCCGAGGTTCTCGAAGATTGGACGGGTGCCGCGGCGCGCGTTCAGGTCGGCCTGCTGAATCCACGGAGGCCGATGTGGCTGCATGCGCTCGGCCGTTCCGAGGGTGACCAGAATCCGCCGGGCGTCTCGACCCCGCTCTCCATCCATCAGTATTCCAATGCAGAATTGGGCGTGGGTTTTGGAGAAGCCACCCCGCTGCAGGGCCCCGATGCCGAACGCCTCTTCCTCGCGCCTCTGCCCGTGCTCTCGAGGGGCCAGATGGTCGAGGTTGCGCTCGATGGGGCCACCGTCAGCCTGCCCCCGCCCAAAGGCGATTGGCCAGGCAGTGAGTACCACCCACTGTTCGCGACCCATTGGGAGATTCTGTTGCGCATCGAACGTGAGCGTGATGGCCCACTCATCTTCGTCGAACACGTGTTGATGGAACACGATGGTTCCGTATGCGCAATCGCTGAAATGCCGGTTCAATCCGGCCGAAGTGAACTGGCGGACAGTTGATGGTCCACTGGACCGTCCCGGCAATTGATGCAACGAGCAGCGAGCGCCGTTCTGTTCACATTCATCCTGCTCGCCTCGGGCTGCCTCGGCCTGTTTGAGGATGAGCCTGTCGAGGAGGTGGGCAATGATCCGGCGACCGCCCCGGAGATGACCTTGGAGTCTGTCGAATCGTTTGCCCACGATGAGAGGGTCGTATTCCACGGCATTGTTGTGGATGACGATCTTGGCAGCGTCAGCATCCGTGGCGATGTCCGCAGTACCGAAGCTTATCGATACGCGAGCGTGGCCGAAGACGGCGTCTTCGTCCTCGACATGGGCACGCTGCCCGTCGGCCTCCAATTGGTGACGGTCACCGCCAGCAATGCGGGCGCCTTCAGCGATATTCAACCCGTCTTCATCACAATCCTGGCGCCCCCGGAGGACCCGGTCGCAATCTCCGCCATGCCCGCGACGATTTACGGTGCCGAGGGGGGGAGCATCAGCGCGCGCGCCACGGTCGTCCACGAAGCTCTCGATACCTGCGCGGCCTCTTGGAGTGATTCACTCGGCCGAGAACTGACCGGAAGCGTTTCAGACGGAATCGCGATGGTTTGGCTGGGTCAATTGGAATCATCCTACAATGGCACACTCAGCGTCAGTTGTGGCAGCCACGAGACCACGACAGATTCAGCTGAGATCGAGGTTGTGTTGGTCATCGATGAGAATCCAGATTTGGATGGCGATGGCATTCCCGACGCGGTCGATGGCTGCATCGAAAGCCGCGTCGACTTTGATTCAGACACCTCCAATGACATGGATGGAGATGGCTGTCACGACCAAATCGAGGACGAGGATGACGATGCCGACCAACGCATCGACGCTGCGGACCGATGCGCGCGCGGCCTGATGTACTGGGATTCAACCGATGCCGCGCTCGATTGGGATTCGGATGGCTGCAAGGATGACAGTGAGGATACTGACGACGATTCAGACACGATTCTCGATATCTACGACAATTGCCCACGGGGGGCCGTCGGCTGGACCTCCACCGGCGCTTCCGATTACGACCGCGATGGTTGCCGGGACGCGACCGATGATCTCGATGATGATAACGATGGGACGAACGATGTCGTGGACAATTGCCCGAATGGCATCATCGGCTGGGTTCAGACTGCAGAGAACGACTTCGATGGCGATGGCTGCCGCGATGCGGACGAGGACGGCGATGATGATTCCGATGGTGTTCCCGATGTCGACGACTGGTGCAATCAAACCCGTCTGGGTGAATCTGTCAATGCATACGGCTGTGCACTCTACGAGTGGGATGATGATGACGATGGGGTCACAGATGACAATGACACCTGCCCTGGAACGCCGCTCGGCTTGATTGTGAACACGGTCGGCTGCGCCGATCTCGACGGCGACGGCATCTTCGCAAATGTCGACCAGTGTCCTGATTCCGAGGCGCGATGGACGGCCGATGCGAACGGCTGCACCATATTACAGAACCCCGTCGTTTGGCAATCGAGCGGCGCCAGCACGGCGCGCTTCGGCACGGTCGCAGATTTCACAGTTCAGACAAAATTCAATGGCAATTGGAAGATGTCACGCGACTGGGATGGGAAGAGCACCTACCTGTTCATCTTCAATCAGGATTCAAACTCCTACATGGCGAGTCTGTGGAGTCAAAACGTCGGTCGCCTCCTCGAGGAGATGCCAGAAAACACCCACGTCTTCTTCGGCTCCTTTGACAGCGATTACCGCGCCGACATCGACGCCATGAACGCGCGCGTCAACAGTTACCGCAACGGGCAGAACGCCGAGCGACAGATGTGGGTGGATGACCACGTTCACTACATCGACCAGCAGGGCGGCACCATCTCGGGCGGGCTCGGCGGCGTCATCGGGGATTGGAGCAGCTTCTACTACGGCATCGACCGTGAGCAACAATGGCGGGAGATCGGCAGCTTGTCCAACTGGGCCGGCACCCACGGCGTCAACTACCGATTCGACTACATCGGCAAGATGGGCCAGCAGTTCAACGCCGAATTCAACATCGAAATGCGCCGCAATGACCCCGGCGTCACCGTCGTCGATCTGATGGTCGGACAACGCCACCAAGGGGGCTGGGGCGGCGGGCATTGGAGCTTGACCAACGGCTCCTTCCCCAACGCTTCGGTGATGGCGGGCTTCAACACCATGGAGCTCTACATGCACCACGGCTGTTCTGAGAGTCGAGACCGCTACACCAAGGCGGACAGCAGCAAAGGCGGCTGCCACGAGTGGGATTATGACCAGTATCTCAACATCTGCAGCGAGGCCGGCAATTCATCCTCCTGCGGTACCGAATTCGGCCGTTGGATCACCACCTATGGCCGCGAGGGCCGCTGGCTGACCGACATCAGCCCGAGGCTATTCGAATTGACCGAGGGCGAGGACCGCATGTTCCGATACAAGGGCGCCAACGGCGGCTGGCTCAATGTCAGCGTCTACCTGTCGAACTGGGAGGACGATGGCACCCGACCCACCGATGCCCAGTTCGCCTTCACGGGCGGCGCTTTCCGCGGTCAGTACAACAACGAATCCCAATACACCCGCCGCATCCAACTCGAGATTCCCGAGAACACGGTGCGAGTCGAGATTTACAGCGTCGTCACCGGCCATGGTTTTGGCAAGGACGATGCCAACTGCGCTGAGTTCTGCAACCATGAGCACCGCTTCACGATGAACGGCCACGACACCCAGGAGGACCACCCGATGGCGGGTAACAGCACGGTCAACAGCGACCGCGAGGGCTGCGCCAAGGAGATGGATGTCGGCGCTGTGGCCAATCAACTTGGTTCCTGGCCATACGGGCGCGCCGGCTGGTGCGCCGGCGCGGATGCCAAGCCATGGACACACGACATCACGGATTGGGTTGATTTCAG
Organism: Candidatus Thalassarchaeaceae archaeon; assembly: GCA_963694325.1. Classification (GTDB taxonomy): domain Archaea; phylum Thermoplasmatota; class Poseidoniia; order Poseidoniales; family Thalassarchaeaceae; genus MGIIb-P. Next base: position 172 of record CAVOCV010000083.1, on the reverse strand, counting down.
CCCCGGCGCAACCAATGAACTGGTCTACCAAGGCCTGTACAACGGTCAGAACTACGTCCCACAGAACGAGCAATCCGGCGCCAATCAGGCGATTCGCATGGTCTCGTGGATCGTCTATTACACGAATGCCACAGGCGGCATCTCGGCCTCCATGGATGATGCGGCAGAACCC
>CAVOCV010000082.1:0-7196 GCA_963694325.1 Candidatus Thalassarchaeaceae archaeon | reverse complement strand
CCGCGCGGCGCAGCCGCGAGCACTGCGATCGCATTCGGGAGGTCGAGCGCACAGTGGTTGGTGCATTCCAAGGGATCCACAGCGATGTCGATCTGTGGCGCACCGGCGACGCCTTGCAGATTGCCGAGCGGCTCACCGATGTAGAGCATCGGCGCATCGTCTCTCTCACCTTCGCCGATGGCGACACGCCCATCGAAAGGCACGTCATCGAACACCTTGCGCATCGCTTCGACAGCGGCGCCGTCGGCGAGTTTTCGCTCGCCGCGTCCGCGCCAGCGCGCCGCGGCGATCGCCGCTTCCTCACAGGCTTGCAGGAAGTGGTCTGCAAGGTCCGAGGTGCTCGTCATGGATGGGCCGAGGGCGAAGGGGTTCTCAATCCTGCGCTTCGCCTTTGCGCTTCTCAAGGACCCGGATGTCACGGATTCTCGTCTCGGGATACTGGCCTTCAGCATCCTTCTCCAAGGATTTCACCATGTCCCATGCACACAACAGCCCGGTGGACACGCCACATAGCGCCTCCATCTCGACCCCCGTCTTCCAGTGGGCGGAGACCGAGACCGTGCATTGAAGGGAATTTTCGATCCACTCCCAATCGACACTGCAGGCTTCGATGGGAATGATGTGGCAGTGCGGAATTGCACGAGGGGTTTCCTTTACCGCTTGGATGGCAGCGACCATGCTGGCCTCGAGGACGTCACCTTTGGCGACCAGTCCATTGCGGATCGCATCGGCTGAATCCGAGGAGAGATCGAGAATGCCCGAGGCGATGGCGGAACGGAAGACGATGGGCTTGTGGCCAATCGGTACGATGGCATCCGTCATCCGAGTCCCTCCTTCCAATGCGCACCGTCGGCGCGCACCTCTTTCTTCCACACCGGCGCTTGGGCTTTGAGCGCGTCGATGAGCCAGGTACAGGCGGCGAAGCCCTCCTTTCTGTGTGGGCTCGCGACATGGATGCAGACGATGTCCTCCCCGGGAAGGACGGTACCGGTTCGGTGGCTCATGGCGACAGCATGGACGCCGAAGTCTGCAATCGCTTGAGCGGCAAGGTCATGCAATACCGAGGAGAGCTTTTCCTTCCAAGCATCGAATTCCAATCGAAGGACCTCTTGTCCTTGATCGATGCCTCGTGTGATGCCGATGAACGACACGATGCTGCCACAACCCTCGGTCTCCAATCGAGTTCGAAGGCCCTCCACATCGAGATGATGTGTTGCCTCCTCGATGAGAATCATGCGCAACCCTTGCAGCCGTTCGACTTCAAACCGCCGGCAGCGAACCTTTCAAGCGAAGATTGTGGGTCTCGATGTCTGATGGGCATGGACGAAGGTGAGCCCATTCACATTCTCGGCGCGGGTCTATCCGGCCTGTCGGCCGCGACACTGCTCGCCAAAGCGGGGCGCGAGGTGCATGTGCACGAGTTGCGTAAAGACAGCGGCGCGCGCTTCGATGGAGATTTCCAAGGCATCGAGAATTGGACGGGTGGCGTCGACCTATTCGATGAGATGCGCGAATGGGGATTGGACCCGGATGCGTTCAAGTCGACCAAGTTCAGCGTCATCGATTTGATTCACCCCGACGATGAGATCACCCAGCCGAAAACCGGCCCTGGCGGTGCCTTTCGTGTGGTCGAACGCGGCACGGACGAGCACTGTATCGATCAGGGATTCAAGCGGATGGCCCTGGCCGCGGGCGTCAACATCCACTACGGGGTCAAGCGCGACCCGAAGGATTGCCACATCGTCGCGGCGGGGCCGCGGGAATCGAGTGCGGTCGCATTCGGCGAAATTTTCCACACGACCCATGAAAACATCACGGCCTTCCAGTTGAATGACAAGTTGGCACCGGGCGCCTATTCCTATCTCATCATCATCGATGGCATCGGCCTCATCTGCACCTGCCTATGGCGCAAGCAGAAGCGGACCGATCGCTATCTCAACGAGACGATTGCGTGGTATGAGGCGCACTACGATCTCGATCGGAAACCGATCAAGCGGGTCGGTGGCAAGGGCGATTTCAGCCTACCCGATCGCTACGTTCACGACGGTCGATGGTACGTTGGCGAGGCCGGTGGCCTGCAGGATTTCATGTGGGGATTCGGCATGCGATACGCCATCACATCGGGCGTCTTTGCCGCACACGACATTCTCGGCGGCGCGCCATATGAGCGTGAGGTGCGCCGCCAGTTGACCCCGTTGGTCAAGGCGAGCGCGATCAATCGCTGGCTGATGAATCGGGTGGGAAATCGTGGTTACAAGATGGTGGCCAAGCACTGGATGAAGGACCAAGCCAAGAAAGGGGACGGTCTGATTTTCATGGGCTGGTTGTATCGCCCGGGCATTCTTCGACGCATGCTATGGCCTCTCGTCCGACTCTCCATGTTGCGACGAAAGACGCTGAAGGATGGTCGAAAGGTGTCGCGCATGCCCTTCCGCAATGCCTTGAAGCGCGATCGGTGGGAGCCGAGCGAGCGGGCCGAAGAGATCGGTGCCCAATGGGCAGAACACCGGAAGTCCGGCAGCAAGACCTCATTCTCTGCCGGCGATCAGTGACACTTCCCATCCGCTTGCACGGGTGGGCAGGCAACGCTTCCGTAAGAGCAGAATACACAGCAATTCCCTGACAAGGGTTTCAGCAATACTCTGCAACCGGTGCATTCGTGAAAGAAAAGGCAGACATTCGTCGGCATCTCAAGCGATTCCTCAAACGAACATTCTGGACAGGTGAGACGTGATTCCATTCTCACACCTTGCAGGTCCGACTGTTGTGGCCGGTCTTGCCACAGCGGCCGCACTTGCGGCTACCGCGCATCTCCTCCCGGCGGGCGCGCTTGTCGGCGGCGCCGGGGTTCGCTGTCGGACAGGTTCGCAGGTTGTGTCCTGTCTCCTGGCAGCCCGAGCAGATGCGGATGCCACTTGCACGGCGCTTGCGTCGAGTTGCGCGTTCCGGGTGGAGGGTTGGACAGGTTCGGGTATTGTGTCCTGACTTCTCGCAATGTGAGCAGACACGGCGCTTCGAGCGTCGCTTCTTCTTGGCCGCGTTTCGCTCCGGATGGAGCACGGGACATGTGCGAGTATTGTGGCCGACCTGCTCGCACTCGCTGCAGATGCGTCGGCCGCCGGCGTTCGGTGGGGATTCTCGGAGGGCGCGGCGTGCAGCACCCTCGGGGTTGGCCTGTGGACAGGTTCGGGTATTGTGCCCCTTCTTTCCACAGGCGTTGCAGGAGCGGGTGAAGCGGGCATTGTTGCGCGCGGTGCGGCGCGCGGCCGCCTCGGGATTGAGTTCGGGGCAGGTGCGGGTATTGTGACCGACCTCCAGACACTTGCGGCAGATCCGGTCGGTGATGCGTCCACCCAGCCGGGTCGTTCGGCGGGCTGCGGCATCGGGGTTGACCGTGGGGCAGGTGCGCACATTGTGTCCAGATTGTCCACAGGTACCACAGATGCGGAGCTTGGCTTTCATGAGACTCATTCGGGACTCGGGTTTTCCATATATGAATGGTATTGATAATGGAGGGTTATTCCATCACCGAGGATGGAGCGGCGACGGTGGATTGAAGGCCATCCTCCCATTCGAGCGCAGCATGGACAACGCCCTTCTCGAAGCGACGGCAGCCGCATTGGTCGCATCCGGTGAGGGGATTCTCGCCGCCGATGAAAGCAATGGAACGATGACCAATCGACTCGAGGGCGTCGGTCTTTCCTCGAGTGCAGAGGATCGCCGGGCCTATCGGGCAAACCTGTTCTCTACCGACGGTGCAAAAAGCGCCATCAGTGGCGTGATTCTCTTCGATGAGACGATTCGCCAGAACGCGGATGATGGCGCGACCATCCCAGAATCCCTCACCGCAAACGGCATGATTCCCGGCATCAAGGTCGACACCGGTGCCAAGGAGTTGGCTGGTCATCCCGGCGAGAAGATCACCGAGGGCCTCGACGGATTGCGCGATCGCTGCGCCGCATACTTCGGGATGGGTGCGCGCTTCGCAAAGTGGCGCGCTGTCATCACCATCGGCGAGGGCCTGCCGAGTTCGGCTTGCATCTCGACCAATGCCCACGCCTTGGCGCGCTATGCCGCCATCTGTCAGGAGCAGGGATTGGTGCCGATCATCGAACCTGAAGTCCTGATGGCGGGTGATCACGATGCGGCCCGCTGTGCCGAGGTCACCGCCGAAGTCCTCGACGCCACCTGGGCGGCCTGCGCCACCCAGGGTGTGCACCTGCCCGGCGCCCTGCTCAAGCCGAACATGATCATCGCTGGAACAGAATGCGAGAATCAGATCGATCGCGAGACTGTCGCCCGCATGACTGTGGATTGTCTGACGGCCCACGTCCCGGTCGAGATCGGTGGCATCGTCTTCCTTTCTGGCGGTCAATCCGATGAGGATGCGACCGCCCACCTGAGTCTGATGAACGCGATGGATGTCGAGCACCCATGGCAGCTCTCCTATTCCTATGGTCGCGCACTGCAAGCCAGTGCGCTTCAGACCTGGGCCTCGGCGACACCTGCGGAGAGTCAGGCGTCGTTCGCCCACCGGGCGAAGATGAATTCACTCGCGCGAAGCGGGGTTTGGAACGCTTCGCTCGAAAGTTGAGATGAACGGGTTCAGCGTCGGTCGCGATTCATCAGGATCGCCCCTTCGCCATCCCACTCGGGATAGTTGTCCGCCACCCAGACACGGGTCGCCCACTCGCAGATGTCGTAGCCGCCAGAGAGGATGCCGCTTCGCTTGATGTAGCCGACCTTGACGATGTCCTTGTCCTTGGACAACACATTGCCCAACTGCTGACTCGTCGTGCCGTGGCGCATGGTGCTGTTGATGTGCTCCAGAATTTCCGCAGTGTTACGCGGACGTTCGGCCAGGAATGACTTGATCTTCTCTCGAATTCGGACTGTCTTCATTCTGATTCCTCCTGTACATGTGCGGTTTCCCGAGACGGCGACTGAGTTCCGGTGTGGGTCTTCGTGCCGTATGCTGCGAGCGATTGCTGCGACTGATATAACCGTTGGGGCGGGTCTAACCGATTAGTTACGGAAACATACGAAAAAAAGAACTGAATGTCGGGAATTGCCGACTTCCAATTCGACACTACCTTGTTTTCCACCGGAAATACATAAGTTGATGTAACAAACGGAATGATTGAAGTAGACCGGGCAGGCAGAGTGGGTTGAGGACCATCCAAGAGGTGTCCTTGACTGGGTGTACAATGGAGGATGAAACGGACCCCGGCGAGGGTCGAGATTCATCCGCCCCCCTACCGGTCCGGCGCATTCGGAGTGGGGTCCGCCGACGGATTCTGGAAAGGTTGACCGAAGGGCGAGCCACGGTCACCCTGATCGCCGATGACACCGGCCTGCGCATGCCTCACGCATCGGCCGAACTGAAACGACTGCGCGGGGAGAAGCTGATCGCATCTGATGGTGAGACGGGATCTCGTGGCGCCTGTCTCGCCCTGACTTCACTGGGCTGGGAGATGCTGCGTGCCGATGAACTCGCGCGGCTCGCGGCATTGCCCGACGCCCCACCGCCCGAAGGTGCGCTCGGCCGAATCGTCTCGGTCTCCGAGGATCAGATTCTAATCGCCTTCATCCGACGACCGCCCGAGGGACCACTCGCCCTGCCCAATCGGCCCTTGGAGCAGATGACAGGCTCGTCCGGGGATTGGATTTGGGTCGATGCGCGCGAGCGTCGCCCTCGCTGGTTCGAGTCCGGGAGTCTGAGGGCCCTGCCTGCACCCCCTTCGACAATCGATACCGGTCACATCGGTGCATGGGGCGCGGAGGCCGCCGTGTGGGGATTGCAACGCTTCCGCTCGATTCCCGGGTCACAACCCTTGCGTCTGGCCAGCGGTGCATGGTTCAGCGAATTGGATGACCCGCGCCGCGTCCCCTTGCCCAGCGCAGTCCCCGAGGATGGGGATTGGCGCCTCGGTGCGATTGGAATGGACGGTCCAGAGGTCCGCCCGGTCGCCCCGGTCATCGCCGTCGGTTTGGATCGACTCTCGCGCGAAGCGCTGCTCGCCGCCGCCGCCCCCGAAGCCGCGACCATCGCCCCCATCGCCCGGTCCTTGGCACGCACGCGTCCACTGCCGCTTGACCTGCTCGATGAGTGGGTGGAACGCGCCCACCCGCGACTGAGACCCGCGGATCGGGTGGAACGACTGCGGCTGTTGCGTGAAGCCCTCGCCGAACCGGCGGATCCAAAACTCCGAAGGCGGCTTGAAGAGTCCACTTGGCGCCGATTCCGACAGCATTGGGGGAATTCATCCTGGTCTGCAAATCACCTGTCCAACGGAGATTGGATCGATACCTCCACCCTCTCCTCCATGGCTCAGGCAACCCTTGTGGATTGGTCTCTGAACGAATCGGAGGTATCGCTCGTCCTCGAGGTGCCACAAACGGCTCTGGACGCCTTTCCCTCCGGCCATTGTCCGCCCATCGTTCGCCTGATTCTGACCGAGGACTGGGTCACACCGCCCATCGCCGATCGCATGGTTTCCCACCCCGTTCTCTCCGCCATGTGGGCCCGACTGGAATTGCATGAGGGGCCCCACGTCCCCATTCATCTCGCCCCCCCGGTCTCCATCGCCGCCCTGACCGAATCCGTGCTGTGGGACCCGCCGACCCGCGCCGCTGAGGTGGAGGCGGCCAAATACACGCTCGGTGGTCGAAAAGAAGGTGCAGCGATTCCGGACCTCGCACCCACCGAGTCCAGAGATCGGTTGCTCCGTGCAGCTGTGCTCAGCCATCCTGTGGGGGATGAAAATTGGGCCAATCGGATGGAACCGGCTCACCCCTTGATCGCCTGGATCGCCTCGCCCGCCGAGGACCGCTGGGCGCGGTGGCAAAGAATCGGCGGTGGCCTCGGCAGCGGATGGATCGATCTGATGACGGCGGAGGACATCCCGGTCGAAGCGCTGGCGAGTGCCGCCGTCGGTGCCCCACCAGGGTGGCGTCGACGCCTCGGGGAGGGCACGAGAGCCCGCATCCGAGATGATGCTGAATTCGCCCATCAGCTTCGTCAATCCGGCGAAGGTGCCAAGGCCGAAGAAGCGGGGTGGATTGCAACGATCCTCCTCTCCGAGATAGCCTATATCGTCTCCGAACAACAGACTGACCTCGTCACCTGGGGTGTCGATCGATTCCTCGATACGCCGCCAGCCCGGTCCTCTGATGCGTTGGCGGGATTGGATTGG
>CAVOCV010000081.1:0-7292 GCA_963694325.1 Candidatus Thalassarchaeaceae archaeon | reverse complement strand
GCCGCCGCCGCCGCTCCAGGCCCGACTCCAACAGACGGCCATCTGGGCGGCTTGTTGCAAGACCTCATCTCCGAATGATTCGACCTCCAATGCCTGTGAGAGGCGATAGGAGACAACGCCCTCTGGCAAGAGTGGGTTGGGATGAGAATCGACTTCGAATCCCTCCTTGAGTTTGAGAGAGCATGAGGGCGCGCCGTGCAGGTCGGCGTGGAAATACAGGTCGTTGCTGGAGAGATGCTTCTTGACGACCTGGTCATTGCCCTTGGCATCCGAACCACCGATGAAGAGTTGGCCGCTCGAGAGGATGGTCCAACGATTGCGCTCAAACCAGAAGCGCTTGGTCCTCTTGGCGACGGTGACGCGGCCCGCAGCCTCATCCTTGGCGCGCTGTTTCTCGACCTGCTTCTGCTTGCGATGGGTCTCTTCGAGGGCCGTGGCCGCACCTACGGCGCGATTCTTGTCCTTGCGTCCCTTGGCGAAGTACCGCTGTGCATTCTGGTGCACGGATTCATCGAGATGGAGTTCGATCACTTGGCCGGGTTCGCCCTCCTCGTCGGGGAGTTTGGCTCGGATGGTGCGCGCTGAAGGGTCCGCGGAATCGATCCATGGAATCTTCTTGATGGCGATCCTCGTCTCATCCCATCCGATCTGATCGACCGAATCCTTGACTTGATTCAACAGAGACTCGATGTGGGTATAATGCGCGGTGATGGCCTTGCCGAGGTCTTGTTGCTTGGCGCCTTTGGTTGCGAGTTTGCCGACTGCGGTCTCTTGCTGGACCTCTCGACGTCCGAGTTTCTTGGCGTCCGAGTCGGTCTGTCCGGGGGCTGTGATGGCGGCCAATTTCTCGGCCTCTCGCCGTTGGAGTGCGGCGGCATCGTGGCCGCCTTTCCAAGCATCGACCGCTTCGGAGAGGGATTCGAATGGAATGGTCACCGCATCGCCCGTGAGTTGGACCGGGCCGACCTCGATGCAATTTGCCTCCATCTGCAGGTCGCGTTCCAGTGGGTTGTCGCTCGCCTCGAAGGCCTCGCTCAGAATCGCGACCGCGCCCTCGCCGTCGATCTCGGCGATGAGGCGTTGGAAGGCCGTGTGCAATGCATCTGCGGAGGTCATGTCCTCCGTCGATTGAGTGGGGTCCAATCCGGCCTCGGCGCACAGCGCGTGAGCGTAGACACTGCCGAGACTCATGCGTCCGGCCAAGGTGTGGACCAGGTCGCGGTTCGAGTCGTGGAGAAGTTCGAGCAATTGTTCTGCGGACCATGAACGGGGGTCCATCGGGGCCTCGGGTGCGCAGTAGATCTCGCCGCGTTTGATGGTTCGATTCTCGTATTTGACGTGGGTCAGCGGCATCATGATGACATCGTTTTCATCGCATAGGATGACGTTGCCATTGCGAAACATTTCGATGACCAGGCTGCGGTGGCCATCTTTGGTATCGAAAAGGAGTTTGAGAATGCGATCGAAGCCGATTTGCTCGGCCGAAAGCAATCGTCCGTTGCCCAGATGTTTGCGCAATAGCATGGCAAATTGAGGCGGCTGCATCGGCATCGGGCGGTCGCGCTGGCTGAAGTAGACCCGTTTGCCGCGGACGATGACGAGATCCCGGTTGGGTATGCCTTTGAGGTTCAGGCGGATGACGACCTGCTCGTAATGCGGCTGGTACATCTTCCTGCAGCGTCCACCGGCGAAAGCATCGATATCTCGCGCCATTCTCGCGATATCGAAGGCTGACATCTGGTCGCGCATGGCCATCCCTCCGGTCTGGGGCGGACTCTGCCCCTTCATCAGCCAATCGCTTATGACGGTCGGCGGGCAGGGTGAGTTCGTGCACCTGAAACACACTGCCGGAGGCGGGACTGCCGAATTGCGTTCGCCCGACCGCAGTCCGAGCCCGGGAACGGAGACCGGCGGCGAAATCGATGAGGCGCTCGCCATGTTTTGGTATCGCAATCTATTGCGGACGGGCACCGATATTCCCGAGATCGATGATGACTGGGGCATCCATGTGAATGCGGATGCGCTGGTCGAGTGGAGTGCGGGCATCGCGACGTCGATGGAGCGGGATGGGGTGGCGAACGCACCCGATCTCGCCCTCGATCTGGCCTTCATCTTCGGCTTCGACCACTGCTTTTTCCACCATTGTGTGGATGCACAGGTCAGCCTTCACATGCTGAGATTGCACGCCGCGGGCGAGCCTCTCCCCGATCTGCGCGGGCATCATTGTGATTGTTGTGAGACCCTGCACAGCGCGCGCAACGCGCCGCAGTGGTGGTTCGCCATCGAGGAGGCCCTCGCCAATGCGCATGTGGCGCGTGACCCGACCCGGTTGGGTGGTTTGCGAGAGGCCTTCCTCCACTATGGGATTCTACCCCAGCCCTTGGATGGGTCGCGCGGGCCATGGGCGCTATGGGAACAGCCGGCGATGGATGAGCGCGCCTTTGGCGCGCTCAGTCACATGGTTTGGTTGCAACATCTCTCGGGCGAGGTCGACCCGCTCGGCGTCCTGCCCGAGATCGAGACGATCATCGACGAGGGCGGCCAAGATGCCGCCTTCAATCGCTTCATCGACCGCATCATGGAAGCGGTCGAATTCCAACCGGTCGACGAGGACGGTGGCAAGAGGCACGATTGGATCGCTGATTTGGCTGGTATCGAGCGACTGCACGCCTTCGGAGGTTTCAATCAAGGCCTGTTCCGCCGTCTCGACGTACCCATCTGGTTCCACGGCGGCCACGGACCCGAATTGACCCGGCGCTACGATTCCAAGCAGGGAGACTGGCCCTACGGCACCATCGAACGTCTCTACAGCCACTTCCGAACCAGCGAGGTATCGGGAGACCGGGATGACCCCTTCAGCGACGATGATGACGATTTTGAATTGACACCGTAGGTGACGTTGATGGTTCCCCTGCCCGTGGGCGATTCGATGACTGAGGTAGAAACAGTGGAATGTCAGCCTGTCGCTGACAAGCCATTGCTACCCAAATGGATTGCTTGGACCTGGCCCAGCGGCTGGTTTTGGTGGATCTTGTGGTCCTTGGGACTGGTGGCACTCGGTTGGGGCCTGATGGTCTCGATTGTCGAGGGGGGGGATGGCCTCATCGTGGGGTTGGGAGGCGCTGCCCTCGGCTTGTTCGTGATGGGATGGTGCGTTCCAAATCCCTTCGGTTTGATGATGAAAAACTTCCAGTCTGGCTCCATTCCAGGCACTTGGGTATCACCCCCTTTTCCACCAATGGATCGTTCAGATTGGCACTTGGACCGGGTTGAATGGGATGCAAAATCCGAGAACTGGCTGCCTGATCCCCTTGCAAAATTCGAACATGACGGACCGCCCATTTCCGTGTTGGAGGACGGTGATGACTGGGTCGTTTTCTCCGGCCCGGAGGAGAGTGGCCGATTCGCTTCCCCGGAAACGGCGAATGACCACATGATTGAACTGATCAAGGAAGGGGACAAGATCAATGCGCAAGAATTGCTCTTTGGCGATCACCCACGCCACGATCGATACCGTGCCTTGTACAATGCCACGCCACCTCAGTTCACCAGCCGATTCTTCCACCATGCCCTCTCTGTTTTCTTCATGGCCGGCGTATTTTTCGGGATGTCCAAAGGTGCGCGTGAGTCCAACCTCACCCTGTCCATCGCCCTGCTCGTCGCCTCGGCTTTGGCGACCATCCTCAGCCAGTTCGGTTACCGTCGGAGCATGGAGGCGTGGGACACGGTCACCTCGATCATCAAATTCGTCGACGGAGGTCATGGAGAATTGGTCGGTCAAATCCGTCCGTTATTTCCCTCCCCGCCGAAGGTGCTGCACGTCGATGGCTGCAGAGCATCGGCTTGGACCTTCGAAAACCTCGCAGCGTGGACCTGGGTCTACGATGCGACCGAAAAATGGACGGAGAAGGTTTACAATTCACAGACGAAGAAGTGGGAGACACGGCATCGCCGAGAGACACGGCGCATCCGATGGGGCAATCACGCCTCAGATTTCATCGTCCACGATGGCACTGGTGGGCTGGTCGTCAAGACGTCGACCTTTGGTCGAATCGACATGGGGACACCCTTGTGGGAGAGTTCCCGGCACGGCGGACAGGGTTGTGGTCCGCTCGCCTCACCCATCCGCGGAGGCACAATTTCACAACATCGTTGGTCGCTCTCTGCCTTCCGGTTCAGCGACCCTGTCTATATCATGGCGAGAATCAAATCCCGGCCCCACGATGAGGTTCCGAAGGGAACGGTGGCGTACAATGCGAGCCGCGTTCACCAGACGCTCGAAGCGGTCGGTGAAGATGCGCCGCGTCGAGATGCCAAACTCTGCAAAGGCAACGAGTTATCGGTTCTCTCCGCCAAGAACTCCCCTGCGAGCCGGCTCGGACCCTTGATTCTGATGATCATCGTCTGTGCCTTGGCCGCCTCTGGCCTGTGATTTCAGGCGTCAGACTGTTCTTTGAGCGCGGCCAATCGAGCCTTCGCTTCAAGCAGTTCCGTCTCGGCTTCAATCGCCTCAATCTCGTCCTTCAGTTTCTCGGTCTTGATGTCGGCTTCGGAGCGCTTTGACTCGACAAAGCTGCCGAGATCCGCCCGGCGGTCAAACATGTGAGTCACCTGCTCATCATCGTACTGATCGAAGAGGTCGGCACGGTCGAAGCCAAACATTTTGGCGACGAGTACAGCGGGGAACATTTCGGTGAATGTATTGTAATTCTTGGCGGATTGGTTGTATTCCTCAACCTCACTGGCCATCTTGGCAATGGCGTGGACACCCTCTTCCAGACCCGCCACGAGCACGTTGTGGGAGGTCAATTGGGGATTGCTTTCGGCGAAGGCCAAGGCGGATGGAATCACAGAATCCATCATGCCCGAAGCCTTGCTGAGGGCACTTCGGTTGCCTGAACTCTTCGCGCTGGCGAACAATTTACGCGCTTCAATGATTTTGTCATAGACCGAACTTTCCAACCCCATCTGGGCGAGGTCGGTCTGCTCGACCAATGCGATTTTTTGATCTTTGACCCCGACCTGCGTCTCCAGGTTTTGGTACTGATTTTCGACTTCATTCCGCAGATCGACCATGCGATTGTAGGTGCTCATGATCCAGAGCAGAATCATCAACAGAACGATGCCGCCAGCGACGAGTGCGAAAATTGTGGTGGGTCCCATGGCCGTCGGATGCCGGTCTGACTCTTATTCTAATCGCAGGCTCTTTTTTCCCATGATTCGATGTCAAAAATGACCGCGGCTTCATGGGCATATTGGTTGCTCTCGACCTCGACCAATTTTCCGTTGGGCAAGGCTGCTGCGGTTCCATGGGCATCGTCCCCACTGTGCAATGTGTCGGAAGCCGCAACACAGATCGCGACCGGGATGGTGATCCTGTCGAGCCCATCGGGCAATGTGTAGGCCCGATTGGCGATAACGCTGCATTTCAGCCGCTTCAGGTCGGCATTGAACAGGGTGCGCCGATAGCGTTGATATTGCGCTGGTTCCTTGAGTCGCCATTTGAGATAGGGGATGAACGCCCGAATGATCGGGTGGTAAAACCACCACGGCATCCAGGTCAACGGCACCATCCAGGTCGGGAATATGAAGGCTGAGTTCGGTGAGATGAGGAAGGCCCCACGCCCTTGTAAATGACCTTGCATCAAGCCTTCGAGAATCACCGTGGCGCCCAGAGAAGACCCGAACCACAACACCTCTTTCCCAAGGCCCAGCACCTCGAGCACTTCGGCCAAATCAGCGACGTGACGGGGCATGGAAAAATCCTGGCTCTTCACACGCCGTTCGATGGTCGCGCTGCGCTTTTCACGGGTCTCAATATAGTGGATTTCACGCTGTTCAACCCAGGCGGACAGCAGTGGAGCCCACCCCTCCATCACACTGGTCCAACCGGGGATGAAGACCACGGGGCAACCCGTCCCGCCCCCTTTGGGCGTGAAGGAGTACACGCGCAGGGTGAAGCCGTCGGACGCCTCAATGTCCTGGCACAGGACAGAAGCGGCTGGATCGCCCAGCAAACCAAGCACTTCATCGGCCTGCATTCGATGTGCCCCAATCCCACAAAGCCGAGGCTCATCCCTTCAACATGCCCTCTCGACGAAGTGCATCCAGATGGGATTGGGTCTGATCCAATTTGAGCAACGGATGGGCCTCGGGTGCGTCCGCATACGCGGCTTCGGCAAGGCCGTTCAGGTCGCGATGACCCGCGTTCCAAGCGTTGAGAACGGCCTGATGACGCTTCTCTCGATGGGTGATGTAGTGATTGAGGAGTTTCGATGGGTGGGTGACGACGGGGCCGTGACCGGGGAACAACAGGTTCGCATCCATCTCCAAGAGGCGCTTCAAGCCCTGGATGTAGGCCATCATGTCGCCTTCACCGCTCGGCACGAGAATCGTGCCGACCTGCACCACGTTGTCCGCGGAGATGATCCCGGCCTCGGACACCAGGCATAGTTGCCCGGGACAATGCCCCGGTGTCTCGATGACTGTCCAAGTGACATCATCCAAAGAGAAGGTATCACCCTCCTTTAGAATCGAATCCGTCTCACAAGGCGGGATGGCCGCATGCGTCTCTTCAGTCGCCCAGATGGGTGCGGTGTAGAGCGTGGATATTGCAGATAGATCCCCGATGTGATCGGCGTGACGATGGGTGTAAATCGTCGCGACAATTTTTGAACCGTGCTGATGAAGATCGTTCACCTTCGCCTCCAAGATTTTGAGGCCTTCTTCAGACTTCGCCGCGGGGTCGATGATGACTCGGTCACCACCTGGCACACCGAGAATGTAGCAATTTGTGTGGGTTGCGGGTGGCAACGTATTCGTCGGAATCGGAATGCATTCGACGCCGGGTGCGAACTCGATTCTGCTATTCTCTGATGGGGGATTTCCGGCAAGACGCGCAACCGCCTCCTCGAGCTCCTTGCCGGAAAGATCTCTGAGCAGCATCACGATTGGAGGTGGAATCTTGATCTCGTGACGCATCCACTCATCGAGAAATTGTGACGGCGTCGCCCATCGAAAGGCGTCGAACTCGACCCGCTCTCCCGATTCGAGAACCGGGTCGACCTCACAGGTCGCCGTGAAGAAGTGATTGTGGAATCGCATCGGCCCAAACGGCGGCGTGGTTCTCTCAGAAATGATGTCGAAGGCAGATTCGTTCAATTCGATCCGTCCAGCATCGACGAATCGATAGAATGCAGATTTATCCTCCAAAATCGCCTGTCTCAGATCCGCATCGATGTGTTCCAAGCCTGGTGTCAACCCGACCTCTTCGACCATCTCTCTCCACAGGG
>CAVOCV010000080.1:0-7300 GCA_963694325.1 Candidatus Thalassarchaeaceae archaeon | reverse complement strand
CCCACCTCCGCTCGCAGCCCATTCAAAAGCCATCGGCGAACTTGCATCCCGAGCATTGACGTGGTTTGAGTTGGCATTCTGCAAAACAATCTGCTGCTCAGGTGTCAATTGTTCAAAGAGAATGTCCTGTTCTTTGCTTTGTACCCCACTTTCTACTGGATTACTATAGTTGTTAATGAGTCCAAGAGAGCAGATTAATAGAAGCATCACGATGGCTACTACTGGCATCAAAGGTCGGGCGCGCATGATGCTGGAATACTGATAGGTGATTAGGGCTTTTCCCCGATTATCATATGATAACTTCCAAATATGAAATACAGAGCATCAACTAACCAACTCGGATGTGTTGGATGGGTTCATCCGAAACCCCTTCCAACCGAATATAGCAGTTTGATGGGCTTTCAGTGGGTCAGTTTGCTCGCTACCGAGACGATTGCCCGTAATCGTAAGGGACCCATGCGATTTGTTTGTAAATGTGGGTCTAATCGAGTGCATATGGTAGACCCCATATTCAGTCCAGATGGTTCACAAACGTGGACGGGGACAAAATGGGTCCCAATTCAATCTGAAACCCAACACTCGTCCGAATTTAGTAATCCGTTTCAATCACAGCATTCTGTTGTAGAAGTTGGAAACCACGCTTCCACTCAAATTGAATATACCTATCCCGATCGGAAAAATGTCGAATACATCGATGTATTCAAACAGCAACAGCATGTGGAAAAATGGAAGTATTACGGGAAAATGTTGCTAGTATTGCTGTGGCTTGGGGCGGTGTGTTTGTCGGCATATTTCGGCGAATTTGGGTTATTAGTAGCCATACTTCTCATGACCTTAGTGGGAATATTCGTATCCAGTATTCTACAGTATATCCCCCGTGAATTCTCGAGTAACGAGAGTACCCTTCACTCAAAAATTATCTTGGCTTTGTTAATCGTGGGCGGAATTGGTTTCTTTTCATATGCCACATTTATCTGGGATGAAGGTAACTGGTTCGTAGGAATACTTCTGACGGGTGCTTACTTTGTACCTGCCGCATTACTCTATCAAGCAGTACTTTTCTATGATAAACAGATAGAAACATTGGGGTGGAAAAGAGGAATGATTAGTGCTTCCCTAAAAATGGTCAAATGGGTACTTCCGGTTGTTTTTTCTATCGCCTTAGCGTTGGCCACAGAGTCCATCTGATTTGATACACTAAGTCCATTTCCCAGGGCGAAGTTTCCAATACCAAATAATGGCAAGAATCCCAATCAAACCACTGCTTTGGATACCTATTTGGAAATCGAAGTAATCAGATATTACAAAAAGTACGACAATAAAAATCACCAACTTGAGTCCACGTTTCCAAGCCTGAATCTGCTCGTTGTATTTTTGGACATGTATTGACTCCTCTTCAGTCATATCGATTCCACCGATATATTGCAACCCATCCTAATTTATGGATTCGACCCTGATTCAAACCGATATACAGTGAATCAAAGGGTGTATCCATAACACCCTCGCGCTCACAATTGCTGAATGCATGGGCTCGCAGTGGGCTTCCCGCCTCGCTACCGATGCGACTGGTGCTCAGTAGCGGGCGCGGTGCTCTCGTTGTTGCCGGCCGCGGTTGGCATCGCCAGAGCGACTGTTGCGTCCGCCGCTTCGGCCACCACCGCGTTCGCCGCCCCCGCGTCCGCCCCCGCCCCCGCGTCCGCCACTGGATCGCGGGTTCGAGCGTCCGCTTGAACGACCGTTGGATTGGTTGCTGCGGGAATTCCGGCGGCCACGGCCCTGGTTCTGCTGCTTCTTGGGGGCTCGCTCGCCCTTGCGGGACTTGGCCTTCTCAGAGTGGAATGGGTGGTCCTCATCGACGGGGATGTCCTGGCGGATGATCTTCTCGATGTCACGCAGGTACTCGCCCTCGTTCTCGTCGCAGAAGGCGATGGCGATGCCGCCCGCGCCTGCGCGTCCGGTGCGTCCGATGCGGTGGACGTAGACCTCGGGCTCGTTGGGCAGGTCGAGATTGATGACGTGGCTGATGTCGGATACATCGATGCCACGGCTGGCGACGTCGGTTGCGACGAGGACTTGGAGGGTGCCGTTGCGGAAGCGCCCGAGGGCTTTCTCGCGGGCGCCTTGGCTCTTGTTGCCGTGGATGGCGAGGGCTTCGATGCCGTCTTGACCGAGTTGCTTGACGATGCGATTGCAGCCGTGCTTGGTGCGGCTGAAGACGAGTACCTTCTCGCATCGCTCCTCCTCGATGATATGGGTGAGCAGGCCGCGCTTGTCGTCTTTCATGACCCACATCAGGGATTGTTCGATGGCCTCGACGGTGGTCGATTCAGGAGTGATGGAGACGCTGACTGGGTCGTGTAGCATGTCGCGGGACAGCTCGACGATGGAGCGCGGCATGGTGGCGCTGAATAGCAGACTCTGTCGGTCGTTGGGAATCTTGGCGAGGATCTTGCGGATGTCGCGGATGAAACCCATGTCGAGCATGCGGTCGGCCTCATCGAGGACGAGGAACTGGACGTGTGACAGGTCGACGTATCCCTGACCGATGAGGTCGAGGAGGCGCCCCGGTGTGGCGGCCAATATGTCGACGCCGCGTCGCAGCAGTTTTTCCTGAGGTCGCTGGGAGACGCCACCGAACATCACCATGCTGCGGATGTCGAGGTAGCGCGCATATTGTTCGACGTTGTCGTGAATCTGTGCGGCGAGTTCGCGGGTCGGGCACAGCATCAGGGTGCGAATCTTTCGCGGGCCGGACCACGGGTCTTCGGCCATGGCGTCGAGAATCGGGAGGGCGAATGCCGCGGTCTTGCCCGTGCCCGTCTGGGCACAGCCGAGCATGTCGCGGCCTTCGATGAGATCGGGGATGGCCTGGGCTTGAATCGGCGTCGGCGTGACGTATCCGATCTCATCTAGGGCATCCAGCAGTGGCTGGCAAAGGTTGAGCGAAGCGAATTTCATAGGTACCACTCACATGTGGGCGATGATGGCATTTCCGAATTCGCTGCACTTGAGCAATGTCGCGTCATCCATCAGACGTTCGAAATCATAGGTCACGGTCTTGGCGCTGATCGCGCCTTCGGTGCCTTTGACGATGAGGTCAGCAGCCTCGGTCCATCCCATGTGGCGCAGCATCATCTCTGCCGAGAGGATGAGCGAGCCGGGGTTGACCTTGTCCTGACCGGTGTACTTGGGGGCGGTGCCGTGTGTGGCCTCAAAGATTGAGATGCCCGTGTCGTAGTTGATATTGGCTCCCGGTGCGATGCCGATGCCGCCGACCTGGGCTGCGAGCGCGTCCGAGATGTAGTCGCCGTTGAGGTTCATTGTGGTCAGCACACCATACTCTCGCGGGCGTGTGAGAATTTGCTGGAGCATCGCATCCGCGATGACGTCCTTGATGGTGATTGTGTTGCCCGTGTTCGGGTTGGTGAGCGTGCACCACGGGCCGCCGTCGAGCAGGGTGGCGCCGAATTCGTCCTGGGCGAGTTGGTATCCCCAGTCGCGGAATCCTCCCTCTGTGAATTTCATGATGTTGCCCTTGTGGACGAGTGTGACAGATTCCTTGTCGTTGTCGATGGCATACTGAATGGCGGCGCGCACGATGCGTGCCGTGCCCTCGGAGGAAATCGGCTTGATGCCGATGCCGGAGGTGTTCGGGAAGCGAATCTTGTCGACGCCCATCTCATTTTGCAGGAAGGCGATGACTTTCTTGACATCCTCAGAGCCGGATTCCCATTCGATGCCAGCGTAGACGTCCTCAGAGTTCTCTCGGAAGATGATCATGTCGACCGCGCCCGGGTCCTTGACTGGGCTGGGTGTGCCCGCATACCAACGGACGGGTCGAACGCAGGCGAACAGGTCCAACTTCTGGCGCAGGGCGACATTGAGACTGCGGATGCCGCCACCGACGGGCGTGGTGAGTGGTCCTTTGATTGAGACGAGACCGGTTCGCATCGCGTCGAGTGTGGCCTCAGGCAGCCATTCTCCGACCGCATCGTAGGCCTTCTGGCCGGCGAGAACCTCGTTCCATACGATGCGCTTCTCGCCGCCATATGCGGCTTCGATTGCCGCATTCACGACCTTCATCATCACGGGTGTGATGTCGATGCCGATGCCATCGCCCTCGATGTAGTGGACAATCGGGGTGGAAGGGACGCGCAGTGCGCCGTTTTCCATGGAGATGGGACTGCCTTGTGACATCGTTCTCAAGCCACGCGACCGGCCCCCCCTTGATGATGCTAACCCTCATTCCCATCAAGCCCCTCGCCGCCTGCATGAAGGGCGTTGTTCGCTGGACCGGTGGAGAGGATCTCGAAGGCGAGAATGAGCACGGGGTGAAGATGCCCATGCACACAGAGGATTCGCCCAATCCAGTTCAGATGGTGCTGCTCGCCCACGGCGGTTGCACGCTACTGGATGTCATCGTCGGTCTCAAGCATCGCATGGAGAACGTGCGTGACATGTGGATCGAATTGGATGCGGACCGACGCGAGGAGAGTCCTCGCAGATTCACTGCGGTTCGCATGCGCTATGTGATTGAAGGCGATGTGCCCCAGGCGTTGGTCGAACGCATCATCGAGCAGAGTCATGCGAAATTGTGCACCGTCGGCGCGATGGTTACCGGTGCCGGCGCGAGCCTTGATTGGGAACTCGAAATCCGAGCTTAATCCGCGAGCAGGCCGAGCATGGCCGCAGCGGGTGCGAGTGCCAGCGGTACTGCACCCAATGGCGGTGCGAGGCTGCCGACCATCCAAGCCCCCTCGGCGAAGGGTGTGCCGAGGCCGAGGGATACCATCCAGATGTGGGCGTGCTTCCAGCCGTCCCGGGTCAATCCTGCGCGCAGGGCTGTTGCACCGAGTCGTCGGGCCAGACCACTGGAGATGTCGGAATGGACGCCGGTGAGTGCGCGCACCGCATCGATCCATTCGACCAAAGAGGCGGCGTCTTCGCCCAGGGTTGCGGTGCCCTCGGACAGTGCGACCTCGTAGGCGGTTTCGATCTCGCCGCGCGCCGCATCTGAAAGTTCGAGCGCGGCCTGCAAGGCATCCAATTGTCTGAATTCATTCGCCGTCAGTCGGTCGTCCGCCCACGCGAGCGCGAGCGCGTGCGAGAAGGGTTCGGGACCGAGGACAACCACCGTCTCACCCCAACATGTCCCGCACCAGGGCGAGATGATCTTCGAAGGAGAGTTCGAGTTCGGCACGACGTCGTGCCAGTAGACTGACTTCACCGGGGTCGAGTACGCCGTCCACCCAGACGGTATCGAGCACCAAGCGGTAGGCGGCAAGCGCATCGATGGTGGCCTCTGCCGGGGCTTCTTCCTCGGCTTCAACCTCCGCTTCTACCTCTTCTTCGGCCTCTTCCTCCTCGTCGTCCTCATCGTCCATCAGGGCTGCGAGAGGGTCGTCGGGATCGAGTTCTGCGAGCGCGACAGCGGGACCAGAGACGCCGAGGGCAGCGAAGGGGTCCTCGTCATCATCGTCATCATCCTCATCGGATTCGACGACCGGTTCAGCGGTGACTTCCTCTTCTTCCTCCCCATCCATGAATGCCTCGAGGGCATCGCCGGCAGCGGCGGTACTTTCGGAAGGACTCTGCACGCCGAGGGTGGCGAAGACATCGTCTTCTTCCTCTTCTTCAGGGACCTTGACGATGGATTCGAATTCACTGGGCAGCATGCCTTCGTCGAGGGCGAATTGGACCCGTTCACGGGCGCGATTTTCGACATCTTCAGCCCGGCCGCCCCAACCACCATCCTCACCGCGGTGCTCGTTGATGTGGGCGACCGCGTCCATGCGATCATCAGCGGAAAGCTTCAGTGCAGAGAGTGCGGCGGCGGCGGTATCTGCCATGTCCTCAGCATCCCAAGTGAGGACGAGGACAGAGTGGAGGACCTGTTCGGGGACGACCATGGAATCACTTCGACTTCCGGACGGGGGCGGCGCCCCCTCAAAGGCGTTGCCTGTCCTCGCGCTGAATTGAGGGGATAATCCCTGTTCCCTTTTCCAGACTCAGCGAATAAAACTCCTCAGGCCCGATTTGTCGACATGTCCAATTGCCGAGTTGCACATTGTGATTCGGGCTCCCATCGGCTGTGTGCTCACGCGTGCACGGCGATATCTTCAAAGACCCTCCAAAGCGGAGCCCAAGTCCCTGTGCGCCCCAACCTCGTCTCACCGGCCCAAAGACCCCCCCACCCAGTTCCATATCCACACTGCATGAAGGAGAGTGAAGAAAATGACGCAGTCCAAGATGAAGGGAGATGCCACCACTGGAGAAGGGGAACGGGGCATGGTCATCGAACGTCGATTCACCCAAGTCGGCAAGGATCCCTTCGACCAATTTGATTGGGTCACGACCGATTTCGTCATCAATAATTTAGATGGTTCAGTGGCCTATGAGATTCCTGCGGTCTCGCTGCCGAGTGGTTTCAGTGGCGTGCCTGGGACAATCTGTGCTCAGAAGTATCTGCGCAAGGCCGGGATCCCCGCCGCATTGCGCAAGGTGCCCGAGGATGGCATTCCCACCTGGTTGCAGCGCTCGGCGCCCGACGAAACCAAGATGCAGAAGTTGGAAGCGGATGCACGATACGTCTCCGAATCCGATGGGCGCCAACTGTTCCGCCGTCTGGCCGGGACCTGGACCTATTGGGGCTGGAAGCACGGTTACTTCGCCGCCGAGGCAGATGCCCGCGCCTACTATGACGAGATGTGCTTCCTCATCGCCAGCCAACGCAGCGCCCCCAACAGTCCGCAGTGGTTCAACACCGGCCTGCATTGGGCGTACGGCATCGAAGGGCCCGCCCAAGGGCACTGGTATGTCGACCCGGTCACCGAGGAAGACATGCGCAGTGTCAACGCCTACGAACACCCACAACCTCACGCTTGCTTCATCCAATCCGTGACCGACAGCCTGGTCGGCGATTCAGATTCGATCATGGGCCTGTGGAATCGCGAGGCGCTGCTGTTCAAGTTCGGCAGCGGCACCGGTTCGAACTTCTCCAACATCCGTGGTGCGGGTGAGCCACTTTCAGGCGGCGGCACATCGAGCGGTCTGCTCTCCTTCCTGAAGATCGGCGACCGTGCAGCGGGCGCGATCAAGAGTGGCGGTACAACCCGCCGCGCCGCCAAGATGGTGACCCTCGACCTGGACCACCCCGACATCGAGGAATTCATCAGTTGGAAGCAGAGCGAGGAAGAGAAAGTCAGCGCATTGATCGCCGGCACCGCAGCGCTGCAGAAGCATTGCAACGCCGTGCTCGAAGCCTGCTGGGACGGTGACGAGGCAAAGCTCGATGCCGATG
>CAVOCV010000079.1:0-7309 GCA_963694325.1 Candidatus Thalassarchaeaceae archaeon | reverse complement strand
CCCCGCGACCCTTCGCCTCGTCTCGCCAGATCTTGCTTTTAGCGTCGGTCGGCGCGTTCGTCAGATGCTTGATGCTTGGACTTGGGCCACCGTTGGAAATCGGGGCCGAAATTGGGCTGAAAGTGAACGTGGATTCGGGGGTTAAACCCATGCGATGGGACCGGCTCCGCATCGCATGGAGGATGTCGGCGCACTGCGGCTTCGGGTCGCGGATTTGGTCTATGGCCTGCACGTGATGACCTCGGTTTTCGTCAGCATCGCATGGGCCATGCCATGGGATGGCGTGCTGTGGTTCGCGCTCTTCTTCATCCCGGCCATGGTGCTGCATTGGCAGGTCGCGGACGTTTGCATTCTGCGGACTTGGGAGATGGCGCTGCGCGGTCATCCCGATGCGGGCAGTGTCGATCAAGGTTCATTCTTGGTCAGCCTGTTCGGATTGGTCGGCATCACCATCACATTCGCCACAGCCTCGAAATTGTCCTATGCGATCTCATACGCGAGTCTTGCAGGATGCGCGCTGCGGCTCTTCGTGCTCGGGTGATCTCATGTGGCGCTGGTTTACGGCGAAATCCATCCGCCTCTCACATCTGTTGATCATGGTGTTCATCATGTTCGGTTGGGCCTTGCCTTGGCGCATCGCGTGGTGGATTCACGTCGTGCTCGTGCCACTGACCCGGCTGCACTGGCGGTTCAATGAGCGCAGATGCATCTTCACCAAGTGGGAGAACCAGATTCTGCAGGTCGACGCGATTGAGGACCACGAGGAAGGCTGGTTCGTCAAAGAGATGACTGAGGCCGTGACCGGCTGGAGGCCCCCGACAGATTTGACGCGGCGTGTGATGGCATTCTGGATGTGGTCGGTCACGTTGGTCAGTGCGCTCCGCTTGACCATCCTTTGAAGTGAGGTGGTCCCTGTGGCCACCCTATGGGTGGCCGCTCACACATCGTTCCATTGCTCATCGTTCTCGTCCTGACTCTCGGTATTTTCGCGCCGTTTGCCCCGGTGGAGGAATTGGAATCAACATCCATTCACATGGAGTCCGGCACCTCTGGCGTGATCGACGTGCCGGCTTGGCGCGTCGGTGATTCTTGGGGTTATGACGGCTCCTTCGATGTCGCCGGCCTCATCGCATCCGGCGGCGTCTCCGCCTCGGTCAACTCGCTGACCGGACCGATGACGATGACCGTCGATTCCATCACAACCGATGTGGTCGACAATCACCAATCGGTGCTCTACACTGTCCTGTCCTCTGGGGCCTTTTCTGGCCAGGCGACCTTGGATGGGTATACCGGTCCGCTGACCGTGGATTATGACGCGGAAGACACGATTCGAGCATCGGATTTGGGGATGGTTCACAAGACGATGAGCCTCTATGTCAAATTCTACCCTGGCGGCCTCGGTTCGATTATCTATCCGAACGGGTTGGAGATTGCCGACATCGACATCGACACCAGTTATTCGCCGGCCAGAGAGGAGTATGATTTCCCTCTCATCGTCGGAGAAGCCCACATCTCGACCACCGCTTCGACCGTGCAGTGGTCGGGCAGTTCGGATTATTTCGATTTGCCAGCGGATGATACGACCTCGTCCACCTCCCAGTACACGGTGATGGGCACGGGCAATCCCGGCGTGAGTTATTCGGGTTGCTCGAATGCCTACAACGTGACGGGCACCAATGCGACGACCGGGGCGGTCTCCGGATTCAATTGGTATTGTCCCGCGGTCAAGAACGATGCGTGGAAACACATCGAGGACAGCATCGGTCTGGTCATCGACTTCAAGTTGACAAGCCATGCGCCAGCGAGCCGCAGTCGCTTGATTTCGGTCGATTTGGAGTACCCTGCATGGGCCTTGGATGCCAACCTCTCGGTCTGGTTGAATGTCACAGATGCCGGCGGCACGCCGGTCGGTGGAGAGACCGTCGAATTCCGCTACGAGACGATGGATGACGTGCAATCTGTGACGACAGCGACCAATGGGTCGGCCTTCCTCACCTTCGACACGGGATCCGAGACCGACCCCTCACCAACCTTGTACGATTATGCGAGCCATGGCATCATGGGTTGGATGCCGAGCACTGGCCAGATTGGCGTCTCGACCTTGACCCTCGACGAGAATCTGGTCGAGGTCGACCTTGCGACCTTCGCCAATGGCGTCAGTGTGACCCGGGTTAGGGATGGTGTTTCAACGCTGCTCAATCCACTCGATGGCTACAGTGCCGTCCCCGGCGATGCGCTGACCTTCAGCGTCCCCGTTCGCAACCTCGGCATCCTGACAGCGCCGGTCTCGGAGTTGGAAGTGACAGCGCCCGATGGCACCACTGCACGCACGACCGTGCCGAGCCTCGGCGCGCTCAGTGAGATCCGCGTCGATGTTTCTTGGACCGTCCCGACCGCACAATCGATCGGGGATGTCTCGCTCGATTTCGAGGTCGATCCCGATGCCTTGGTGACCAACGATGCCAACCGCTCGAATGACTGGGACACTCTTTCCCTGTTCATCGGACGACTGCCGGCCGCGGTCCTGTACAATATCGTCCCGAAGCTGACCCATGAGACCGTCTCGCTCGACGCCAGCCAATCCATCGACCCGGACGGCGGCACCACCCTCTGCATCTTCGATGTCGAGACTACCGATGGCTCAATCATCCACTACGAGACCATGGATTGCCTGCTCGATTGGTTCTGGACCGATGACGGTGCATACGATGTCAATTTGGCCGTGGTCGATGACGAGGGCGATTCGGCCTCGACGACGATGGTCATGTCGATTCTCAATCGACCCGCAGTGGTCAACCTCGCCTCGGATGTCACCATCCTGATGGTCGGAGAATCCGTCACCTTCAACGCCGCGGACAACAGCGACATGGACACCCTGACCCCCGAGGCACCGATCGCCATGCTATGGCAACCGCCGGCAGCGGTGAACGGCCAACCCTACGCCTGTGAGGAAGGGCTCGTCACCCAGTCGTGCACGGTCACGCCAGAGATTGAAGGTCAGTTCACGATGTCGTTCCGCGCCATCGATGACGACGGCGCGACCACCCAAGTCAGCCACAGTGTCACCGTCACCAACATCGCACCCCACGACGGCCTGATCGACCTCCGAGAGGCCGATGCCGGCGAGATAATCGCACCCGATACCCAGCAGGTCTGGCACGTCGACGAAGACCAACCCCTCGAACTGGTCGGTCACGTCTCTGATTCACCCAATGACATGAACAGTTTGCGCTGGGAATGGCAGCCCGACATCGATGTTGACCCCTCGTGGCACGAGGTCGGTCACGGGCCACAATCCGTGCTCCCTGTGACCTGGTCCGAGACCGGCTTGCACATCGTTGCCCTACAGGTCTTCGACGATGATGAAGAGAGCAGTGGCGTCATCAATGGCTGGGTCCGCGTCCACAATGTCGCCCCGACCATCGAGTCCTTCGAAACCCCGCTGCCGCTGTGGGAGGATTCACGCACGCTCTACACCATCGAATACACCGATACAGCCTCCGACATAGACAGTCTGGTCGCCTGCTGGGACCTCGACCCCGCCATCGATTCGGACCTCGTCGGCAGTGCCGATGATGACTGCGACATCGAAGGGGCGACCCTGAACCACAAGTGGGGCCAGTCCGGCGTCTATGGCGTCATTTTCCACGTCACCGATGATGATGGAGACATCGCCAGTCAAACGGTCAATTTCACCGTGCGCAACCGCAAACCCGTGGCGGACATTTACGTCAGCAATGACAACCCCGTCACCGACGAGATGTTCGGCCTTTCGGGGAACCTCTCGACCGATACGCCATCGGATGTGGAGGATCTCATCTACCGATGGGACCTCGACACCTCGGTCGACTCCGATGATGATGGCGATGCGGCCAACGACATCGACGAGATCGGCATGGAGATCTGGATCAGCATCGACACACCCGGCAGCCGTGGCATCCGCCTGATGGTATCCGATGAGACTGAGACTGTTACTCAGGACCTGACCTTGGTGGTTCAAGCCGAGGACAAGGGAGTACTCGGATCCCTCGACTTTGAGGACGGCGGGGTCACCCTCGTCGTCATCCTGCTCGGTCTGGTTCTCGCCATCCTACTCGGTGTCCTCGTCATGACGGGCAAGCGAGGTGGCTCATCCGATCCCTGGGACAACCTCTCCTCACTGGACGTACCACCGGAAGCCGCGCCGCTCGCCGCGCCAACCGCCTCGATGTTCGAAGCGCCCCCGGTCGCGCCCGTAGAAGCGGCCGCACCGGCCGCACCGGTCGCCATCGCTGCACCCGTTGAAGCCCTCGCCGCCGAGAGCGCACCGATTCCAGCCGAGGGATTGCCCCCCGGATGGACCGAGGAGCAGTGGGGCCACTACGGTGGCCAATGGTTGGCTCAGGAAGCGGCGAAGGTGCCGGAAATCACCTCGCCGAGCCCCGCGCCGGCCGAAGGAGACTTGGACCTCGACTTCTGAGGCCGCTCCATGCGCAGGCGCCTGTACGAGTTCTTCGGGCTGCCCAGCCTACCCGATTCGCCAGAGGAGGAGCCGCTTGAGGCGGAACTTCCCGAGGAAGAGGATGTCGTCGAGATCGGCCCACCAATCCACATTCCCAAACCGGTCCGCCCCGTCGAGCGCACCCCGGTTCACGAGATGGTCTTCCACGACCTCGGTGAGAAGCGCTGGCTAGAATGGGCGACATCCCGCCAAGGCCTGCCGCAACGCGGCCTGCGATACGTTCGACCCGACCAGATGCATCGCCTCCCGCTCGACGGCATCGCCGCACGCCTGAATCAGGGCGACATCCACATCGTTGACCTCGCCAGCCTTGCCCACATGGACAGCCAGCGTGCAGCACTCGCCCGACAGGTGCAGGATGTGGCGAACCACGTCGGTCTGCCCGTCTTCAGCCTCGACGACGACCAGCGCATCTTGTTGATCCCGGGCCGAGGCTCAAAGGTCGACACCGAAACCCACGAACTGGGCGGCTCCTCGATTCTCTCTTAGGACCGGTGGCTGCGCACTTCGAAGGACCAAGCCGCCCCATCCGGGCCGCTGGTCAATCGATCCAGACCAAATTGTGCGAGCAGCGGCCGCCATGTCTCCGCATCAGGCGGCATCTCGCGCTTGGTTCCGACCTCGGGCCGCAGCAAATTCTTGACCCGCAGAATGGCGAGGGTGGCCACCGCATCGGGAAGCGGATGCAATTCAGCCAACTCACATTCCAGCACCGCAGCACTGATCGGGTGGGCGGGCGGAAAGGCATTCGGACTCTCGATGGGTCCATCCGAGAGCCGATCCCATTCACTCTTCGAGGGGGCGAGGGGTTCAGCCGTCTCATTGACCAGCAGGGAAGCATCCCAAGTACCGGGCAGCACCATCGCACTGACCTTGGAACCATTCTCCAGATTCACCAAGGTATCACGCGGGCGACCGGCCCGGTTCTGGCTCAGCGAAACGCCCAGCAGAGGTGGAGAATTTGACAACAGGCTCACGCTAGTCACTGGGCATAGATTGTGCACACCATCACCATTCGTGGTCGACAACAAGAGCACGGGGCGCGGCCCGATCACAGCCGACAGCCACGCGGCCCGTTCGGAATGCTCCAATGCGTCGACATCAACATTCTTGCGCGCGTTGCCCATCGATTCCCCAAGAAAGGAGGCGCGCATGCGATCGGCCTCGCCATCCGAGGCGAACCAATCGTCCAACTCCCCTCGCTCAACCTCCGAGAGTGCATAGGCGGTGAAATCCCGGTAGGCGGTCCAACGACCGATTTCGGTCGCATTCTCCTCGCGATCTTTCTTGCGATTGATGCTCGCATCCGCATAGAGAACACAGCGGCGAAGGAAGTCGCAAACCACCGTCTTGTCACTCATCCGCGCGCCTCCTCATAGGCGGCACGCGTCATCAGGTACTTGGCCGGATTGCCAGCCCAGACCTCGCCCGCGGGCAGGTCTTTCGTCAGCACGGAACCGGCGGCGAGCACCGCATCCGCATGGATGGTCAAACCGGGAAGAATCGTTGCCCCGCCGCCGATCACGGCTCCGGACTCAACGATGACAGGGGTCCATTTCTCACTGTCATCCGAGGGTGGATACTTGTCATTCAGAAGCGTTGCATTCGGCCCGATGAAGACATTCTCACCGAGCACACTGAGATCCGCAACATAGGCACCACCCTGCACACGCGTACCATCTCCAAGCACCACGTTTCGACCGACATGGGCCAAACAACCCACGCTGACGTCCGCACCGATTTGGCAGTCTTGGCCGATGTAGCACGGTTCCCACGCGACAGAATCCTGACCGAGGTCGAGTCGGATCCCACCCGCCATCGTCGCTCACTCCAGGCCCAGATGCTTGAGGATTCGGCCGACGTGTCCCTTCGCCTTGACCCCATAGCCAGCATAAGAAAGGGTGCCATCGGCCTCGATCACAAATGTGGAACGCGCGATGCCGAGGAAGGTGCGCCCATAGTTCATCTTCTCACGCCAGGCGCCGTAGAGGTCCAACAATTCGCCGTCGGTGTCCAACAGCAATGGATAGGCGATCGATTGCTTGGTGCAGAACTTGTCATGCGACTTCTGGCTGCCTTTCGACACCCCGAGAACGACCACGTCGTTCGCCGTCAGCAACTCGATGGAACCGGTGAACTCGACCGCCTGAATCGTGCAACCCGGGGTGGAATCCTTGGGGTAAAAGTAGAGCACGACCCGCTTGCCATCGGCCAACAGCGCCTCCAGAGAGATCGTGTCACCATAGGTCTCTGTGGCGGTGAACAGGGGCGCGACATCGCCCACTTCAAGGGTCACGGGATTGTCCATGGGCGGCCCAAGGGCTACACGGCTTCAACGCTTGGCTTCCTCTCTGATTCGCTTCTGGGTGGCAGCCCAGCCACAGATCGGGCAGGCAGCGAGGTCATGATTGCGAGCGGGACAGTGTTCTCGACCGAAGAAGATGATTTGCAGATGCCGCGTATTCCACGTCCCCTTTGGCCAAACCGCCTTCAGGTCCTTCTCGACCTGAACGACGTTGCGTCCTTCGCTGAGCCCCCAACGTTGGGCGAGTCGATGGATGTGGGTATCGACGGGGAAGGCGGGGATGCCGTACCATTGTGCCATGACCACGCTGGCGGTCTTGTGGCCGACACCGGCGAGGGATTCGAGGAATTCCCAATCCGGTTTCATGCCGCCACCCTCGATGATTTGCAGGGCCATGCGGCGCAGATTCTTCGCCTTGGTCGGGGCCAAGCCGATCTCTCGGATGATCGATTGAATTTCCGCCACTGAAAGTAGAGCCATCTCCTGTTCGGTCGAGGCTCTGC
>CAVOCV010000078.1:0-7417 GCA_963694325.1 Candidatus Thalassarchaeaceae archaeon | reverse complement strand
CGGCCGGTGTGCCGGTCATTCCTGGAGAAGAACTCCCCTTGGAAAACCCCGACGACATCGTTGAGGATCTGGTTCGAGCCGCGACCAGAGTCGGTTATCCACTCCTTCTCAAAGCGAGTGCGGGCGGAGGTGGCAAGGGCATGCGCATCGTGCGCGAGCCGCGCCATCTACAACGTGAATACGCCGCTGCGAGCCGAGAGGCGATTTCCTCCTTCGGCGATGGCACCGTCTATGTCGAGCGTCTGCTCGAGAAGTCGCGCCACATCGAGGTACAGGTTCTCGCCGATACAGCGGGCAACGTCGTCCATCTCTTCGAGCGCGAGTGCAGCATCCAGCGACGCCACCAGAAGGTGGTCGAGGAAGCGCCATCGCCAGTCCTCTCGCCAACACAGAGAGAAGCGATGGGCAAGGCGGCGGTCGAGGCCGCGCGTGCGGTGGATTACGAGGGTGCAGGAACCGTCGAGTTCCTCCTCGGCGCAGATGGCGACTTCCATTTCCTTGAGATGAACACCCGGCTGCAGGTCGAGCACCCGATCAGCGAATGCATCAGCGGCATCGATCTGGTCGTTGAACAGATTCGCGTTGCATCGGGCCTTCCCCTCCCCTTCGACCAGTCCGATCTATCGATTCGAGGACATGCGATCGAGGTCCGCATCTATGCCGAGGACCCGGCCAATGGATTCCTCCCCGCCACCGGGCCGTTGGCGATGTTCCGCCCACCCGAAGGCCCCGGCATCCGATTGGATACTGGCGTGCGCGAGGGCGATGCCGCGACCATCGACTTCGACCCGATGCTCGCCAAATTGATCGTCCATGCGCCGGACCGAGATGCTGCCATTCGGCGCATGAAGCGCGCCTGTGAGGATTTCGTCCTTCTCGGCACGACGACCAATCTTGGATTCCTCGTCGACATCATGGCTCATCCCGCCTACCACGCCGGGGAGACGACGACCGATTTCATCGAGGTCCACTGGCCGGATGGATGGGTCCGCACCACGTCGACTGAAGCGAGGGAGGTGGCCACCGCCGCCGAACAGCTCGGCTTGGCACGCAAGGCGGTCGTGGGCGAATCCGAGGGTGGCCGCGGCAGCCCGTTCAATCCCTTCCTCTCCCTGCGCAGGAGCTTTCCCTGAGGTGACCTGATGGAAATGAAAGACAGTACGGGAACGGTCCACGAGGTGGATGTTGATCTGGACCGCATCGACGTCGATGCAAGACCGGGTCGGCTCTGGTTGGATGGCCATCTCGCCCACGTCGCCAAGGTCGGCGATGATTGGTGGGTCCACCTCGACGGGCGGATCGAGGTCCTGACCGTCGTCGAACAAGGCGCCGGTGGGGGTGGAGATGACGGCGGCATGACCGCACCGATGCCCGGCAAGGTGCTCGAGTTGCTCTGCGCTGTCGGCGATGTGGTCGAGGAAGGCCAGGCCCTGCTCGTCATGGAGGCGATGAAGATGGAGCACCGAATCGCAGCCAATCAGGCTGGGACCATCACTGACATCCATCACGATGTGGGGGGGCAGGTCGCGGCTGGCGCGGTTCTCATCGACATTGAGCCCGTCGAAGAATCCAATTGATGAAATTGATTCACCAATTGCACTTTTCAAGAATTTCTTGGCCACCCATATAGGGCTGGAGGACATCGGGCACACGCACCCGCCCATCCTCGAGTTGATTTTGCTCCATGATGGCGACCAGCGCACGGCTGGTCGCGACCGCGGTCGAGTTCAATGTGTGGACCGCGGTATGCGTATTGTCTGGCAAACGGAATCTCATCTTCAGGCGGTTGGCCTGATAGTCGGTGCAATTCGAACAGGAGACGACCTCCTTGAACTCGCCACGCCCGGGCAACCACGCCTCGAGGTCGTACTTGCGCGCCGCAACCGTCCCCATGTCCCCGGTGCAGATGTTGACGACCTCGTAATGCAGGCCGAGCGCATTCCACAGGTCGACGCAATTGGTCAACAATTCCTCGTGGAGGTCCCAGGAGTCATCCGGATGAGCGATGATGATCTGCTCGATCTTGGTGAACTGGTGGACACGCCAGATGCCCTTGTCGCCCTGGCCGTGCGCACCCACCTCTCTGCGGAAGCAGGGGGAGACGCCGACAATTTTGATCGGCAACTGGGTCACATCGATGACCTCATCCATGAACATCGCCGTCAGCGGATGTTCGCTGGTCGCGATGGTGTAGAGCCCATCGGGTTGGACATTGTACATGACCGATTCAAAATCGGCGAGGTCCGTGACGCCCTCATACGCCTCTCGATTCATCATCATGGGCGGCTGGACAAAGGTATAGCCACGGCCGCCGATGAAGTCGACCGCATACTGCTGCAGGGCGAGTTCCATGCGCGCAAGGTCACCCTTGAGGAAGTAGAAGCGACTGCCGGCGATCTTGGCTGCCCGCGGCAGGTCGACCCAACGATTGGCCTCGATCAGGTCATTGTGGGTCTGGGGTGTGAAGTCGAAGGCCGGCTTCTCACCGTGCAGACTATGCTGCGTATTGCCGCCCTCATCCGCGCCGACGGGAACATCCGCATGCAGGATGTTTGGAATCGACATGCGCAGTCGATCTCGCTGTGCTGCGTGGCCTTCAGCCTCCACCGTCAGCGCCTCGATTCGGGCACCGATGCTGTCGACGGCCGCCTTGACCCGTTGAAACGCGGCATCATCTCCTGCCTTCTTGGCGGCGCCGATCTCTCGGGCCGCTTCGTTGCGCTCCTTGCGGAGTTGAGAGGATGCATGGCCGGCTTTCTTCCAAGCCTCGTCGAGGCGAATCACCTCCTCGATCGCATCGTGGGCCAAGCCACGCTTGTCGTGGTCTGCCCGGATGATGTCGGCGTGGTCACGGAACATCTTGATGTCCAACACGGCGATTCCTCCGGTTCCTACGGAACCGCCTCTGGTGCTTGAAGATGCGGGCGCCTCAGAACAGACTGACGTTGAATACGAAGGCGGCGGTGCCGATGAAGTAGGCCGCCGAGACGAAGTAACCGAGAATCGCACCCCCGTTGAGCAGGGGCAGTCCAGCCTGGGGCCGACCGCGCGCAACATAGGTCATCAGGAAGAGGTAGCCGAAAAGGCCGCCGATCATGGTGCCGATGGCAACCCAGGTCGAGGCCGCGTAACCCATCGGGCCCGCAATTTCGGGCAGGAAGGTCATCGCCGAGATGGACAGCATGCCCGGGAAGATGATGTCTCCCAGACCCATGAACATGGCCTCACCGCTGGACTTCTTGGCCGGCCTCGGCATCGGTGCGGCATCGACTGCATCCCAATCCGCAGAACCATCGGTATTCTCGGGTTTCTCCGATTTCTCCGCCATCACCTG
The DNA here is from genome assembly GCA_963694325.1 of Candidatus Thalassarchaeaceae archaeon. Taxonomy (GTDB): domain Archaea; phylum Thermoplasmatota; class Poseidoniia; order Poseidoniales; family Thalassarchaeaceae; genus MGIIb-P. The sequence goes on along the minus strand of CAVOCV010000078.1, from coordinate 4,083 downwards.
GTCTCCCTCATCGAGGAAGGAGTAACTCGTGTCCTGCGGCGCCACCAGTAGAATGGGAAGTTTGAGCCCGATCATCGTGTCCGCCAATTCCAACATGTGCTTCGACTTGTAGACCGCCCAAGCGTCATAGCCGGCTGCGAGGACCATGAAGAGCATGATCAGCCAAGGGACGAAAGAGACACCGAGGATGGTGACCACACCCGCGCCGACAAGAATGCCCACCGCGTTCACCACATACCATTCGGGGAAGAGGATGAGCAGGGTCATCAGGGCGATGGCGATGAGTGCTGTCGCGATGAGGGATGGCACGATGTCGACCTGATATGAGGTGAATGTCGCCGCCGTCCATTGGCCGTCCTGCTCGATGATGAGCTGACCTTCTCCACCACCATCATGCAGAGTCATCATGACGCGAGCCGTGCCGTTCACCTTCAGATTGTGCGGTTGTTCCGACAGGCTGTTACCCATGAATACGCGCAGGGAATCTCCTTCGATGACCCATAGATCATTGCTGATATTGCCACAACAATCGGCGAGGAGGAGGGAGCGGATGGGTTCTTCCAAGGGCATTTCGAAGGCCGAGTCGACGCTCGCATCCTCGCCCACGGACCAGCCGCTCACATGACCGGCCGAGGTGCCGAGCACGAGCACGGGGGCATCAGCGATATCGTCGCCCGGTGATGCACCCCAGGCGACCGACAAAAATTGTTCATCACCGGACAGGCTTTTCTCCCAAACCGTGTCGACGAGGTCGCCGAATTCAACACTCGCCGAAGCCTCGGTCGGATAGACGACCATGCCTGCCCATTGGGTCGAGACGATGAGGAAATGATCTGGCCCGATGTCGCGAGAGAAGAGGATATTGTGGCCCTGAAATCCGTCGGGGAAGGCACGCACCCACGTGGCACCTTCGCCCGTGCATTCACCCATGTCCGCGTCGGTATCCCGGACATGGCCAATCGGATGCATGATCTGTCCCATGATCGCCCAATCCTGAGCTACGTCATCCGTCCCGTCGCAATTCTCCCAGTCGTCCGCGACCGGTTCATAGCGCAGACCGAGGTTGCAGTTCATCGAATGGTCATCCTTTTCTTCACCGGTTTCAGCATCGATTAGCACCCACCGCGTGCCACCGCACATGACGATGCCATCGGCGGTGGTCGAAACCTGGGGGAGATAGAACGTGCCGGGGTCGGGCGTGATATCGTACGACCACAACACTTCATCGCCGCCATTCTGCATGCGCATGATGCTGCCATTCTCCGCACCGGAGGTATCGTGAATCAAGAAGTCTGAACCCCCGTCTTCAACGGATAGAATCCAGGCGTCGTCGACACCGGTATCCTCGCTCGGCATCGGCGGCATGTCATCGATCAAGACCAACGTTGCAAAGGGCAGAATCGTGTAGCACATCGCCAGTGTGAGCACACCGAGCACACCCCAGCGAATGAAGCGCTCCATGTTGCGTCGCGCCATCCAGATGATCAGGGCGGTGAAGGCGAAGATGAAGACCAATTCCATCAGGACGAGGCTCGCCTTTGTCGAACCCGCATCGCCGAAGGCGCGCAGTTCGTCGTGGTCGTAGAAGTCCTGAATCGACATTGCCAAGAGGATGGTGATGATGAACATCACCGCCATACCGGTCATCGCCGGGGCCTGTTCGCGGAGCGCGGACATCAGGGGTGGCTCAGCGCCTCGGCCCGGCCCATCGGGTCGCTCTGCACGTCGTTTTGCGGCGAATCCGTCTCCCGACATGCTCGGCGCGACTCTCAAAGGCCATTTCAAGGCGACCGTCCACCGGCAAGGGGAGGCGCGCGGATGGAGGTCGATGTATGGGATTGGCTCGATGGTCTGAAGACCTTCGGAATGCAACCGCATCTGTGGACGACCTCGACGCTGTTGACGCGTCTGGGATTGCCGCAGCAGACCTTCCCGGCGATTCACGTCGCCGGCAGCAATGGCAAAGGGACTTGCTGTGCGATTCTCTCCAATGCCTTCTCACTCTCCGGCACGCGATGCGGGCTGTTCACCTCGCCGCATCTGATGAAGGTGAACGAGCGGGTCCGCATCGATGGCGAACCGATCACCGACGAATTGTTCGCCGATTGCCTGCAGCGAATTCACGACGCCTCGATGGAGGCGCCCGTTCAGGAACCGACCTACTTCGAGGTGACCTTTCTGGTCGCCATGCTCGCCTTCGAGGTGCATGAGGTCGAACGCGCTGTGGTCGAGACTGGCCTCGGTGGGCGATGGGATGCGACACGATTGATCGAGGCGGATTGCTGTGTATTGACCGAGATCGCGCTCGAACACACCGAGGTTCTCGGCGATACATTGGCCGAGATCGCCACCGAGAAGGCCGCCATCGTCCGTCAGGGCCGTCCCTTCATCGCGACATGGTCCTATGACAAGGGGGCGCGAACGGCGATTGAGTCGGCGGTGCGCGACCACGACATGGCCTGGTGGTGGCGCGCAGATCGTCGCAAGGGGATCAAATTCTCAAATGCGACCAAGGCATTCCGACCGCTGTCGAAGAAGGAAGATTTCGACGGTTGGATGCCCTATCAGCAGGAGGCGGCGATGCTCGCCCGAAATGCGCTCTGGGTGATGGGTGAAAAGTTGGCTTACCAAGAGGTCGACCGCGCCGTCACCCACACCAATTGGCCCGGTCGCATGCAGTGGATTGACCTCGATCGAATCCCATTGCTGCTCGAAGCGGCCCACAACCCGAGTGGCATGGCGCGCGCCTGTGAGCAGATTCGCTTCCAGAAGTCGCGCGACATGGCACCGATGCCCGGCGTCATCATGCTCGGCTGCACCACCCAGAATGACCTCGGCATTTTCCTCCAACCTCTGGTCGAATTGATGGTCGAGGGCAACATCGAACATGTCTTCATCACCGAACCCTCAAACGGCCGCAAACCTGCGGTCGATTGCCAGACCCTCGCCGCCGCATTGACCGAACAGGGGGTCAAGGCACAAATCGAGTGTGACCCGGATGTCCATGCGACCTGGCACGCCGCCCAGAAGAAAGCATTCGAACTCGATGAGGAGACCCCGGTTCCTGTGCTCTGCATCGGGAGTCTGTATCTGGTCGGAGAGATGCTGAATGTGATCAACATCCTCGATGAGTACGACTTCAGCAACATTTTGATTCCACCCGATGGCGAGGACGGGCTCGACCCCATCCCGTGAGAAACCTCAAACGCCGGGACCTTCAGGCAGGGAAGGGTGAGTGGATGAGTGAGAAGTGGGACCAGAGATTCCTCGCCTTGGCCGACCATATCTCGGGTTGGTCAAAGGACCCCTCGACCCAGGTCGGTTGTGTCGTGGTCGGTGTCGACCGGGAGATTCGCAGCACCGGTTTTAACGGCTTTCCGCGGGGCATCGCCGACGATGCAGAACGCTTGGGTGACCGCGAGAAAAAGTATCCACTCATCTGCCATGCAGAGGAGAATGCAATCATGCACGCGGCCCGCATCGGATTGGCTCTGAAGGGATGTACCGCCTACGTGACCTGGCCCCCGTGCACCCGTTGTGCCCGCTCCTTGATCCAGGCCGGGGTCATCGAGGTCGTCTATCCCGCAGCGAGCGAAGTGCCCGAGCGTTGGAAGGATGATTTCGACCTCTCGACCCGAATGATGGGTGAGGCTGGTCTCAAGATTCGGCAGGCCTGAGCAGGGCTTCCAAGGCTTGGTGAAGTCCGTCGAGCTCTCCTTGGTTATCGATCAGGATGTCGGCGAGAGCCGCCGTGGCGTCGAGGGCTTGACCGGTGTCGTCCGCGGCGATGAGTTCGGCTTCCTCCTGCGCGACAAAGGTGTCCCAATCCGTGGGGTCTCCATCGCGACCTCGCGACCGAAGCCGTTCCCATCGAACCTCACGTGAGGCTCGCACTTCGATCAAGCGGAAATCGGGACGGATGCGCAGCGCTTCGACCTCGGCGGGTGTGCGGATGGAATCGATCACAACCTCGTTCGATTCTGCGAAGCTGTCGCGCAACATCTCGGCGAGGATGCCCGGTCCACCCTCGGCGCGAAGGGCCCTTCCACCGGCGATCAGATTGTCGCGTGAAATGTCCAATTC
>CAVOCV010000077.1:0-7429 GCA_963694325.1 Candidatus Thalassarchaeaceae archaeon | reverse complement strand
TGCAAGGGATATCTGGGCTTCGGAGAGGTTCCCGAGCATGCGCTGGATTCGCGCCTTCCCAAGCCAGCCAACTCCATTCTCACGATCCGCATTGAGCGCGGCTTCGAAGGCGAGGTCGGCTTCTGCGAGGAGTTCTGCATCTCGCTCTCCGGTTCCATCGCGGCATCGATCGGCTTCGGCGAGGATCAGGCGACCCTTCTGCAGGTGGAGGTCTGGGCTTTCCCAAGCGGCGACCGGGGCCTCTGCGAGCAGTTGGAAGGCACCTTCAACATCACCGGACTGGTGGCGCATCAGAACCAGTTGTGCCCGCAGGGTGGAATCGGTTGGGCTCTTTGTCAGGGCTTCTTCGAGTGAGGTGAGGGCTTCTTCGCCACGGTCCGCCTTTTCCAGCAATTCGACCTTGAGTAGGGCGAGAGGTTCGCCGAGCGCGACCGCGTGTACGCAGGCCTTCAGCGCTTCATCGATGCGGCCCGGTTCATCCTTGAGAAGGTGGGACCGGATGGCCCATGCAGGGCCGGATTGGCGGTCCAGAGTGATCGCTTCGTCGATGGCGTTGAGGCCGAGACCTCGTTCGCCACGAACCAGGTGGAGTTCGGCCTTTCGCAGCCAGTCTTCGCCGCTCGGGTCGGCGGCCAGTGCGGCTTCGATGGAGGCCAAGGCGCCGTCGGTATCGCCTGCGCGGGCGGCAAGGCTGGCCATCATCGACTTGTCCTCGGCCGTCTCGACACCCATCGCTTCGAGGCGACGCAAGTCCTTCTCGGCACTGACATCGCCCACCTTGGTGAGCAGGCGAGCGTGTTCTCTCAGGAGGGTGGGGTCGTCGGGACTGATCTCGAGCAAGCCCTCGATGTGGATGCGGAGTTCGCCATCTTCACCGGCTTCCCGGGCCAGACGGCTGAGGCTTCGCAGGGTTGCAGCATTCCCTGGTGCACAGGTCGCCGCGGCCTGGTAACAGTTGGTTGCCCAAGTTCGATCGCCGGCCAAGAAGGCGACTTCGCCGAGTCGGCGCGATTCCAAGTCGGATAGACCGAGATCATTCACACCCAATTCGAGTTGTTCGAGGGTGCCGAGGGTGCGCACGACCAATTGGAGCAATCCCGCATCGGCCGGGGTAGGATCTTCGAGGTCTCCGAGACCATCGCGGGTGGCCAACAATCCTCGCACCGCGGAGAACGTGCCCGAGGCCGCGCTGCGGACCTCTTCCGTCTCGCCCTCTCCGGACAAACTGGATTGAAGGCGGTCGAGTGTTCGGTGGGCATCGATGACGCCCGCCAGTCCCGGGTGGGCTCTTTGGAGGGCGAGTGCACTGTCTGCGAGCTCTTCTGTTCGTGCGCTCAAACTCTTCAGAATATGCTGGGTCTCAGTATGAGATGTTTCGAGATCTTCACGCAATCTGCGTAGCCCAACTTCTGCCTGTACAAGCCACCAAATCACCGCGCCGGTGGCGGCTGCGAAGAAGAGCGTCAATCCGATTGAGACTGGATCCATTGCCCGGAGGCACCTCCCACGCCTTTTGAGCGATTCGCACCCCTACAGGGGTGATGAGCCGGTTTGTCCAGTCCTTTCAATCGGCCGGGGGGGTCGGCAGAAATTGAATAGGCAGCGCCCTGTCTGACCCGAACAGGGCGAATCAAATGGGTGAGGCTGTTGGGAATTTCGACGTCCGAACCGCTGCCCTGCGCGGCCGCGGCTTCAACGTCGAAGCGCCGACCGGAGACCTTGCGAGTGAGCAGATGCTGCGCCTTGAGAAAGATGCTGATCAAGCGGCGGATGTGCGTGCGAGAGTCTTGACTTTGCCCGACCCTCATCGAGACCGTCGGGATGCCCTGCTGACGAGGCTGGCCGACCCCGCAGAAGCAGAGGCGGTTGAGATTGAATTGAACAGTTTACTCCGTCGTCACCGCCCATGGGTGATCGTCGCCGACCGTGCCCGTGTCCGTTGGTCTGATGAGGGACGTTCGGTCGAACTCTCCCGTCTTCTCGAACGACTCGACCAGCTGGATGATTCTCTGGTCCTCGCCGCGCCTCGCATCACCAATCTCATCGAAGCGGGTGCTCCCTGGAGGGACATTCTACCGGTCCTCGAGGAACTCGAGGCTCGAAATTCCCGCCGAATCGGTGCCCTGGATGGCATGATGGCGATGCTATCGACACGGGGTTGGGATGTCACTACACTCGAGTCGGGTGGACTGCACGAACGTTTCGCCGCCGCGGAAAAACTCCACGGTATGGATGCGAGACTGGCCCGTTGTCAACGCCATATCGAGGCTGATATTCGCCCCTTTGGGGACGATTTGGCCGAACGGTTGTGGGCGGCCACGGTTGTCGCACAACGGGAGTCCAGCGCCGCAGGTGTACAGGCGGTCGAAGATGAAATCGAAGATATGTCCCAAGACCTCAGCCGGCGCCTCGCGCGAGTGGAAGAGAGAATTGCACGGTGGCAGCACGAGGGATTCGAAGTGCTCGCCACCCTGCCGTTATTGGCAGGTGAGATGATTCTGTGGGAACAGCGAATGCCCGAAATCGCTGGTCAAGTCGAAGCGACGCATGGGCTGTGGGCGCAGATCGAACCACATCTTGCCCAATGGCCTGAATATCGACGACTTGCGGAACGCACCCGCGGCCACCTCGGTGCCATCGATGCACTGGAAGTTCTCCTCCACGGCCTGTCTGCGAAGACCGATGGTGCGCGGGCCGCTTGCCGGGCACGAATCGAATTATGGGGAGGGGCGGGCATCGACACGACCGTCTGGGCTCCCCTCATCGATGGTGAGCCGCGTGCTGTGCTCGAGGAACTCGATGGTCACCAGCAATTGATCAATCTCATCTTGCCGACCATCTCCACCCTCGAAGCGATCGATGTGTCCATCCGAGGGGCCGATGAGGTCGCCGTCCATCTCTCACGCCTGCGACGAAAGGGTGCGGTTGTGCAAGATGTTGAGGATGCACATGCTTGGCTCGATTTGGCCAGCCGCCGCAATGAACGTCATCGGAATCATTTGGATCGGGCTCGAAAAGACCTCGCGACGCTTTGGCCTGCAAAGCTCGACCCAGGCACCCTTGATATCGCGGCATACGAATCAGCTATCTCAGGTTTGGAGAGTGGGGTTGGTTTGCCCTCATTCAAGCGAGTTGAGGCCCGAGATGTGGGTCGTATGGACCGCGTATCTGCTGGGTTGGAGCGTGAATTCCAAGACTGGTCGGCTCTGGGATGGATGGTCGAAGGATTGCGTGAACTGCTCGACCAAGACCCGGTTCGACTCGGCCTTGATCTGCCTTCGATTCGCGAAGCGGTCGATGGACATGAGGCTCGCCTCGCTCGGCTCGAACCATTGCCTTGGGGGTTGGATGTCAATTTGGCAGAACGCGTCCTCTCAGACCTGAGTAGGCCGGAACGGCTGCCCGGTCTCGATGCTGAAATCCCTGACCTTCTCCGCACATTGTCAAGCGGCAAGGGCCGCGCCGATCCCGACTTCAACTTCGAGGCCTTTCGCCCGCACGCTGCGCGCGCTCACATCGAAGCCCAGCGGCCGCTTCTGGTTCCCGAAGAAGTCGAAGAATTACACGAAGAAATTGAGGCTGAAACGGTGTCAAAACCTGTACCTGAACCCTCGACAGATCCCCTGCCAGAGCCTGAACCCGTGCCTGAACCGGGCACTGAGATTGAGGAATCCGTCGAGGATATCATGGAGCCCGCCGAGACCATCAGCTGGCTGGAAGAGGTTGAGGTCGAACGGACACCACAAACATCCGGCCCGCCACAGAAGGTTGAGGTCGATTGGTTGGCGGCCAAAGACCCGCAAGAGGATTTCTTTGATTCGATGATTCGCCAGGCCAGCACACCCGAAACCCGTGACAAAACCATCCCCAAGAAGGTAGAGAAGGTCCCTGAAGTAGAACCTGAGGAGAAGATCACCGCCGACCCGGGTCGCGTTCGAGAACTGCTGGGCCTCGACGACGATTCAAAATCGATTGAAAATCTGCTCTCAAATCCGATGGATGTTCGCGTACAACGGCTCGCCCGCCTCGCTGAAATCATCGATGCACACGGTCATGACGACCTCTTTTCTCGCCTGTTGCCATTGGCAAAAAAATTGGATGACTGGACGCGAGAGCGCGTCACCCGCAGGCATGGGTCGAGTGGGCTCGGCCTGATTCAAGATGCGGTCGAACTCGGAAATCGATTGATTGACATCCCCGGCCCGGGCGCACCGATGTCCCTCGATCGTGATCAGCACCCGCTGCCCGCTGGCGATGACCTTGCGGCATTGCAAACCGCGGTAAGCCGGCTCGAGCAGGCTGTTCGCTTGCCGAGCGCCAGAATTCAAACCGTTCAGGCTGAAGCCTGATCAATCGTTGAGTTCATCCATTAGATTGGCCTTTTCACCATCGCTCAGAGATTCATCTCTCGGCGCGGCTTCCATGTGAACCTCGGGCGCAGGTGTGACCGTCTCGGTCGGCATGCCCATCTCCATGTTCAGACCGGGGGGCGGCAGAGGTGCTGACATCGGTGCTGGCATCGGTGTCGGCATCGGAGGTGGGGGAATCGCTGCGGGTTCCATCGGCGGCGGGGTGGAGGTAAGCGATGGTGGGTTCAGAACCGGCGGAACCGGGGCTGCAGCCGGTGGCGCAGGCGAGAGCAGACCAGGGGGTGGTGGAATCGCCATCGGTGCAGGCGTCGGTGCTACGGGCGGTGGCAACGATGCTGCCATCGCCGCAGGTGCGGACGCGGGTACGGATGTGGGTACGAGCGAGGGCGTTGTTGCGGGTTCGATAGGTGAGGCTGTGGTGGGAACTGGTGTTGGTGTGGGGGCTGCAGCGGGCTGTGCCTGTGCCTGTGCCTGTGCCTCGGCGAGGGCTTCGGCTTGCGCAGTGGCTTGGGCTTCCTGTTGGCTGGCCAATTCTGCCTGAGCTGCGATCAATGCCACCTCTTGGGCCGCCTTGCGCTCTGCCTTCTCTTCGGCCTTGGCAAGGCGCGCTGCTTCCTTGCGGGCATTCACTTCGATTCTCGCTTGGGCCTGACGGGCAAGAATTTCTTCCTTGGCGGCCAGCTTTGCCGTCAGACGCTCGTCGATGTCCGAGGTGAGGGCATCGACCTTGCTCGCATCCAATTCGCCATCGCGCAGCAAACCTTGCATCGCCGTGTCGAGGTGATCCATGCTGGCAGCTGTCAATTCAAGATTCGATCCGAGGCGCCAGATCAATTTTCGATGACGGCCGCTGGCCGTCTCGAAGATGATGACCTCTGGGTCGGCCCATTGCAGCACTGAGAAGATGAGGCCGAGGCCGAGCAATCCCGCACCGGCACCGATGCCCAATACGATGCAGGCAAGGCCGGCGGCTGCCATACCCCACCAGATGAAGCGGAAATCATCCAACCAGTCGAGTCGGTGGTGACTGAATCCCTGCAACGCGGGCAGGCGGAGGACGAGTCGGTCCTCCACCGTCAGATGGCCGAGTGCACTGCGTCGGGTCATCGATAATCGAAGCAAATCTGCATCGAGTACCAGAGATGAGGAGGATTGGCCATGTTCAGCCTCGCGCAGAATGAATTCTTGCACATCGGCTTCGGTGCCCATCGCCGCGCGCACTGCGTCGCCTTCTCCACGGCGGCGCTCCGGTCCTGAGTTGACCAGTCGCCCCGCCATGACGAGGAGGAATCCTGTGCCACGACCCCCGAACAACGGAGAGTGCAACAATCCGATGCCCATGGCGATCGGGGAGGCGATCAGAACGCCCCACAGGTGCATGCCGAAATCCATCTTGACATCGGTCTCGGGCAAGAGAAGCCACCAGGCGAGGACACCGATGAGGCTGGTCACGCCACCGGCGAGGCCGAGCCAAGGAGCGAGATCACCGCTCTCGATATTGCGCCTGAATGCACATACCAAAGCCCCGCCGAGTAACAACAGGACGCCCATTCCGAGGAATCCACTCCCCACCCAGCCGGCCAACGCGGTGTCTTGTGAATCCCCGCAGGCCTTCTCGATCGAACTCTCGTTGGCGTCGAATGACTCCAGGAGAGTCACGCACGTGTCAGCCACCTCTTGGTGATCATAGGATACTTTGCAATCACCATCTGAACAAGACTCGCGCAGACCGTGAGTCGGTCCGTCCTTGATGTTCTCCGTCGTCAACCAAGCCGGTCCCAACAGGGCCCAAATCAGTACCATCGCACATAGGGCAAGGCCCGCGAGCATATCCTTGCGGAGCTCTCGGCGGTCGTCTGCCTCAATCGGTGAAGGGGCGGGGTCATCTCCCTCGGCGGGGGTCGGCTCCTCGGCGGCCATGGGCCTGCGAGGCGCGCTCGTGGTTATCGTTCTCACGCCGAGGAGGGCGGAGGGTCATGCCGATCAGATGTCGACCATCGAGTAGCCGGCGATGCCGTCTGCGGTCACACCGAGGGTGCTGCCGAGAACGGCGGGGATGGCGCCGAGTTCGGCGATCTCCATGATGCGGTCTGTGACCTTGCCATTGAACAAGAGGCACTGGGCGCCCTCGACCTCTTCGGCGAAGGCGGCGAGTTTGCTGGCGCCGATTGGATCCGACGGGCTGCCATCATCGAGGATGAGCAGGGCGTGGTTCTTCTTCAGGTCGCCCATGTGGACTGACCATTCGCGAACCTCGTCAGGGATGTCGGTGATGCCGTTGCTCTCTGTGGTCTTGGCGGACTTCTTGCCGCGCTTGGCGCCGGCTTCGTCGTCCTCCTCCAACTCCTTCTTGATGCGTGCGATGACCTTGGTCGCCGTCTCCTTCTGGTTCAGGGACTTGGTCACGACCTTGCCCTCGAGGTGTTCGACCTCGCGGGATTCGGGTGGCAATGCGATGTGTGTCAGCGACTTGCCGAGTGCTCCGGACAATTCCATCAGCAACAACCTGCCGCCGCGGTCACCATCGCAGAAGGCGGTGACCGTCTTCTTTGACTTGGCCAATTCGACGAGTTCGTCCTTGACGTTCGCTCCCATCGTGCCGATCGCATTCTTGATGCCGAACTTGAGCAGATTGCGCACGTCGTTGCGTCCTTCGACGATGATGAGTGCTTCACTCTCCATCGCGTTCGGGCCGCAGGTCATGCCAGCATGGTCGGTCTCGGTGCCGAGCGTCAGGACGCTGCGGACCTCATCGAGGATGCTCTTGCTGTCGTTGCTGCCTTCGTTGACGATGTTGAGAAGCAGATCCTTCGCACGGTCGATGACCGTGTCGCGCTTGACGCTGTGGATGTTCTCGATTCTCACGATCTTGATGATCGCCTTGCACGGACCGATGCGCTCGATGGTCTCAAGGGCAGCGCCGACGACCGCGGTGGATACCTGGTCGAGGCTGCTGGGCAGCATAATCTCCCCGCTGACCTTGCCCTTGGTTGACTTCAATTCGACATCGACATGGCCGATGCGTCCGGTTCTTTGCAGTTGTCTCAATTGCAGTTCCT
>CAVOCV010000076.1:0-7446 GCA_963694325.1 Candidatus Thalassarchaeaceae archaeon | reverse complement strand
AACTTTCGATCAGTGACAAATCCGAAGAGTGAGTCAATGCCTTATTGGCGACCTGCCCTCGCGGGGGCATGGGCCAAGAAATAACGGGGGCGGCGGTCTCCTATACCGAGGAGATTCACGTCCAGACGGCGGAGCGATACGAAATCCGCTGCATCACGGACGAGGTGCAGCGCATCATCGGTGAATCGGGTGTCAGCGATGGACTTGTACTGGTCAATCCGATGCACATCACGGCCTCAGTTTACGTCAATGACTTGGAGTACGGATTGCACGCCGACATCATGGATTGGCTGGAAAAGAACGCCCCCGCCTTTGGCGTCGAGGGCAAGGATGGCCCGGAATACCGCCATCACCGGACCGGCGAGGACAATGGCGATGCCCATCTGAAGCGCCAATTGCTCGGCCATCAGGTGACGATGCCGATCTCGAATGGCCGGCTTCATCTCGGCCCTTGGGAACAGATTCACTATGCGGAATTCGATGGGATGCGCGCCAAGCGTATCCTGGTGAAGATCGTCGGCATTCGAGCGTGACCCCGATGTCGATGCAGCGCTGTGGAATCGACGCGATTCACGCTGCGCTCGACGCAGGTGAGGATGTCACCCGAGTGTTGGCGCTGAGAGATTCCAACAGTGAAGACCTGCAAATCTTGTTGCAGCGATGCGCCGGGGAGGGCATCGATGTCATTCTCGGTTCTGAGAAGGACCTGTGGCGCATGTCCGAGGCCAGCCCCGCCCTCGCCCTCGCGCTCGTCGGACGCATTCCGGAGGCCTCTCTGGATCAAATGCTCGAGCGCGGCGGATTGATCTGGATGCTCGCGGGGGCGAAGTATCAGACCAACATCGGCTATTGCATCCGCTTGGCAGAGGTGAGTGGTGCGGATGGCTTCATCGTCACCGGGGATTGGACCAGCGATGATCGGCATCGCATCGTCCGCGCTGCGATGAAGACGCACCGATTCATGCCAGTCGTCTTCGGCGGTGACGGCTTGACCATCATTCAGCAATACGGCAAGACGGTCGTTTGCATCGAGGATGTGGGCGATGCCGAACCGTGGGATGTCGACCTCACCGGAGATGTCATGCTCGTCGTCGGCGGGGAAAACGAGGGCATCCCTGAATCGATCCTCGCTGAAAGCGACCAAATCATTCGGATTCCAATGGCAGGATTCACCCCTTCCTACAACCTTCAGGGCCCGATGGCTGTGGTCGCCGTCGAGGCGCTCCGGCAACGTCGGGCCGAATGAGAACCCTCAATAAGCACCGCTTCCCGATTGGAATCATGGGAGTAGCCGACCGTGGGTCGTTCATGTGGTTCCTGATTTCCTTGACACAGATTTGGTTGTCGATCAAGCTGATGGGGGATGTCAGTGGGGCAATCGCGACCCTGTTCGGCACCGGCGCAGCTGCCGCCTTCATTCTCGCCATCGTCCTGTTCAGGCAGGAGCAGCGCGAACTGTTGTTGAATCCCCTCAAAATGCAGAGCAAAGAAGTGCATCAAGAGGAGATTGCCAAGCAGGGCCGAGGCACCTGGATCAGCGTTTTGATGTGGGTGATGGCGCTGGTTGTCGGCTCCTTCATCCTGCCATGAGGCGCATTCGATGTTGGATGATTCCACCGATGACCTCTTCGGAGGGTTCTGGCCGTTCATGAAGCGAGTGCTGCTCATGTTTCTACCCGCTTGGGTCTTCTTGCTCGCTTGGACTGCGGGGGCACCCACGATGCTCGCCGCCGTGCTCGCGGGTTGTTCGGTCGCCGGTGTTGCCATCATTGAGAATATGAAGATGAAGCAGGCGATGAAAGTGGATGATGCTGCGGAAAGCCTCATCAAGTGAGACACCAAGCCGCAGGTGGGATTCGCATGAGTTTGTTCACAACCATCGGGGATTTGTTGGGTGTCACCACACCTTCGACACTCGAAATCATCTTCATGTCCTGTGCGATTCTTGGCACGGCTTTCTTTCTCATCATGATGGCCTTGATGCTAATTGGGGACATCGTCGGCGGTGTGGTCGATACCGCCTTTGACACCGACTTCAGTCTGGATTCGGATCTTTCCTTCGAATTGTTCAGTTTGCAGGGCATGGCGGCTGGCATCATGATGTTCGGTTATGTCGGCATGTATGTGACGACCTCTACCGATCAAGAGGTCCTCGCCGTTCTCGCAGGCGGCGCCGCCGCCGCGGCTTCGCTCTATCTCGTGAAGATGATGATGCAGGGCATCACCGGTCTACAGACCGATGGCACCATGGTCGTCTTGAATGCAATCGGTGAGCGCGGCACAGTGCATTCCCGCATCAAGCCAGAGAAATCCGGTGAGGTCCAAGTGCCGATTGAAGGCGCTCTCCGGACCATGGCTGCCCGCGCCAAAGACAAGTCCGCACACATCCCGACGGGGACCTTCATCAAGGTCGTCGATGTGATTGGATCCACGTTGATCGTGGAAGAATTGAGTGAAGAAGAATGAGGTGATGATGAATGGCGTCAGATGGAACCGGTTGGCTTGTAGGAATCTTGTTTGCAGTGATGCTCGTTTTGGCATTGGGATTCCTGATGTTGGTGACGAGATACAAGCGTTGTGCATCTGACGAAATTCTGGTCGTATTCGGCAATGTGAGAGGCGGAAGGGCCTCCAGATGTATTCATGGTGGTGCGACGATGGTCTGGCCGCTGATTCAGGATTACAAGAAGCTCAGTTTGGTGCCGATGACCATTCTGATCAACCTGACGAATGCCCTGTCGCTGCAAAACATCCGCATTCACGTGCCCTCGACTTTCACGATCGCTGTGAGCACCGATCCGGCCATCATGAACAATGCAGCCGAGCGTCTCCTTCACCTGAACAAGCAGGAGATTGAGGACATGGCGTCTGAGATCATCTTTGGTCAATTGCGCCTCACGGTCGCTTCGCTGACCATCGAACAGATCAACACGGACCGCGACAACTTCCTCGAGCGAATCACGCTCAACGTCAGTCACGAACTGCACAAGTTGGGCCTGCACCTGATCAACGTCAACATCACGGACATCACCGATGACTCGGAGTACATCGAGAGCATCGGCAAGAAGGCAGCCGCCACCGCGGTCAACGCGGCCAAGGCCGATGTCGCTGTCGCAGATCGCGATGGTGCGATCGGTGCAGCCGAGGCGAACCGGGCCCGCGACATTCAGGTCGCTGAAAACGAGGCAGAGGCTGAGAAAGGAAAGAAGGCCGCTCGCGCCGACGAGCGAATTTTCGTGCAGGGACAAGAAGCCCTGGCCATCGAGGGTGAGAACACCGCGAAGGCGAACATCGCCGAATACAACGCCGGTCTTGCTGAGAAGGAAGCCGAGGCGATGCGTCGGTCCGAAGTCGCCTCGAGAACCGCCGAAATGGAGGTCCAGAAGGCACAGTACCTGCTCGAGCAGGAGCGCTTGAAGGCCGAGGAGATCGTCCGCGAGGAGATTGCCAAGATACAAATCGAGATCGCTGCCGAGGCTGAGGCCGAACGCCAGCGCCGTATCGCCCAGGGTGAGGCGGATGCGATTCTCGCCATCTACAATGCTGAGGCCGAAGGCCAGCAGAAGGTGCTGGAGGCCAAAGCGGCCGGCTATTCACAACTCGTGAAGAGTGCGGGTGGCGACGCCAAGGCCGCAGCAACCCTGCTGATGGTCGAGAAGATCGAGAGCATGGTCGCTGCGCAAGTCGAGGCGGTCAAGAACCTCAAGATTGACAAAATCACCGTCTGGGATTCAGGCAACGATGCCAATGGGAAAGGGGCGACGTCCAACTTCGTCTCCGGCCTGGTGCAGACCTTGCCACCCATCCATGATGTGGCCAAGATGGCCGGCGTGGAACTGCCCGAGTACCTCGGAACGATGACCGAGGATGCGGCGGAATGAGCGACTCCCCCCTGAGTGATCCGCCCGAGCGAGATGGCATCGCCATCGCACTCGACATCGAGTATCTCGAGTTCGGACAAGGCGCGTGTTGCGTCGGCGTCACGCTTACTGAAAAACACCTGAACAAAGGCGGCGTCGCCCACGGCGCGATGATGACCACCCTGCTCGACAAAGCGCTCGGAGGCGCCCTTGTGTCTCTGCTGACAAAGGACGAATGGTGTGCAACCGCCCAATTGTCCACTTCATTCATCGATGCGGCAAGAACAGGTGAGAGGTTGCTTGCGACGGGAAATGTGACTCGAAAAGGGCGGGGTGTCGCCCACCTTGCAGGCGAGGTCAGAACCGAAGATGGTCGCTTGATCGCCACAGGCAATGGGACATGGGCAATCTTCCCCGCCAAACCGAGCCATTACGCTTGACTCCCCAATCATTGAAGTCGTGACCGCCTACGGCGGTCCATGCGCATGCGTGTGGGCACTGTCCTCATCCTCGTTCTGCTCGCACCGGTCTTCAGCGGATGCTTTGGCAACGAGCCTGCCAAGGCAAAGTCGCCCGACCATCCCTTCGACTTTGACGCGGCGATTGCGCCGGGTGTTTGGTATCACGTCGGTGGCAGTCCAGATTCGGTCAATGCCACCGATCTGCTCGATTCGAAAGCGATGGAGGCACGCGGCATCACGATGTCCTCTTTCAACGGCAGCAATATTCCATATTGGACTCAAGGCACCTATTATGGCACTGGATTCGATACCTTCGAGCCGACCCTCGGCGTGCTCAATGACGGCACCATCGTCTTCACGAATTACAACGGATTGGCGAAGGGCACGCAGATCATCCGCAGTCAGGATCAGGGCCAGACCTGGGAAAATGTCGGCCCGTTCAATCAGGTCTATCCCGCCGCGGGTCAGGTGGCGAATTCCAACGACCCGTACATCTACGTCGACCCATGGACAGATCGCATCGTCAAGTTCGACATGCACGCGCTGACAGCGATGTGGGTGGAATATTCCGACGATGGTGGCGATACGTGGAGTGTCCCATTCACCTCTTACGGCTACTACACGCCGCAGGATCACCAGAGCATTGCGTCGACGCCGGATGTCAATGGCATCGCATTTCATGACGTCATCTACGTCTTTTGCATCAACACGGGCACCTCGATCGCCGGTCCGCAATGCTCCCGCTCACTCGATGGTGGCCACACGTGGGATGTGCAGCGCCCCGGCTCGCCCCTGACGACCCAATGCAGTGGACTGCATGGTCATGTGACCGGGGCGGCGGATGGCTGGTTGTACCGCGGCAATCCCTCTTGTGAAGGCGCTGCGGTCTATGCGAGCAGCGATGGTGGCTATTCCTGGACCGAGCATACCGTCAGCACAGAAATCGGCATGCAACAGGGCTGGCACAGCCACGAGGTCAGCACGGCTGCGGATTCGGCCGGCAATGTCTACGCCATGTGGATTGGGGACGGCATGCAGCCCTGGGTATCGTGGTCCACCGATCACGGCGACACCTGGCGCGACCCGATCATGGTCGCTGCACCGGGCGTTGAGGAGAGCGGATTCCCGACCATCTTCGCAGGCGGGGATGGGCGCGTCGCCTTCGGATACATCGGGGAGTTCTCCGACAATGAGGGCTGGTACGGCTTCATCGGCACCATCACCGATGCCCACGCTGAGAACCCGTTGATTACCACGGTTCAGGTCAACGTGGACGGTGACATTCTCGATGCCCAAGACAACTGTGGCGACATTCGCTGCGGCGGCTTCGGCGACTTCATCGACATCGAGATCGATGACGAGGGGCGGCCTTGGATCGCACTCGCGCATAACGTCAATTCTGAGGAGGCCATCATCGGCACCTGGACCACCGGTCCGAGTCTGTTTGATGCCAACGTGACCGCACTCCCGATCCTGCCGCTGGGCGGAAACACCACACTCCTGATGTGAGGTGGACCCGCCGCGGTCAACTTCGGATTCGTCATCGACCAGCGCACCTGCATCGGCAGTCATGCCTGTACCGTGGCCCGCAAAGCCGAGCATTACGGCGATGTTGAGGTTGATTCAGAGAAATCCTTCGCCTATTACAAGAAATGGAATCAGATGGCCTTGGAGAAGGAGACCCACCCGCGTGGCGAGCGCCGTCCCCTGTGGATGAAGCGACCGTTGTCTCCTGCCAAGGAACACTGGTTCATGCCGGAATGAAAGCCAATCTGAACGAGTGAAATCTCGTTCACTTCTCTGGTTTCTTTCCCCTC
Source organism: Candidatus Thalassarchaeaceae archaeon (assembly GCA_963694325.1). Classification (GTDB taxonomy): domain Archaea; phylum Thermoplasmatota; class Poseidoniia; order Poseidoniales; family Thalassarchaeaceae; genus MGIIb-P. Next base: position 1,308 of record CAVOCV010000076.1, on the reverse strand, counting down.
TTCTTTTTCTTCGGTGACTTTCCGGGTTCAAAACCCTGATTCTTGCGAATGATTGTCTGCGTCTTGTGTTTAGGGTGATGGTGCTTCTTGGCACAGGATTTGCAAAGGTCACTGCCCTTTCGTGGGGCCTTGGTGCAGCCGGGATGGCGACATGTCAAGCGGCCTTTACGTCGGGTGCTGCTCTTGCGAGATGTGGTGAACTTCCGCCCGATCTTGGCGCCGCATTCCTTACAGGATGTCGTTCCCCACAGCATGACACCGCATTCGGGGCAATTCTGAGTCACGCTCAGGCCAGAATCAGCCATCAGATGAACATGTTGCTGAGGTCAACCGCGTAGCGCAGAAGGCCGAGAGAGACCACGGTGATGAAAATCCAAGTGATCACATTCACCGGCATGTGACGCGCGGCGAAGCGACCACCGAAGAAGGCCACAGCGACCGCGAGGAGCGGCGTCGCCAACAGGACGAGCGGGTCGATACTGGCCAATTCGCCGGGTCCACCGGCGATCAGGTGGGTCGCGACAGCGATGGGGACGACCCAAGCGGCGATCATGAATGAGGTGCCCGCCGCTTGATGGACATCGAGTCCACCCCAGCCGCGGTTCATGGTGACGTAGATGGCGCCGCCACCGATGCCGAGCATTCCGCAGGAAAAGCCACCGACGCCACTGCCGAGGCGAAAGGGAACCAGGTCGAATTCTCCGACGCTGGCCTGAGCCTCGGCCCGCATTTTTCGAATCGCTTGCAGGAGAATCCACGCGGTCAATCCCATGGTGAGAATCTTGACCGAGACATCCGACACCCGCTCGATGACCAATAGGCTGGTCATGGCGCCCGCTGCTGCGCCGGGCAATGCCGTCCACAATGCGGCCTTGACATTCGTGGACGAAACCATGCGCTCTGTTCGATGGGCCTGAGAACTGCCGATCGCGGTGCAAAGGACGAGCACCAAAGAGCCGAGGATGGCCGACTCGAAGGGCAGTCCCGCGAGGTAGTGCAATATCGGCACGTAGAGCAAACCACCGCCGAGCCCGATCGGACTGAACAATAGCACGACCAGCAGGAGCAGAATGACGATACCGAGACTCTCGAGTTCCATCGAAATCGCCTCAGAGTGTTTCGATGACCATGGCGATGCCTTGACCGCCGCCGATACAGGCGGTCGCGACACCGTACCGGCCGCCGCAGCGCTGCAATTCATGGGCGAGTGTCAGGACGAGTCGGGTGCCGGTCGCAGCGAGTGGATGGCCGAGGCCGACCGCACCTCCGTTGACGTTGACCTTCTCGATATCTAGGCCGAGATCCTGG
>CAVOCV010000075.1:0-7486 GCA_963694325.1 Candidatus Thalassarchaeaceae archaeon | reverse complement strand
GTGCTGCCAATCGGGGCCTTGGCGATGACGATGCCCGTCAAGGGCACGGCCCCCAATTCGAGTCCTCCGACGACATCGATCCCACCGTCAATCCCTTCCATTGTGGCATGGATGAGCACACCGAGAAGGTGCGCGGATTCAGGGTCGCACATGACGGGTTTGGTGTCGAAGAAATGGCGACTCGTGCGGCCGGAGGCGAGGGTGAACTCTTCGGTTTCGGTGCACAGGTAAGCCAGGTTTCGAATTTTCTCGATGAGTCGTTCCTTCGCCTCTTGCGCACCCGTGCTCTCCGCCATGCCCACTCCTCACAGGTGGTGCTGTGCCGGCCTTCCATGAACCTAGCGCAGCCCCATCTTCACTTCCATAGGAAGTGTTGCGATTGGCACCCAATGCTTTTGGGCGCTCGGTGCCCGATGGCCGACGTTCGCATAGGCAAGGGGGGATGACTGGGTGGAAGAAGGCATCACGAGGCCGGTCGCACCGTTCGATGCCGATCGCCTTCAAGCCGAACTATCCCACTATCAGGAGGCGTTGGATGTCCAGTGTGAGGCCGTCTACCAGGTGGCGGGCGAAGCCCGGTCCAAGGGATTTGACCTGCGCGACGTGGTCGAGATTCCCCGCGCATCCGACCTTGCGGGTCGGGCCGAAAAATTGCTCGAGGAGTATTTGGATGGCATCGAGATCGCCGATGACATCCGCACCATGCTCGCCGAAAAGGACCGCGAGACGAGCAGCATCGAGATGGCGGTCAAGGTCGCCAACGCCATGCACGATCGCACTTCGGACGTGCAGCGCAGCATCGACACAGGCTTGCGCGTTGGCCTTGCCGTGCTCACCGAGGCGGTGCTGGTCGCGCCGCTCGAGGGCATCGGTCGGGTGCAGGTGCTCAACAATTTGGATGGGTCCCGATTCGTCTCGGTCGACTTCTGTGGCCCGATTCGCGCCGCCGGCGGCACCGCTCAAGCCCTCGCTGTCCTCATCGCCGACATGATTCGTCGGGCCCTTGGACTCTCCAAGTATCAGCCCACTGACCCCGAGGTGGAACGGGTCAAGGAAGAATTCGGTCTCTACCGAGGTGGACTGCAGTACAAGCCCTCTCCAGAGGAGATCGACATGATCGTGCGAGCCTGTCCGATCATGGTCAACGGCGAGGAGACCGAATCGATCGAGTGTTCGGGGTACAGAGAGGTTCGAAACATCGAGGGTGGACGCATCCGCGGTGGTGTGATGCTGGTCATCGGAGAAGGCCTTTGTCTCAAGGCACCCAAGATTCAACGCCACACGGAGAGACTGCAGATTCCCGGTTGGGAATTCATCTCTCACTTCGCCTCGAAAGGCAAGGATGATGGGGGTGAGGATGGCCCGGGAGGTGGGAAAAAACGCCGTCAAATCAAGACGATCGATCGCTACATGGACGATATCATCGCCGGCCGGCCGGTGTTTGGAGAGCCGAATACCCCGGGTGGTTTCCGGCTGCGCTATGGCCGGCCTCGAACCTCGGGCCTGGCCGCTGCTGGCATGCACCCCGCCTCCATGCACGGGATGGGCGATTTCCTCGCAGTCGGCACCCAGATGAAGATCGAACGGCCCGGAAAAGCCTGTGCAATCACCCCTTGTGAAGAGTTGGAAGGCCCCACTGTGCTGCTCAAGAATGGCCGATACGGCCGCGTTCAATCGAGTGAGATGTGGCATCGGGTCCACGACGAAGTGTTGTCGATCTGGGACAATGGAGAATTGATGATTGGCTATGGTGAGTTCGTCGAGAACAACAAGCATCTCGTCCCCGCTGGTTACGGTCCAGATTGGTTCGCGAGCGAGCTTCTCGAGGCATTGGATTCCGAGGAACAGGTGACACGGTTTGCCGAGATTCTCGGTGCACCCCGGCGACGAATGCCAGAGGGCGTGCCGGCCACGGGCTCAATCGATGGGGAAGGTGAACCGCTCTCGAATTTCACCCGGCAGCGCGCCTGGCACCGCTGGTTGAGACGCCTCAATCTCGATTGGAGTGTCGTCGTCGAACTCTCACAGACCTTCTTGACAGCGATTCCCAACCCGTGGAACCTGTGGTGGCATGACCTGCCGATCGAATGGGTGCCGAGTCTGATCGAGGCTTTGCAGGCAGCCCGCATTGAGACGGCAGCCCACCTCGATGATGGTATTCAGTTGCATCCACACCCTGACCGGTGGTGGCTGAGGATTCCCGCCGCGGTCAAAGGTTGGACTCCGGTGGACCACACCCCGGAGGCGCTGCCGACAGGAAAAACACCGATCCGCGCCCGTGCTGCTGTCGTTCAGACGGCCCCTGCACCGGTGATGCCTGGTCGCGAAGACCTGCCCTCGCCCATTCTCGGTGCATGGCCCCAAGGCACCTCCCTCGAGGAGCACGGATTGGTGAAATCCGCCTTGATGGTGCTTGGCATTTCCCACCTCCACGAGGGAGATGACCTGATTATCACACACGGCTGGCAGGCCCTGCTCGAAGGTCTCGGTCTCGCCGTTGACGACGCCGATGTCGAAGGTGTCCAGCCAAAGATTCGCGTCGATGCGACCGCCCATGTTGAAGCCCGTCTGGCCCGCATTGCCGAGGCCCTCACCACGGTGGGCGTGGAGCGTGAAAGAACCGCTGACATCGAGCATCGGCGCGCCATTCTGCGCATCGAGGCGGAGACCGCAGCACGACAGAAGGGGGCGACGATCGCCGCCACGGAAGCCGATGGATCTGAGGCCGCTGAGTCGATTGAGGATGTTGGGCCCGCCGACGCCAATGCGCTCGAATCCGCGGAGGCCCTGCTCGATGAGCACGCCGTCGATGGGACGCTGTGGTTGGTCCGTCAATGCAGCAGCCTGCGCTGGCTGGCCGCGGCACCCTGTCGCATCGGATGCCGCATGGGCCGACCGGAGAAGGCCGCACCTCGGGAGATGAAGGGCAAACCCCACTGCATCTTCCCGATCGGCAACGAAGGTGGTCCGCAACGCCTCATCACCGTCGCCGCAGAAAAAGGCAGCATCCGCGCCCAACTCGGCGTCAGAGAATGCACCAGATGTGGCCAACGCAGTCCCTACACCATCTGTCATCACCGCATGGTCCCCGGTGACCCGACAGAGTGCGGTGGCCGCACCGAGGGGATGCAGGAACGCCCCGAGAATGGGCAACGTCGGAAAGGAACCTTCCAATCCATCAACATTCCAGAATTGCTCGAGACCAAACGCATCAAACTCGGCCTCGACCGCATCCCGAAGAAATTCAAATGCGTCAAAGTATTGACTTCGCTTGAACGGTTTCCAGAACCGTTGGAGAAGGGAATTTTGCGCGCCAAGCACGCCTTGCCGACCTTCAAGGCCGGCACCATCCGCTTCGACATGATCGACGTCCCCGTCACCCATTTCAGGCCGAAGGACATCGGTACACCTGCTGCAAGACTGGTCGAATTGGGCTATGGGCACGACATCGATGGCACCCCTTTGACGCGGGAGGATCAGTTGCTCGAACTCTATCCTCAGGACTTCATCCCGAGTCGGAACGGTGAGGATTTCTTCATCCGAACCTGCCGATTCGTCGACGAATTATTGGTCAGATTCTACAAGATGGAGGCCTTCTACAATGTCGAGACAGCCGCAGATCTCGTCGGTCACCTCTGCATTGGGCTTGCACCGCACACATCCGGCGGTGTGCTGACCCGCATCATCGGTTGGTCAAACGCCAGTGTCGGCCATGGACATACGCTGTACCACGCGGCAAAACGAAGAAATTGTGATGGCGATGAAGACGCGTTGATTCTGCTTCTCGACGGCTTACTGAATTTCAGCCGCCTGATGCTGCCGAGCAATCGCGGCGGTCGCATGGATGCACCTCTGGTTCTGACGACCCGCCTCAAACCGACCGAGTTGGACAAGGAGGCGCTCAACGTCGACACGGCCTGGTGGTACCATCGTGGATTCTACGAAGCGACGCAATCCCAACCCCACCCGAAGGAGATTTTCTCACAGATGGACGTGGTCGAGCGACGGATTGAGAACGTCGGTGCGATGCGGGGCTACGGCTTCACCCACGATGCGGATTCGATTGACGCCGGCCCGGTCAATTCTTCCTACAAGACCCTTGAATCAATGATTGACAAGATGAATGCACAACTTCTGCTCGGTCAACGCCTGCGAGCTGTGGATGTCCGCAAGGTCGCGAGCCAGGTCGTGGAGTCTCACTTCCTGCCCGATCTGCGCGGCAATCTGGTCGCCTTCACCCGGCAAAAGATTCGCTGCGTCCGCTGCGGCGAATCATACCGCCGTTGGCCGCTCGCGGGCAAATGCATCAAGGATCCGAATGCCAACCGTGGCGGCGGCGGCGGAATGCGGCGTGGCATGTCGTTCACGGGTGGAGAATCTCATCTGTGTGGCGGCAATCTCGCCCTCACCGTCAGTGAGGGTGCTGTGCGGAAATACATCCGCGTCATGCAGCACGTCATCGAGCATTACGGGGTCGACATGTACACCCGACAGCGCGTTGACCAATTGGCGAAAAGTGTCGATTCTCTGTTCAAGAATGATCGAGTGAAGGTATTCACGTTGGACGATTTCATCGATATTTGATCAGCGCTTTCCTTTCTTCTTCTCATTGGAAGAGCCACCCAATCGGCGCCATAGGTCACCGACGGTGCGAATGCTCCGGTCCTCTTCGACCGCCCCGGTCAGGCCCTCGGTCGTGCCCTCGCCCAACTCGTCCTCGAAGTCGATGGCATCCTCATCCTCGAAGGGGGCGATGTCGCCGTCGGCCTCGCTAGATTGCGCGGCGAATTGCTCTCGCATGCGGCGCCGTTGAACCTCCATGCTCTCATCGGCCGACCCGGTCGGTCCCATGACGAGGCCCTCGACATCGACCGCATCGCCGCCGGAGACGGATTGGACGATCTGTTCCCACTCCTCCTGTTGGCGTCGGGTGTGGAGTGGCATGTTGCGCACCAGCGCATCCTTGCGTCGCTGAGCCATCTGACGGATCGTTCGGTCGACGATTCCCAGCACCAGACCGAGGACATTGGCAGCGACGAATCCCTCGGTCCGGAACGGTTGCCACAGTCGCATGCCGAGATCCATTTCGGCACTCAGATTGCGGGAGGGGTATATGTCGGCTTGACCGTCTTCCATCACCACACGGGTCGTGAAGTAATGCTTCCCGGGTTCCAATGAGAGGGACATGTCTGGACAGGCTTCGGTCGATTCGCCCTCCCACAGAATTTCGATGCTCTCGTCGGGAGACACGTGACTGAGCTCGACGTTGACGACAGGAGAACTCGCATTCCTCGGTGCATAATCACAGGTCAGGCCCACGGGGGTTTCCCGGTCCATCCCCATCATGTCCGGCACATCCAACAGGTAATTTCGGTTGATTTGGCCACCGTGCTCGTGCACCTCGTTGACGGCGACGGCATCCGAAGCGTACAACCAGATCAGATTGAGGAGCAACCAGGTCAGCAGGGTGGCGACCATTCGTGCACGGCCATCCTTTGGGATGGCCTTGCCGGGTTTCTTCTTCCCATCATCCTCCTCCTTCTCGCGGTGCATGGCCTCGTGAACGAGATTCACATCTTCACCCCCACACGGTCGAGGATGCGGGCCATCCAGATGAGTTTACGCACCTTACGTTCAGGGTGGGTCGCACCGGTCCAGCGCCCGATTCGGTCCGTTCTGAAGCCCGCCAAGTGGATGGAATCGGGTGCAACGCCAAGGTGCAGGGCGAGACAGACGGCTCGGTCACCATCGGTGAATCCACCGGGATTGATCATACCGGCGAGAGGGTTTGGCGTCTGGTGCGAGAGCACGAGTTGAAGGTCGACATCCTCGAGTCTGTTGAGGAATTGACCCCAGGCCCGACGATTGTCCCCGTGGGCATGGAGAACGAAGGGAATGCCTCTACGGGCCGCCTCATCCAGATGTTCAGGCGCACCATCCGCATCGCTGACGACACAGATGATGCGCGACCATGCCTCTGCGATGAAAAATGATTCAAGTTCGGACAGTACACCGATCGCACCATCCGCAGCGATGATATGATGGCCATCCTGCAAGGCCTTGTAGACGTCTTCGACCTCGACCGCCGCACCAAGAACCGTGATCGGGGCAAGCATCAGACGCTCTTGAATTCGCAATAGGGTGAGTGGACGTTTTGTGCGGGGCCACGCATCCTTCAAGGCGAAGGCACTGGCAAGATCATCCTTCACATCCCAACCGAAATCACTGCGAATCTCGTCCTGTAACGCGACCAGCTCAGCGGTCAGGTCCGGTCGGGTCGTGGTCGCCACAGAGACCGCATGGGTTGGAGAGTCTTGAAGAACCCTCGTTCACACGCTTGATTCTCCATGCCAACACCGCTCAACCCTCCCGCCATCGAGGACCCCGTCGTGCTGGCGAGGTATCCATTCCTTCCTCAGGCGAAGCCGGCGATCAGGGGTCATATGGATGAAAATGGAGTCGACATCCAAGCTTTGGTTGAAGTCGAGTGGTTGGAGGAGGTTCGCGCCCGAGCGCGGGTACGTTTGGTCGAATCGATCGTTCACAAGGACATCGATGCGGCGACGAGTGTCGACATCCACACACCCTATGGACAGATGGTGGAATGCCTCTCCTTTCTCTACGCGATGGTGACGGTATGCGCCTCGTTTGATGAGAGACTCCTCGGTCGATGGGCGGAGGGTGAATCGAGCCGGGCCGACCATCTGTGGGGCACGGTCGAGCATCCGGATTCCTTCCAACGCCTCGCCTCGACCTATCTGGGTGGGGTGCGCCTCGGGGCGGCGGGCAATTGGGAGGTCCGCCTGGTCGATTATCTGGAACTCTGCCCCAAGATTTCGGGTGCCTATTGGCGACTGCCGAATCGGCCGGTTCGTGATGGCTGGGTGATTCTCTCTCCGGCCTCGGGTGAGAATAGCCAACAGCGCCTGTCCCGACTGATCAAGGAGCGCATTCGAAATGCGCTCATCGCGGAATGCCGTGAACGTATGGAACGGATGGATGAGGCCTTCGCAGGGACGATGGCAGATGAGATCGGCCGCATCATCGGACTGTTGCAGCATCAGGCGACAACCGAGGTATCGTTCACTTCGGCAGATGAGTCAGATTGGCCCCCCTGCATGGCGGAGATCACCCAGCAACTCGCCACCTCGGTCAACGTCAATCACGTCGGCCGGGTGTTCTTGGCGAGCATCTCACGAGTCATCGGTCTGACCGAGGATGAGGCCCATGCCTTCTTCGTCAATGCGCCGGATTATTCCGAGGACACCACTCGCTACCAGATCGGCCACGTCTATCAGCACGAGTATACCCCGCACGGCTGCGCCAAGTTGCAGATGAGTGCCTGCTGCCCAGTCAGCCGCGGCGACGTCTCCTCCTCATTGTGCAGCCGCGAGTGGATGGACCACCCGCTCAAGTATCTCAGGGCCCGCCAGCGCGCCAAGCACCGGGATGAACAATCGGGTGGTTCGGGAACCTCGGGAACCTC
>CAVOCV010000074.1:0-7559 GCA_963694325.1 Candidatus Thalassarchaeaceae archaeon | reverse complement strand
CGCGTCGACCTGGCCCATCTGGCCGCCGCCGGTGGTGTTGACATTGATGTCGACGTCGGCGAGGCGATTCATCGCGCCCGCGATCGTCAGGGGTTCCATCGCCTTGTTGCGGGCGAGGTCCGGTCGAAGAATTTCGATCGGTTCGGAGTTGAGGCGAACACGGCCCTGTCCCGCCTTGACGGTGGCACGGGCGATCGCTGTCTTGCGCTTGCCGGAGGTGTTGACCACCTTGGCTTGCTTTTTCTTCTTCCTCGCCATCTTCACTCAGCCTCCCATCGGACGGTGACGCCGAGCTCCTTGCTGATCTCGCCCAAACGGACGTATCGAGCGGGAAGCGGGCGGTCGATCTTGGTTTGGTCACCCCATTCGCAGCCATCGGGCAGGTCTTCTCCGGACAGGTCCGAAGGGGTGCCGATCTCGACACGAAGCGCCTTGAGGGCGCCGCGGCCGGTGCTGTTCTTCTGGTAGGGCAACATGCCGCGCACGGTGCGCTTGAGAATCTGGTCGGGCATGCGCGGGAAGAACGGACCCTTGCGGGCGTGGTTCAACTCGTACTTGGACCGGTAATCGGTCAACACGCTGGTGCGCTTGCCCGAGACGACGGCCTTCTCCGCATTGACGATGATGACGCGCGTGTCCAGGCCGGCACGCTGGCCGGTCAGGAGTTGCTTTGCGACGATACTCGCCAGGCGGCCGAGGATTTTGTCCTCTGCGTTGTAGATGTAGGTGGTGCCTTCAACCAAGGATGTACACCCCCTTGCCTTCTGGGTTTTTCTTCATGAGGTCAGGGATGGTGACGACTTTGCCGCCAGCTGCCTCAATCTTCGTGCGGGCCGAAGTGCTGATGCTGTAGGCGGCGACGGTGTGCTTTCCCTCAACATCGCCGCTGCCGAGCAACTTTCCGGGAACGAGGATCAAATCCTCGTCCGCAGCATAGCGGCTCAGGCGGCTCAGGTTTGGTGCAGCCCAATTGCTTCGGCTCTTCTCGAGCCTCAGCGCGACGTCTCGCCACAGCGGAGCACCATTCGACCGGGTCTGGGCCTTGAGTTCACCGATGAGGGTGACAAGGCCGGGGTTGGTCTTTGTGTTCTTCGCCATATGACTCCCTCGACGTGGGTAGCCGCGCGACCGGCCCTTGTGTTATGAACCCCACGCCTGACCTTAGGCCCCCTACGGGGGCCGTGAACGGGCCAATGCTCATGTTGGTCAAGCCCCGCGCACGGTGTGATTCACATGGTTGACTGGAAGGAGCTGATGAACGAGGCGATGGAACTTGAGGCAAGCGATACCATCGCTGCCCACGCAAAATTTGGTGAGTGTGCAGCGGTCGCTTTGGCCGCGGCGCAGGCGGGTTTGGAGGCGGACGATGGCACGGCGGCGACCATGGAAATTTCCTACGGAGCACTCGCCGCCTATGCCCAGCAGGTGATGATGCGGCTGCGGGCAGAGGATCCCGAGGCGGGCGGCGTGGACCATGCATTCCGCGCCGGTCAAGCCTACGGTGTATCTTGTGTTCTCAACCATCTATTCGACTCGCTTCGCGGCAGTGGAACACTGGATGCACTGGACCTGTTCAGCGATCAGATGCACGAGGAAATCCTCGATATCTGTGCTCAGGTCGACCTCTCCGTCGAACTGCTCGACGCCAAAGGCGAGTTCATCGAGGAGGCCATCGAATGAAGCGAATCCACGCGTTCGGCCTGTGCACAACGGTGGCCCGCGCCTGTCAATGGTTGGCTTGAGTCCCTTCCCGGGGGCTTCCGCCCCCGGAAAGGCTCGTGTTGTCATTCAGCTCAGAAGCTGAAGTTGCTGTCTTCGGCATCCTCGCCGAGTCCAGCCTGCTGCATGTTGCCCTCGGCATCGACGAACTCGCCTGCCTTGACCAGGTTGCCATGTAGGGAGGCATCGTGATCTTCGGTTCGTGCGATCATGGAGTCGCCGAGCGCCATCGAGATCGATTGGGTGATCGCCGTCAGCGTGCCCATCGCCTTGTCGCGCTGAGCGAGGCCGATGTCGTGGTCCGAGTAGCGGGCTTCTTCGAAGATCTCGAGGAACCCATCCAACTGATCCGTAGGCACCATGTAGAACGCGCTGCGAACGGCCCATTCGAATTCACGGGTTGTCTCATACACCTTCTTCATGAAGCCATGCTGGCGGAAGAATCTCACCAGATCCTTGTAGCAGTTGAAGATCACCTGGATGTACTCATTGCGCGCCTGGAGGGCGAGCAGTGAGTCGGTCAGGATGCCGCGTAGAATCTCGATTCGACGTCGTTCACTGTAGCGCTTGTACATGACCGCGCCGATGATGGCAGCGAACAGGAAGGCGATGATGATCGGTAGCATCACCTTCAGGTCCCACGCACTGGATTGTGCCTCCGGAGCATCGCCGAGGAAGACGATTCGGCTGCGGTTGTCACCATATTCCTTGAACAGATCACTGCCTTCGAACATCGCCGTGATGCGCCAGCGTCCATCTCGGGCGCTCGCCTCACCGGTGGAATCACTCGGCACGTTGGTGCCTGGATACTTCCATGAGAAGTTCGCCACGCCCTGTTCGTTGGTGCGGTGATATTCGATCGACTCTGTGACCCACACGCCGGTTCCGTTCTCGTACTGGAAGACGAAGGTCACGTGCTCGTTCTCGACAGCGAGGTCGATGCGGTCGCGTAGAATGGCGACAGCGCCATCGATCTGCTCACCTGGCTGGTATCCGTCGGCATTGTGCCACGGCGTCTTCACAACCATGTCAACACGGCTTCGCACAAGGACTTGGATGTCCATGAATGAGCCATTGACCACGGCGTTCGCTTCACTGCGGCAGCCGCCAGGTACCTCGATGTCGGGCTCGTAGGCCAGTCGGAGCGTGCGGAAGCCCTCGAGGGTATTTCCGCTCGGTTCGATGCCCTTTCGACTCGGGTTCTGGTCAGCATCGCCACTGAACCAATCGATGGCACCGAACTCATCGCCGGTGATCGCGGTCGCGACCGGGCGGGTGTTGGTCTCGGGATCGATGTAGATGTTCAGGCACTTGCCGCCGAGCGGGTTGCCATTGCTCTGCTGCAGCAGTCCTTGCACGTGGTAGCTCTCCTTGAGGTAGAGCACCGGGTAGACCTGACCGTTCTGGAACTGGTAGGTGTCGACGTCGGTCTTGAAGGGACCCACCTCGGAGATGTGCACCGTGGAGTTGCTGAACACAGGGAACAGCCGGGTGATGCTGGCGTTCTTGTAGCGATACTTGTCGTTGTTGTCGTACGCATTGTACTCCACCGTGACGCGCGCTTGGCCTGCCATCACGTCATCGAGCGGACAGGTGATGTCGAAGAATCCGTCCGCATCCGTGCTGCCGGGTTGACAGGAGACCACACCTTGTGCACCGCCCTGCATCTCGTATGAGACGCGGATGCCACGGTTGGTGAGGTTGCTGCCCAACTCATCGATCAATTGGCCGGTGACGGTCATCGGCTTCTCGATGTTCTCGCCAGTGACCGGGTCGACCTCGCTCGTGTAGACGATCTGGTCATCGACATCGAGCGTCGTGCGCCCGATGAGGGAGAATCCATCGACGTTGTACTGCATGATGCGACGGTAGTGGTCGCTGCCCTGCACTGCAATGCACGGGTCCCATGCACCTTGCAGGTCGAGTTGGTAATCCTCCAATTCCTGACAACCTTCGTTCGGCAGGTTTTCCTCGAATCGAAGGATGACGTTGACCGGTCCGAATCCATCCGGCAGGTAAGAGGCCGGGTCTTCGCGCAGAATCTGTGCATTGAGCAGGATCTGCTCGTGGATGCTGCCGGCGTTCGGCTCGAGTTCGAACATCACCTGTCGGTGCTGCACGTTGTCGAAGTCCGTGCCCTCAAAGATGACCTGGACGATGCCACCCTCCGAACCGGAGCCATCGAGGCCCTGACCGGTGTCGCGGAGCACTGGCGTGCGATTGTCGTCGGTCACCATCGCTGTGAACTGCCACACCTCGCCGCTGCTGCGGACATTTGGCGTGGTCGAGATCAAATCGACGAAGGTGCGGCTGACCACCCACATTTCCTGATGCACCAGCACTCCCTTGAGACTGGGATTGCCGGGGAAGGAGAACTGCAAACTGAAGTTGCCCAACTGATGCTGTTCGCTGACGTTCAAGTCAATCTTGAAGACACCATTCGAATCGGTCTCTGAGAAATTGTTCTCGCCTGTCGCGGACCACGTCCAATTGACTGGGGCGTTCTTCACAGGTTGCAATGCATTGTCGACCAATCGTGCCTCGACGGTCGTGTTCTGGTTGCGATACAGACGTGGCAGCGTGTTCAGCTGGAAGTCTGTGGTTCCTACCACCGAGATGTTGTTGTACGCCCCAGTTGGAGCGAGCACATTGGTCTGATTGCCGGTGAAGTAGAACTCCGAGTTGGTGAAGTCGACACGCACGCCGTAGGTGCTGGCCTGATACTGACTGTACCAGGTCCAGTTGTAGTCGAAGCGAGCTTCGCCGCCGTACATGCTGGGCACGCGCGCGTAGCCGGTCTCCTGACTGCCTTGGAAGATGCCGTTGTGGTCGAGGTCGACCTGCAGGGCCATCGGGTCCTGAATCCACGGCGTTCCGGTGCGATTGGTGACGTTGCCGATGACTCGGAAGGTCTCGCCCGTATTCATCTCGGGCACGATCTCACAGCGCAGTGGGCTGATCGGGTCGGTCGGGTCAATCTGGCCACAGGGTGGTGCGTCGAAGTCGCCGCCATTCTGCATCGTGATGAACCAATGTGTCCCATTGGAGCGCAGGAAGGGTCGCAACTTGCTCGATTCACCGATCAACGTGGCGGGGTCCCCATCCCACAATTGTGCGTAGGGCTTGCCGAGTTTTGCCTCGTCAAAGCTCATGCCGCCATTGATGAGACCTTGTTCGTTGAACAGGGCGCGCCAAGCGCCGTAACTGCTGCCGGTGAACTGGGTGAGGTCGTAATAGTAGACCGGGTTGACACCCTCGATGATAATCTCCGCCTCGACATACATGCGGTGCATGCTGCGAATCATGAACGGCTCGGTCTCATCACCAGTGGTGTAAGGCCATGGCCATTCACCCGCGAGTGAGGGGTCGACGCGGCCGGTGATCTCGTAATCACCGACGGGTAGACTCGTGTTGGAGTAGGCATAGGTGCCGACCACATCGTGACCGAGCGTGAAGTTGTTCCACACGATCTCCTCGTAGCCGCCGGGCAACATGCCCAGACCATTGTCAAAGGTCGAATTCCATCGAACCTGCTTCCAATCGCCCAATGCGCCGGTTTGCTGCACATAGGTCATACTCGCCCAACCACCGGTATCGGCGCGGAAGCCCATGCCATAGCCGGTGTAATTGGTCGGTGTCGTGCGATTGCCGAAGGGACCACCAGAGATGGAGAAGGTGATCGGCGCATGCTCCATGCGTCGGTCGAAGATGCCGCGCTCCCAATCGGCGGTATAGTGACTCTTGAAGTCGAGCCAGAGCGGCTGCTCATCGCTGCGGAAGTAGGTCCAAGCGACGTAATCCAGCGACAAGTTCGCATGCACTGCGATGGGATACTTCGTCGATTCCGAGCCGTCGTGAATGAACATCTCCGTGACTTCCGACCAGATTTCATAGGTCGTGTTGTCGCCGACATGAATGTCCTCAGGGAAGAGGAATTGACCGACGCTGAACGCACCCCATTCATTCGACAGGACGTTGATCGTCTCGACCGCCGTCGTGCCGTTTTGAATCCAAGCGATATGCACCTGAACGGGAAGGAAACCGGTGGGTGTGAAGTTGCCCGATGTGATATTGAGCGCATAGACGGTGCCTGTGAAAATCGCTGGGAATTGAGCATCCAGATACAATTTCTCGGGGATCAACATCTCGACGCGGGTCGGAATCTTGTCGTCCTCGTCGAGCACACAATCGTTGTCGTGATCCCAGTCACTGCTCGTCACATTCGTGGAATTGCACCAAGCGGTCTCGCCCTCTTCAAGAATGTCGAAGTCTGCATCCTCTCGGCTGTCGTTGTCATCATCCAGATCCACCGCATCGGGTCCTGTGAAGGGGTCGGACGGATTGGCCAGACCCTCGCCGCCACCGAAGTCATCGTGGTCCCAGGGGTTCGTCGAGTTGCGAGCGAATCGCGTGGGCCACAGCATGATCTCGTCCTCGTCGTGCATGCCGTCGGCATCGTCGTCGAGGTCGATGTCATCGCGCAGACCGTCGTTGTCGTGGTCCCATGGAGCCACCAACGGGTTGGCCTCGCCGCTCTCGGCCGCGTTTGAGCGGCCATCGCCGTCCCAATCGTCATCGGCCCAGTCGAGGATGCCATCGTTGTCGTGATCCCATGGGGATTGTTCCTCACCCCAGAAACAGATCAGTTCCTGATCCACATCGAGGACGCCGTCGTTGTCGTCGTCGAAATCTTCGCCGTCCGGCACGCCGTCATTGTCGTTGTCAACGTCATAGAATTCGGGGGAGAGCAGTCCTTGACCTTGGACACCCTGATCCCAGACCGCTTGATACCAGCCGTCATCATCGGGGTCCGAATCGGTGCCGTCATCGTCATTGTCAGCGCAATTGAATCCGGTAAAGAAATTGCCTGGCGGCAGCGTATTCGCATCATCATCCCAATCGAAATTGGTGTCGACCTCGAGATAGTCCCAAATCCCATCATTGTCGTCGTCGACATCGAACAGATCGTACATTCCGTCAAGATCATCGTCGAGGTCCGCGGTATCGTTGAATTGACATGAGGGGGCATAGGTGAATCCACCACCGGTGACGACATCGTTGCCGCAGTCGTCATCGGGGTCGACATCGTCGTTGTACATGTCAGCGAGGTGCTCATCGGGGAACCAATTCCCGTTGATGTCCGCATTCCACGTCCACAAGCCGGTGCCAAGACCGATCCAGGTCAGGAATAGGTCCCGGTTGTGAGCGACTTCGGAGTAGTTGAACGCCGCCACAGTCTGTCCGTTGAACTCAATTTGGTAACACGAAGCGGAGGTGCAGGACCGTTCTGATTCGAACGGGGCAGAGTTGGCGCCGTCATAGGTGCCATCGGTATAGGTTGGGTCGGGGCGAATCGAGAACGGTACGCTGAGTTGACCATTCTGGAATCCCGTTTGGAGAGGCAGGCGGTACGTCGCTGCATAATTCCAGCCGCAGGTGTACTGGAACTCGCGCGTCCAGCCGCACTCATTGGTATTGGTCAGCGTGCCGCCCATCTTGAAATCGTTGATGTCCAATTGGCCATCATTGCCCTCGTCTTGGTCCCACCAATCGGGTAGCCCATCGGAATCTTGGTCGACGTCGAGGCCATTCTGTAAACTGTCGCCGTCGCCGTCGATGTCGACATCGTTGCCGCCGTTCCATGGCGACCAGCGAGCGAGTACATACCAGTAGAACTCAGGCACAACGCCCGAGGTGACGGGGTTGGTCGTGGAATCGAATCCATTGTAGTCGAGAACGAAGTTCTGGGAGGCGGTGAACGGATTCATCAGGTAGCTCATGTTCCAGTGATCCAGCACGTTGTCCGAGTATTCCTGCGTGTCCAAACTGCCGTCGATCGC
>CAVOCV010000073.1:0-7574 GCA_963694325.1 Candidatus Thalassarchaeaceae archaeon | reverse complement strand
GCCTTGAACCGCCGCCCACGCCGCCGGCCCCCC
The DNA here is from genome assembly GCA_963694325.1 of Candidatus Thalassarchaeaceae archaeon. Lineage (GTDB taxonomy): Archaea > Thermoplasmatota > Poseidoniia > Poseidoniales > Thalassarchaeaceae > MGIIb-P. Next base: position 7,541 of record CAVOCV010000073.1, on the reverse strand, counting down.
CGGATCTCGACGTGCCACCGATGCCGCCCGAGCCGCCTGCACCACCCGGCATGGAAGATGACAATCTCGCCGATCCGATGGATCTCCTGAGCGACTTGGCCCATCCCGAACCCGGCGCACCGCCAGAGCCGCCCGCGCCCCCCGGCATGGACCTGCTCGCACCTCCGGCACCACCCGCACCGCCTGAATTGGCGGATGAGGAAGAGGCCGAGGATTCCCCCGAATTCGATCTGCTCGCACCGCCGGCACCGCCGGCACCACCCGAGATTGGCGATGCCGAAGAGGAATCGGACGCAGATGATGAGGCTGGAGAAGAGGAGGAGGCCGATGAGGCGCCCCCCGCACCGCCTGCATTGGATCTACTCGCACCGCCCGCCGAACCCGAGGCGGATGATGCTGAAGACGTCGCGGAAGAGGCGCCGGCTGAAGTGGCCGCGCCCTCGTTGGCCGGCGGCACAATCCGAGCCGCTGCGTCCGTCGATGCCATTCCCGGCGACAAGTTGGTCGGCACCCTCAGTGAAGTTGAGGATGTCACCCTGTCCGCCGACGGCGAAGTCGTCAAGCAATCCGTCAGTGGTGTACTCACCCTCGCGAACCCGAGCGCAAAGGATCGCCTCTGGGACATCGATGTGCTTCTGGCAAATACCGACCACGCCGACATCTCTGGCGATCTGCCCTTTGCAGAGCTCGAGGCCGGTGCGGACGAGAGCGTCGACTACGGCGTTGAAGGCCCCCGCATGCTCTGTGTGCGAGAGCGCATCGACACCAACCCAGAGCGAGATCAAGAACGCAGCCTCTCTGTCGTCCGCGACAGCGATGCCCAGCAAATTTTCCTCGAAATCGAGGTCGAGAATCTGAGCCCGGTCCAGTTGAACGACATCGTCGTCACCCGCGTCTTCCCGGTCCAGATTCAAGTCGGAGAAGGTGAAGGATTCGACAAGCAAGGTGACACCGTCACCTGGGACGTCGGCCGCTTGCCCTCGGGCGAGAGTCGCACGCTCTCCGTGCCGACCGCCGTCACCGCTGAAGCGATCGACGCAATCGATGCAGGCCATGCGACGGCGACCTACTCCGCCGATGCCACCCTGTCAGGCATGTGCTTCCAAGAGATCGATGCGCACTGCCGAGGATTCTCTTACATGGTCGTCGATGAGGACGACCGCCCCGACAATTACCGCTGTCAGGCAGTCTTCGAGAACCGGTCGTCGTTCACCGTCGACCTGACCAACCTCACCGTCACACAGACCGGTGAGAGCGAGGCCCTGTTCGACATCTCGGACGTCACCGATGATGTTCTGCCGGATGGACGCTGGGAGAGCGATGTGGAGGTCGTTCATTCGGGCGACAAGCCGACTTTCAGCCAAGAGTTGCTCTACACCGTCATCCCGCGGGTCAGTCAGGCCACGGAAGGCACGGTCACGCTGCAACCGTTGACCATCGAGGTGCTCGAAGCCGCGGTCGAGAAGAACTACTCCATCGATGTCCTTCGCCACTATCGGTCGACCGATCTGACGGCGACAATGGAAATCGAGAACACCGGCTCAGCGACGATCAACCTGCTGCGCATCACCGACGATGTGCCGGGCATCTTCACGGCACCCGATGCGGACGGCCTGAAGGCGAGCATCGACGGCAACGAGCTGATTCGCGACCAGTTCCGCGTCGAACTCAAAGAAGGCATCACGCTGGAAGAGAACCGCGTCTCACCGGACGGCCCCGGACACACGATGCTGATCACCATTGGCACCAAGGGTCCCATCGGCCTGGCCCCGGGTCACAAGATGAGCATCTCCTATCCGCTCACCGCACCCGACCCCAGCCCCGCGAATGATGTGGTCGCCGCACCGGCGCGCATCGATTTCAGTGCCGAGAGATTCGGTCCTGTCGCAACCCGTGGACTCAACGTTGTCCCCGCTGTGCGAGTGACGCACCGCAAGGTCAACTACGACTCTGGGAAGGAGGTCTTCCCGGCTGGCGGAGCCGGCCGCTACGAAGTGATGATTATGTTCAACAACCGAGCGGATTCAGCCCTACAGGATGTCATCATTCACGACATCATCCCGGGCGCATTCGAACTCGTCGAGTGGAAGGCAACCACCTCAGGTGGTGGCAAGGTCAAGTGCAAGATGACCGAAGAAGCGACCACCGACGGCAAGAAGATGTCGTGGAAGATTGGCACCGTGGGCCGAGGCGAGCGCATCGAGGTCTCCTACGAATTCAAGGGAGACCCTGAAGCCGGATTCAAGGTCAGCGACGCCCAAGAAGTCCACGGCATCGACGTCGGTGCTGAGGTCGAAGACGACATCTCACCGATGGATGAACCCGCGCCCGAACCGGAACCCGAGCCCGAGGCAGCAGCCGAGGAAGAGGAAGCCGTTGAGGAAGCCGTTGAGGAAGCCGAGGAAGCTGAAGAAGAGGAAGGCGAGGAAGAGGAAGCCGTTGAGGAGGCCGCCGAAGAGCCGGCCGAGGAAGCGGAACCTGAACCTGAAGCGGATGTCTCCGATTCCCCTGAAGATGATGCGATGGATGCCGCTCTGGCCAAGATCACTGGTGGAGATGCACCTGAGGCAGCCGCCGATGGTGAGGTCCAGACCTGTCCGATCTGCAATGCAGAGAATGCCCCCGGTCTATCCGAATGCAGCGTCTGTTCGTTCAAGTTCTGAGCGAATTCAGTCGAAGTCGAGAAGGTCCTCCGGGATCTCAACCTCGGGTCGAGCGGAGATATCCGGTTTAGGCAAGGCCAATGCGCTCATGTCGACAGCAGCACCCTCTTCGTTTCCGGAGCTGAGCAAAGCGTCTGTGACGGACACATCTGTCAATGTTGTCAGGTCATCGGCGGCGATGCCCGCCATGGCCTCCATCGAATCAGATGCGAAAGCGGTCTGTGGGAGTTGAGATTCGGTTCGAATCGCACTCAATCCAGCGGGCTCCTCTGCGAATTCGCCGATCTCGAGTAGATCGAGTTCGGGCACGGCCTCTCCAAGAATGGGGGCGCACTCCTCAAGGAAGGCGTGCAGACTTTTGCCGATGCGGCCCTGTTGGACGAAGGCTTGCAGGGCACGCTGCCAAGCCTCTTCCTTCTGGCCGCGGAGCCACATCGCCCGGCACAGGCCGGCGGTCGACTCATCTGAGGAGGCACCGACGGCCAATGCCCGGCCCCAGAGGGTTTCCGAGAGGCGCGCTTTGCCCAGTGCCATCGCGCACTCGGCGGCAGCGGTGGCGGCGTCCGCGCGTTGAGGGTGGGCTTTGAGGAGCGTTCGATAGACCTTCAGGGCTTTTTTCTCCAATCCCATTCGTCGCAAAACACGCCCATGGCGCATCTTGAACTCCGGTTCACGCTTCCAGCGCTTGCAAGAATCTCGCAGGATGGATTCGGCCCCAGCGAGGTTGCCCTCGACCTCCGCCGCGTGCGCCTCGCGCAGTGCCTGTTCAGGGCTGTCCACGCCAAGCCATCCCCGCCGCGGGGAATGAACTCTTCGTCCCCCTGAATGCGTCGGATTCAACCCGAAGGGTTGATGGCGCGCCCTCTATGCGCGAGAAACGTGACCGAAGAGATTCCGGAGGAGCCCGAACTTCCCATCGGCCAGCTCCTGATGCCGATCATCCTGCTCATCGGCATGTCGTTCATCATGCTCAACGAATCTCTACGTGAATCGATGGCCGTCCTTGCGGGTGGCGTTCTCGAACCGGCCATCCCCTTCCACGACCAGTACTTCGTCCCCACCGTTCTGCTGGTCGGCTCGACAATCATGATTGTCAACACGGTCTTCCGCGCAATTTTCGTCGACCCTCTGAAGCAAGCCCACCTGAACCACCGCAACAAGGAACTTCGCAAGTTGTTGAACGAGGCACGACTGGCCCGCGACCATGTCCGATTGGAGAAGATTCAGAAGATGCAGATGTACCTGATGCCCGAATCGACCAAGCAGTCGATGAGCATGATGAAACCGATGATGTTCACGATGATTTTCATCATTGGCATCTTCAGTTGGATGTATGTCATGGTCGATAATTTTCGGGTCGGCCACATCAGCCTTCCATGGACTGCGCAGTGGTCATTTCAGGGTCGAATCCTGATCTTCCCCGCTTGGATCGGTGCCTACATCACCCTGAGCGCACCGCTCGGCCGGGTCGTCGACCGTCACATCCGAATGTTCCGGTACCGATCCCATCCCTGGGTGCTGGCCGGCGAGAAGATGGAGGAGCCATTGCTCGTCCTGCTCAAGGAGAAGAAATCCGACAAGAAAAGCAGCCGACGCACCCAGCGCAGCCAACGACGCATGCGCGGTACACAGGAAGAGGAGGAAGCCGCACCTGAGATCATTGAATCGGCCGCCGCTCGAAGCCGCTCCAGATCCATGGTTGTGGAAGGCGCGACCTGTCCGGGCTGTTCGGGCAACGAGATTGTCAGAACGAGCAGTGGGCGCAACCGATGCACCGTCTGCTTCGAGGAGTGGAGGCGCTGACGTGGTCCGCGTCACCGTCAGCGGTCATCCCGGTTCAGGCACGAGCACCCTGGTCGCCAACCTCTGCACTGCCAAGGGCTGGTCCAGTGTCAATGGCGGTGAAATCTTCCGCCAAGAGGCAAGCGCCCGCAACATCTCTCTCGAAAACTTCAGCCAGCTCTGCCTCTCCGACCCAGAGGTCGACCGAGACCTCGACCGTTTGCTGCAGGATCGCATGACCTCGCCAGACGGCCCAGATGTCGTCGAAAGTCGGCTCGCTGGCTGGTGGGCACACAACCTCGAACTCGAATGCCTGCGGGTCTGGGTTGAGGTTAGCGCCGACGAACGCGCCCGCCGTGTGGTCAGCCGTGAGGGCGGGGCCATGCAGGATCAACGGGACAAAGGCGATGCGAGAATGGCCTCGGATGCAGCGCGTTATGCAAAGCTCTACGACATCGACATTCAATCCCGAGAACCCTATGATTGTATCATTCATTCCGATGACCTCTCCATCGATGATGTCTTGAATGCGGTGCTGACCCGTCTGGAGGAGAACACATGACAACCATCACAATCGACGCGGATTCGACGACCTCAAACGCCCACGGATGTGCCCCCATCGACCGCACGCTGGAGGCATTACTGGAAGCGGGAATGCTGGTCATCGACAAGCCGGCTGGACCGAATAGCCACCAGGTATCCGCATGGGCTCGTGACCTGCTCGGGGTCGACAAATTGGGCCATGGTGGCACACTCGATCCCTTCGCCACCGGTGTGCTCGTCCTTCTCGCTGGCCGTTCGATGCGGTTGACGAAGAAGGTTCTCGCGCATGACAAGACCTACGTCTGTGTGCTGCGCGCTCCGCGCGCCTTCGATGCGGATGCCCTGGAACGGGCCATCACCCAACTATCCGGTCAGGTCTACAACGTCCCGCCCGAGATCTCCGCGGTCAAGGTGCAGGTCCGTTCGCGGAACATGGTCAATCGACTCCTCGGGGTCGATGGACGGGATGCGGTTATCGAGATGACCTGCGATGCGGGCACCTATGTGCGTACCTTCGCCCGCGACATCGGGCTGCTTCTGGGCCATCCCATCCAACTCAAAGAATTGCGCCGAACCCGTTCGGGCCGATTCGCTGAACACCACGTCATCTGCCTGCAGGAACTCGCCGACGCCCTGTGGCTGTGGCGAGAGAAGGGAGAAGAGGAGGCGATTCGAAAGGTCCTCGCACCGGTTGAATCACTGGTCTCAGACCTTCCCGCTGTCGTCATCAAGGATGGCGCCGCCGCCGCGGTCGCCCATGGCGCCGCACTCAACCGGCCGGGCATCGTCTCGGTCGCACCTGACCTCGCGCGTGGAGACACGGTGCGGCTGATGACCCTCAAAGGCGAATTGGTCGCAACAGCCTCGATGTTGACACGGTCGGAAATGATCGCTGACATGAAGACGGGAGAAGTCGCAAGACCTGAATCGGTCTTCCTGGCAGCAGACATCTATCCAAAAGCCTGGAAGAAGTCGCCCTCCGCAGAGGAATGAATCCTATAGAACCGTTCACGCCTGTTCAAATTCTTCGTACACCCAAGTCTCGTTCTCGAGACGGATCTTCAGTTTTGCCATGTGGTACACCACCCCGTTCCACACCCCCTGACCGGAGCACCGATCATTGTGGGAACGACCCGAAGATGCGACGACCGGGTATAACCATTCAGGCCGATTTTACCATTATCAGCCCGGAGGAGCCGTTTGATTGGCCGAATCCGCTCATTCGATGCGGCGGATGCGACCGGGGCCCAATTGCAGCAGAGCTAGACCGAACAATCCGACGATGATGAGGCCGCCCCAGAGCATCTTGGAATTGCCATCGCCTTTGCTCTCGGATTCTGAAGCATCGCTAGGTGTGCCGGGGTTCTCCACACCGGGCTCGACCACGAGCGGATAGGAGATCAGATTGTTGACCTCGTTCGTCTCATCGATTTCATCGGTCCAATCAATCTCGATGCTGAGCGTCACATTCCCACTTCCCGAGATGGCCCATTCGCATTGGGCCGTCTCCAGAGACAAGGGTTCGATGACGCCGATTTGATCGGTGTCAACGGTCAGGCCATCGACGGTGCAGCGAACCGTGACGGGTTGGGCCATGGTCTGTCCGTCATTCTTCACGTAGACTTCGATGAGAACATCGTCGCCATCTGTCAGGTCGCCTTCCCCGACGCCAATGTGACTCAATTCAATACTCTGGACCCAGAGGTCTGCGCGCAACGTCGCGGTCACGGTCATCCGCTGGTCGATGGTTGTCGTGCCATCGGAGAGAGAGACCGTGAGGAAGTGCGAGCCAGCCACGGTCGGTGCAATCCACAGCATGCCACCGGAGACGACCGCCCAATCGGGCGTCACGTTGAAAGTCAAGAATTGAGCGTCGGTATCTCGATCTGAATAGCCAAAGGGCAATTGCAGCACATCACCGACTTCGATCGATACCACGACGGGAAGCACATCCATCTCAGGCGCATCATCCACCGGTGTGATCAGGGCGGTCAAATTGTCCGTCCAGATGTTCCCCCGCTCATCCACCACGACGATGGTGACATCGGCGACGCCGTGCATATCCGGCTGAGGCTGGAGGCGAATCTGGTCATTGACGATACTCGCCTCGATGATTCCAGGTGAATCGCTCGACGCCGTAATGATCAGGTCATCGGCGTCGGTGTAATCATCGGTACAGGTGAAGCGGAAGTCGATCAGTCGGCCACCGCCGTCTTCGGAAAAGGATTGGTCGGGCTGGCTTTCACACACGGGGTCAAGATCCCATTCGATCTCGAAACCGCCACCGATCGACATGTCCTCGACATCCACAACGATGGAATCGGCACTGCCGTTGCTCGACCAATGGAATCGTGCCGCCACGCCAATGTCGATGTCGCCACCGCCGACATCGAGAAGATGCCCGACCGGAATGGCCGCAGAGAATGGACCCGGGGCGATGTCGAACGCTGCCACCTCTTCGCCATTCATGGCGAAGCGAATCTTGGCGAACTCCGTGACCATGGAATCACCAGAACCGGTAATCATACCGTTCAGAGTCAAGGTTGGATCATT